>CALMZO010000041.1 GCA_937870825.1 uncultured Chloroflexota bacterium | reverse complement strand
TTGAAAAAATTTATCGCGCGTGGCAAGACTTGGAAAACGCGGACTTGGTTGGTTACGCGGATTTGCTTCAAGACATCCTGTCCGCGCAGCGGCGCGTCCGCGAAACATACGGCGCAATGGAGCGCATTCTCGTCAAGCCCGCGCAGAGCGATATTTATTGGGCGAGTGTAAATCGCCAGACGCAGGACATTGGCATCCACGCCGCGCCGCTGCACGTCGGAGACATGCTGCACAAAAATTTATTCGCGACGCGCGAGACGGTGATACTCACGTCCGCGACGATGAGTATCGGCGGCTCATTCAACTTTATCGAAAATCGTCTCGGCATCGGCGAATGGGCAGACCATCTTTTGCTCGGCTCGCCGTTCGATTACGAACAAGCCGCGCTCGTGTACGTCCCGAATGATATTCCCGAACCGGGGCAGCAAGGTTATCAAAAAGCAATCGAGACCGCGCTCGGCGATTTGCTGCGCGCGACGCGCGGACGCGCGCTCGTGCTGTTCACTTCACACTCGCAGCTGCAATCCACCTATCGCGCGCTCGCGCGTCCGTTGGAACAGGATGATGTGTTGATTCTCGCGCAAGGTTTGGATGGTTCGCGCCGTCAAGTTCTCGACACATTCAAGACGCAAGAACGCATGGCGCTCTTTGGCACGAAATCGTTTTGGGAAGGGATTGATGTCGTCGGCGAAGCATTGTCTTGTTTGGCGATTACGCGTTTGCCATTCAATGTACCGAGCGACCCAATTTTCGCCGCACGCAGTGAAACATTCGATGACCCCTTCGCGCAATATGCTGTTCCCGAAGCGGTGCTGCGTTTTCGTCAGGGCTTTGGCAGATTGATTCGCAGTAAATCGGATCGCGGTGTGGTGGTGATTTTGGATAAACGCGTGCTCACAAAAAATTACGGCAGATTGTTTTTGGAATCACTGCCGAAATGTACAAAACAACAAGGACCGATGAAAGAATTGGGCAAACGCGCGGCGGGGTGGATTGATGATAAAAATAGCGAGAGTGGAAATTCAAAAACATGAAAACCAAGTCATTACATCAGTTAAAACGCCAGCGCGAACAAATTCTTGACATCGCTCTTAAACACAGCGCCTCAGATGTGCGCGTTTTTGGCTCCGTCGCGCGTGGAGAAGATACACCATCCAGCGATATTGATTTTCTCGTAAACCTTGCGGCGAAACCAAGCCCTTGGTTTCCGGCGGGCATGACAAGTGATTTGGAAAAGTTGCTTGGGCGACGCGTGGAGATTGTGACACAACGCGGCTTGAATCCACATCTCCGCAAGTATGTTCTGAAAGAGGCGATTCCGATATGAACAGGGAACGCAAAATGAACATTCGTCGTCTCTTTATCATCCAATTGCAAGACACTACTTCAAGCGAAAAGGCGATTCTGCAATTTTCACTGTACAGTAGTCAAAATTGAGGAAAAAATGAGGATTTTCTAAATCACTAAAATCGGCGATACTCATCGGGACCATTGAAAAGTTAGCAAGGAGACGATTAATGGAGGAATTAACATCCCGAGAAAAAGAGGTAGCCAACTTGGTCGCAGAAGGTTTGAGTAACCGGCAAATTGCAGAGAAACTGTGCATAGCTGTGAAAACGGTAGAAAATCATCTGACTGAAATCTATAGCAAACTGAGAGTAAAGTCGAGATCACAATTGATTTGCTTGATATTGCGAGAATAGAAAACGAAGCAAGGAAGATCAAATAAAGGTCCGAAAGATAGGGGGTTTCCCTCATGACAAATTGATTGCTCTCGAATAAAATTTCGTCAGTCCAGTAATAGGAGGGTCAAATATCAATGAGGAGATTCGTTATTTATCTTTTCACAGGGCTAGTCGCTCTAATATGCGGGATCGCCGGGTACACCATTTCTGCACACGATTTGCCTTTCTTGGGGCAAGCCGAAGCGCGATCCGACACAATGCCCACAAATCCGCGTATTGTTTATCTCTCGAACAAGGATAATCCACCGAACACAATTATTGACACAAAGTTCAACGAACATGAAGTAGCACACGTGAATTCTTGGCAGGCAGCGCGCCAAGCTGCGCGTGAACGTCCTCTGGACGCGTTAATCATTGATGCTACGATGTTACAAGCCAGAGATGACGCGGACACAATCTGGCTCCGCTCTCAACTCGATGATGGCGTTACAGTCGTCGGAATTGGTGTGCCAGACGACGAACTCGCCGCCGCCATTGGGGTAAAGACTTTTCAAGCCCCCGAAGAGACCAAAAGAGAAAGGGGCGCAACCGGATATCGCCTCGTCCAAGCCTTTATTCTTGCCGAGCCAGAGGACCTGAAAATCCTAAGGGATTTCGGTTGGATTGACGTTCAGATTAGCGGTAGCACGCAGCAGCCCGATAGTATCAAGTCTCCTTGGAGAGGTTCGTTTAGCTCCGCGCAGGGACAACTCGACACGCCGGAAGCTCTCACTCTATTTTTCCAAAGGCTGGAAGAGAGGATCAAAGGGGCATATGAAATGCGTGCCGAGTATCAGGAACAGCTGAAGCAGAAAGGAACCCGCTAACCAATGCTTACTAACCACATTCTCAGGAGACATTTGAAGTTCGCGGTCCGCATCTTTTGTATTGCGATCATTGCTGCCTCAACAGGAATTGTTCTCGGACAAGGTTATGCCAAAGCGGAGACCACAGGACCCAATTATGTGGATTGGTATGGAAATATACTCTTTGCAATCACTACGGGCGGGCCAATGAGTCCTGGTTCCTACGGAACAGGCAAATCCACCACAACAATGAGTATCTATTATCTCAAAGCCCATGCCCGCGCGTGGCATCTTCAGGCGATAGATGAGCAAGACTCAAAGAGCTGTGGTAGCTGCCAGAATATTGCTACAATACAGATCAGTTCCGGCACCTATGATGCTTTCGTTGTCACGCAGTCTCATGCACGTGGGGTTGGGAGTGGAGGGAATTACTACTATACGTCTGTTTATCCACACGGCGCACGATCCTGCTATAGGTACTGGAACAGCGGTCAATCTTGTTGAGTACTCAATTTTATAACAATACGATGGGAAGGAAAGAGCGGCTGAAACCCACTCAGCCGCTCTTTCCTTTGACCATTTCCATACCCCGCGCTATAATCTTCACTTGCATGGGTGGCGCAGCACAACGCGTCACCCACACATTTTGCATCAACTCAACACCGCACGGAGTATTTCTAAATGATTGGCGTACAAGATTTACGCAAAGGCACAACCTTTATTGATGACGACGGCAATTTGTTCGTCGTCACCGATTTTTCGCACAACAAACAGGGACGCGGCAACGCGACGATCAATATCAAAGCGCGCAATTTACGCACGGGCGCGAACGTTCAAAAAAGTTATCAATCGGGCGGACGCGTACAAGATGTGCGGCTCGAAACGAAAAAAGTGCAGTATTCGTACCGTGATGGCGACCACTATGTTTTCATGGACCAAGAGACGTTCGACCAGATCATGCTTTCTGAAGAGGCATTGGGCGAACATTCCAAGTGGCTGAAAGAAGGCGTTGACCTTGAATTGTTGGTGTATGAAGATGAACCGCTCGACGTCGAACTTCCGACCACCGTTGATTTGGTTGTCACCGACACCGCGCCGTCGTTCAAAGGCAATACTGCGTCGGGCGGCGGCAAACCCGCCACGCTCGAAACCGGCGCGGTTGTCCAAGTACCCTTTTTCGTCAACACGGGCGATACCGTGCGCGTGAACACTGAAAGCGGTGAATATCTGACGCGCGTCTGAGTTCCGCCTTTGCCATGTAGGGGCGAAGCATTGACCTTCACTTGCGCGTCACATACACCGTCGCGTCTGTCAATGCTTCGCCCCTACGCCGTTTATGCAATTCTCCCTCTTTTCGTCCACCGTTCTGCGCGTCAGCGAACTCACGCGCCATTTGCGTCAGGTTGTCGAATCTGATGACGTGATGGCGGATGTGTGGGTGCAAGGTGAAGTCTGCAACGCGAATCGCTACGCGTCCGGGCATTTTTATTTTTCATTGCAAGACGAAAACGCGACGATGCGCTGCGTCATGTGGAAAGGCCAAGTCGCGCGCTTGCCGCGTTTGCCGCGCGAGGGCGAAGCGGTGAACGCGCACGGACACGTTTCCGTGTATGATGCGCGCGGCGAAGTGCAGCTGTACGTTGACAAAATGGAACTGCTAGGTACGGGCGCGTTGTGGCAGGAATTTGAAAAACTCAAACAAAAATTATCGAACGAAGGATTATTCGACGACGCGCGCAAACGCCCTTTGCCGAAATTTCCAAAACGCATCGGCATCGTTACCTCGCGTTCGGGCGCGGTGATTCAAGACATTCGTCACATTCTCGAACGCCGTTATCCAATCCCCCAGGTCTTTCTCGTCAACACTGCCGTACAAGGCGCGGACGCTCCATCACAAATTTGCGCGGCATTGCAACTCATCCAGCAAATTCCAAATCTCGATGTCGTCATTCTCGCGCGCGGCGGCGGCTCGATGGAAGATTTGTGGGCGTTCAACGACGAACGCGTCGCGCGTGCGATTTGCGCGTGTGCGGTTCCCGTCATCTGCGGCGTCGGACACGAAACGGATTTTACGATTGCCGATTTTTGCGCGGACTTGCGCGCGCCGACGCCGACCGCTGCCGCGCAATTTTGCACGCCCGACCAAAATGAGCTGCGCGCGAATTTGATGTTGTCCGAGCAGCGTTTGCAGCGCGCCATACGCGAACACACGATTCAAGCGCGACAGAGTTTAATTCATTCCACGAACGCCCTGCACCGCGCCTCACCGCGCGCCCAAATCGCGAATCGCAAACAGCGGCTCGATGAGTGGACGCGCAGTGCTACGCGCCATTTGCAGCGGCGCATCGAAATTCAACGCGCGCAGCTCGCCAGCGCGACGCGTCAGCTCAACACCCTGAATCCCTTGGCAACACTGGAACGCGGCTACGCGATTGTGCGCAAGGAAAACACTGTCGTCACCGACGCATCGCAAGTTTACGCGAACGATGTTGTGAATGTACGTGTGCGCGAGGGTGAGTTTAGCGCGCGTGTCCAATAACAGTCTCTATTCGCTCATGCCAAAAAAACAATCCCAAGACAGTTCGTTCGAGGAACTCTATCGCGAACTCGAAGAGACCATTGAAAAATTAGAAGCGGGCAATGTGTCGCTCGACGCGGCGCTCGCGCTGTACGAACGCGGAATGGCGTTGGCAAAACAATGCACGACTCTGCTCGACCGCGCAGAACTGCGCATCCAAGAACTCGCGCCGAACGCCACCACCTACGCGGACGAAAACGGCGAACTGCAAATGTTGGACGAGGATGAGGAATAACGCGGCAATCGAAAATGAATGAGCTGCTCGGCAATCGCGTGCTCCAGGCATCCATCATCGCTTGGGCAATGGCGCAGATTCTAAAATTTATCATTGACCTCGTGTGGCGGCGCAAGGTCAATTTCCGCGCGTTGACGACGATGGGCGGAATGCCTTCGTCGCACTCGGCAGCTGTCAGTTCTCTCGCGACAGGGATCGGACTTGAAGATGGTTTCGGTTCGACAATTTTCGCGCTCGCGTTGTGGTTCGCCGCCGTGACCATGTACGACGCGGCGGGCATTCGCCGCGCGGCAATGATTCAAGCCAAAATTTTGAATCAAATGATTCAAGAGTTGTTTGAAGGTCACCCGATTTCCGACACGAAATTGCGCGAGCTGCTGGGACACACGCCCATCGAAGTCATCGTCGGAATGCTGCTTGGCATTGTGACGGCATACTATTGGATGACGCGTTGAGAACGCAGTTATCAGTTATCAGTTATCAGTTATCAATCAGCAATCAGGATTCAGTTGTCAGATTCGCGCATCGCAATTTGCCAGCCGCGCTTTGCGATATGCGATACACCATTATGCCAAAACAAGTTATCCGTACCCCCAACGCGCCGAATCCCGTCGGACCGTACAATCAAGCCATCCTCGCGGGTAACACCGCTTACGTCGCGGGGCAAGGACCGATTGACCCGAAAACGGGAAAAATTATAATTGGTACCATCGAAGAGCAAACGACACTGACGCTCGAAAATATCAAGGCAATTTTGGACGCGGCAGGTTTTTCGATGCGCGATGTGGTACACGTTACAACCTACCTCGCAGACCTGGGCGATTTCGCCAAGTACAA
This sequence comes from uncultured Chloroflexota bacterium, assembly GCA_937870825.1. GTDB lineage: Bacteria > Chloroflexota > Anaerolineae > UBA4142 > SHND01 > SHND01. Next base: position 27,217 of record CALMZO010000041.1, on the reverse strand, counting down.
CGAAATTTACAAAAAGTATTTTGAGGAACCGTATCCCGCGCGCGCCACCGTGGGTTGTCAATTGCTTATGCACACGTTTATCGAGATTGCGTGTATCGCGGTCAAGGACTAGCAGACGGCAGATAGTCAAAAGCTCTTTGCCATTTGCACTATGCTATCTGCGATTCGCCATCAGCCAACATGAGAATCATCACCTTTCAAGTTCAAGGCAAGACGCACTGGGGCGCGCTGCACAACGGACGCGCCGTTGATTTGAACAACGGGCACGACGCGCGCGGCGTCTCCCTTTTTCAAGCCGCGTCGGTTATGGATTTTTTGCGCGCCGGTCCTGCGGCGTGGACGCAGGCGCGTGAAACGTTGGCATGGTTGGGCGATAGAGAGCTGCGTGAGGTAACGTACCCGCTCGACCGGGTAAAATTGTGTGCTCCGATTCCGCGCCCGGGAAAAATCATCGGCATCGGCTTGAACTATATTGACCATGCGCGCGAAACGGGCGTGCCGATTCCGACCAAGCCGATTCTGTTTGCAAAATTTTCGTCGTCGGTCACCGGACCGTACGATACGATTCACGTGATTCCTGATGTCTCGCAACGCGTGGACTATGAAGCAGAACTCGGCGTCGTCATCGGCAGAGCCGCGGCCCGCGTTTCGGCAGACGAGGCGTTGAATTACGTTTTCGGTTACACGGTCATCAACGATGTGAGCGCGCGCGATATTCAAAAAGGCGCCGAGTATGGCAATCAATGGGTGCGCGGCAAATCGTTCGACACCTTTTGTCCGATGGGTCCGAGCATCACCACGCGCGATGAAATTGACGATGTGCAGAATCTGTCCGTGCGCGCAACCCTGAACCAGGAACGATTGCAGGACGGCAACACGCGCGATATGATTTTCAATGTTGCTACCCTGATTGCGTATATCTCGCAAGGCACCACGCTCGAGCCGGGCGATGTCATTGCAACAGGCACACCGAACGGCGTTGGCGATGCGCGCAAACCGCCGTTGTATTTGAAACGCGGGGACGTTATAGAGATTGAGGTTGGCAGTCTCGGCAAACTAATAAATCCTGTGGAGGATTGAGTCGAATTCGCAAAAGTCGCGACACGAATCTGCGGCAAAGGATGGTGGCGTTACTTTTGCGAATGAGGCGAAACGGGCAATGAGGAATGATTCGCGACCTGTGATTGGAATTCCGGCGCGTTCCGTTGTCGATACCAACAACGGCTTTCGCTATTCGGGGATTCCGTTGACGTACTCGAACGCCATTGAACGCGCGGGCGGCGCGCCAATTTTGATTCCGCTGCATCTTTCCGAAGAAACGCTGCAAGCGATTTATTCGCGCATTGACGCGCTGCTGCTCGCCGGCGGCGTGGACGTGCATCCCAAAGAATTTGGCGAAGATGTGGAAGCGTTCTGCGGCGAAATTGACACGGCGCGCGATGAAACCGAATTGCGCGTCACGCGGTGGGCGCTCGCGGACGGACATCCCATTTTCGGAATTTGTCGCGGTATCCAAATGCTGAACGTCGCGGCGGGCGGCAGTTTGTACCAAGACATTCCCGCGCAATTGGAAACGGAACAAAATCATTCGTACCGTTCCGGCGACCCGTACAATTTGCGCGCGCATCCGGTGGAATTTGACCCGAACTCGCGCGTCGCCAAGTGGCTGGGCGTGCCTACCATTGATGTCAATTCCTTGCATCACCAAGCGTTGAAAAATGTCGCGCCCGGTTTGCGCGTCATTGCGCGTTCGCCCGATGGAATTGTCGAAGCTGTCGAGTCCGAAGACGAGCGCTTTCTCGTCGGCGTGCAGTGGCATCCCGAATTGTTGGAAGACGACGAACGCTTTGGGAGATTGTTTGAAGCATTTGTCGAAAGCGCGCGCGAATTTCGTGCGAATCGAGCCTAACCCCTCACCCCCCAATCCCCTCTCCCACACGGAGAGGGGGCGAATTGGACTTTATGATTCCGGCGTTGGCGGCTTGTCTGTCTTGCGCGCGGTCACAAACGAATTGCCCGCGCATGACGTGATTTATTTCGCCGACCAAAAGTATTGTCCCTACGGTCCGCGTCCCCCGCAAGAAATTCGCGCCTTGTCTGCGCGTATCGCAAAATTTTTAATCGAACAAAATTGCCGCGTCATTGTCGTCGCGTGCAACACCGCGTCCGCCGCCGCGTTGTATTTTTTGCGCGAGTCGTTTCCTGACATTTTTTTTGTCGGAATGGAACCCGCGGTGAAACCTGCCGCGAGCGCGACGCGTTCAGGAAAAATCGCGGTGCTGGCAACACAAGGCACTCTCGACGGCGAACTGTTTGCGAACACGCGCGACGAGTTTGCGCGCGAGGTTCAAGTGCAAACCGGATATCCGCCCGATTGGGTCGAACGCGTCGAACGCGGCGAGATTGCTTCAGACGAAACGTACGAGAGTGTGCGCCGCGTGATTGAACCATTGCTCGACGCGGGCGTGGACGAAATCGCGTTGGGCTGCACCCATTATCCTTTCCTCATTCCAGTGATTGAAAAAATCACGCAAGGACGGGCGACCATTCTCGACCCGAGCAATGCCGTCGCCCGTCAAACCGCGCGCGTGGTACAAGAACACATGCCGCAAAAATCCAATTCCCCAACACAAACGTTTTACACCAGCGGCAATGCTCAAGAATTTGCGCGCGTGTTAAACAGGTTGACCGGACATCAAGCCGCACGCGTCTATCATTCCGATATTTAACACGCAAAAATTTGTTATTGACAATCCCCGGCGTCAGTGCTAGCTTGGAAATGCAAGTCCATCGCCGACAAGTTGAACCCATGCAGGGGACTTGTCGGCGCTTTTGTTCTCGGAGAGAAAGCATGTCAGAAGAAAAACAACCGCGCCGCACGGACCGCGCGGAAAAAAATCTGATAACTGAAATTCCTGTTCGCAAACCCATTGCGGGCGAAAGCAAGCTCGCGTCCGCCGTCAATGCGATGGTGCGCGAAGGCGATTTGTACGAAAAATTGGCGGACAAGCGCGTGCATTGTTTTGCGTGCGCGCATCATTGCAAAATCAACGACGGCGGACGCGGCATCTGCCAAGTTCGCTACAACGTCGGCGGAACGTTGTTCGTGCCGCGCGGTTATGTCGCCGCGCTGCAATGCGACCCGGTTGAGAAAAAACCATTCTTTCATGTTTTGCCGTCGAGCGACGCGTTGACGTTCGGGATGTTGGGATGCGATTTGCACTGCGGTTACTGCCAAAACTGGGACATTTCCCAAGCGTTGCGTGACCCCGAATCGGGACGCCCGCCGTCACTCGTCACCCCAAAGCAACTTGTGGATATTGGCAAAGAGCAGAACGCGCGCGTGATTGCGAGTTCGTACAACGAGCCGTTGATTACAAGCGAATGGGCGGTGGAAGTTTTTCACGAGGCGCGCGACGCGGGATTTTTGTGCGCGTATGTCTCCAACGGCAACGCGACGCGCGAGGTGTTGGAATACATCAAGCCCTATGTGCGCGCATACAAAATTGATTTGAAATCCATGCGCGATAAAAATTATCGCCAACTCGGCGCGCCGTTGCAGCATATTCTCGACGGAATCAAAATGGTGTACGAGATGGGTTTTTGGTTAGAGATTGTGACGCTGGTCATTCCGGGTTTCAATGATTCGGCTGAGGAATTGCGCGACGCCGCGCAGTTTCTGGCGTCGCTCTCGAAAGATATTCCCTGGCACGTCACCGCGTTTCATCAAGATTACAAGATGTTGGACAAAGACAATACGAGTGTGCGCGATTTGTTGCGCGCGTGTGAAATCGGACGCGACGCGGGCTTGAATTTTGTGTATGCGGGAAATTTGCCGGGGCGTGTGGACGAGTGGGAAAACACGTACTGTCCGAATTGTCGCGCGCGGTTGATTGAACGCTACGGCTATTTGATTTCCGGCTATCACCTCACCGACGAAGGAACGTGTCCAAAATGCGACGCGGGCATTCCCGGCATCTGGCACGCGAATCGAAAGGATGTGCGCGTCGGTTCGCCCGAATCGTGGTGGACACGACGACCGCGCGTGGTTTGAGTTGCGCGGCGCGCGCAGAAATGTTAAACTTGTTTCCATTATGACAGTGAAAATTCCGCCCCCCATCGCAAAAATCGCGCCGGACGGGAATATGACGCCGCGACAACGACGGCACTTTATGATTGAAATGGCAAAGCGACGTGTGCAACCGGGTTCTGGCAGCGCACTGGAATTTCTGCATAGGAGAACTGCATTGGAAAAATGGCCCGATTTGAGAGAAATTCTCGATGGAATTCCATGGGTCGTCGTTGGTAGTGTTGCAACACGCGCGTATATGCCCGAACGGAAAACGATGGATATGGATATTCTCGTGCATACAAAGGATGGACAAGAAGTGGTCGCGCGTTTGCGTGATGCGGGATACAAAATTGTTTCGCCGCTTGTTGTTCCCGGTTTTCTCACTCGTTCTCCCAAAGGGATTGAACTTGATGTAATTTTTGGTGATGCCAAGTGGGTGCGCCAAGCATTGGCACATCCGAACCAAGACAAAGCAGGGTATCCTACGATTGCGTTGCCATATCTTGTGCTGATGAAACTGATGGCAAATCGCGGGCGTGACGTTGGAGATATGTCATCCATGTTAGGCCTTGCCACAGAACAAGAACGCGACGCGGTACGTCGTGTGATTGCCAAGTATAGCCCCGAAGATTTGGATGATTTAGAATCACTTGTCTTTCTTGGAAAAAAGGAATTGGAATCTCCACACAACAAGACAATGAAACAAAAAGCCAAAAAATAATGTTTGAGGGAAAGAATAATTGAGATAGAATGGGCGTACACGCCTATTCTTTTTTTTGCCCCAGGACATTCTTTGTGAGTGCCTCGTGATTAACCAGCGCCCCATCGAATTAAATCCCTATCTCAAGATGCGCGGCGAATCACAGCTGCGCGCGAAACATGCGTTTGAACGCGCGGCAGGTTGGCGCTACGGCATGGTCTTTGGCGCGCTCGTGTTGGTGATGGGTTATGGTTGGGATGCAGTTCAACTGTTTGGTCTTCACACCGAGTACTGGTGGGCGAAACTCGCAATCGCGCTTGTCACAATTCTTCCATTGTCCATTTTGATTGGCGGCATTGGCGGCTATGTCAATTGGCTGCTCAAGCTGCCATTGTGGGTCCTCTTTGGTGTGATTGCCGGATGGTGCGCGATTCATATTCCCTTTAACGGCGCGCGCGTTGCGCTGCAAACTTTCGATGTCAATTTACAACTTGTCGAATTTCTGCCCATCCCCGATGCCGCAACAGATTCCTTCGGGATGCTCGCAACATTGGGCGCGTGTCTCGGCGTTCTCGTCGGTTTGATGCAAAGCGTGACGGTAAATTGGGCGTGGGAGCGTTCTACAGAAGATTACAAAATCACGCTCGGCGGCTGGGCAATGTTTTTATTTGCGTTTCCACTGATGTTCGCGTATGCGTTTTTGTTTGACGGCACCGCGCATCTCCCCTTACGCGCGCCGCAGCAATTGATTCACAGTGTGATTCAAAGTGGACTGAATGACGCGCCCGACCAAGACCAAACACAGATGGAAATTCATCGCGCATTGGTGTATCTCTTGGGACAGCGGTGGAAAAAAAATTTTACGCCCGCATACACGGTGCGCCTCGCCTCGTCCGAGCCAAGCGCCGTGGGTGAATCGTATGTCGACGTTACCTTTACGAACGGCTTTAACTGGCGCTGTCGCATCACAACCTATGGGGAATTTACGGGCGGCTGCTATGACTTGAATGCGGAATACACGCGCTATCTCTCGGAATTTATTCCGCGCGGCAGTTTTCGCTGCGCCGATTGTCAAGCGCGCGTCACGCAGCAAGCCGCGCAGTGGCGCGCGGAAAATGCGCGTGAATTGACCAGCACCGATAAAATTCAAATTGTGCATGGCGCGGGGAGCAGCATTCGCGCGCGCGTGCAATCGCAAAATCAAAATAGTTTTGAGTGTTTGTTGTGGGGCGCGAATCCCGTGATTGTTGAATCTTGCGAATCGAAATGAGTACAACTATGACAAAACATGGACGCAAGTCCAAAAATGATTTGCCCGCGCGCGAATTTACAGTTGTGATAGAGCGCGATGAAGAGGGCTGGTATGTTGCAAGCGTCCCCGAACTACACGGCTGTCACACCCAAGCGCGTACACTGGACGATTTGACCCAGCGTATCAAGGAGGCAATTCTACTTTGCCTTGACGTGAGTGAAGATGAACTTTACCCTTCGCTCGAATTTGTTGGCTTGCAGCGCGTGCGCGTATGAGCAAATTACCTCGCGTGACAAGCCGCCAAGTCATTCGCGCGTTGGAACGTGCGGGTTTTGTTGCAGTACGACAACGCGGCAGTCACGCCTTTTTGCAGCATCAAGATGGTAGAGCCACTGTCGTGCCGGTTCACAAAAGCGAAGATATTGGTATTGGATTATTGCGCAAGATATTGCGGGATGCAGAAATCGAACCGCACGAGTTTCAGAAACTTTTGAAAGGATAAACCACAATGTCCGTCATTGAAGATATTCTCGCGCGTGAAATTTTGGATTCGCGCGGCAATCCGACTGTCGAAGTGGACGTGTATTTGAGCGATGGCAAAATGGGGCGCGCGGCTGTGCCGAGCGGCGCGTCAACGGGTGTGCATGAAGCATTGGAATTGCGCGATGGTGACACATCGCGTTACAACGGCAAAGGTGTCGAAAAGGCAGTACAAAATGTCAACACCGTCATCGCGGAAGAACTCGTCGGCTGGGACCCCACAGACCAAGTGGCGATTGACGAAATGATGTTGAATCTCGACAACACCCCGAACAAAGCCGCGCTGGGCGCGAACGCGATTTTGGGCGTTTCGCTCGCGGTGGCAAAAGCGGCAGCCGCGTCGCTCGACTTGCCGCTGTATCGTTACATCGGCGGCGTCAATGCGCGCACCTTGCCCGTGCCGATGATGAACATTATGAACGGCGGCGAACATACGTCGTGGCAATCGTCCGACTTTCAAGAATTTATGATTGTGCCCGCAGGCGCGGCAGATTTTCCGACGGCGATTGAATGGGGCGCGGAAATTTATCACGCGCTCAAAGCATTGTTGAAAAAACGCGGCTTTAGTGTCCAAGTCGGCGACGAAGGCGGATTCGCGCCCGTTGTGAAATCGAATACCGAAGCGCTCGATTTGGTGATGGAAGCGATTTCCAGCGCGGGCTACAAAGCGGGCGAACAGGTGTATCTCGCGCTCGACGTTGCCGCGTCCGAGTTTTACGAAGGCGACGCGTACAAATTGCCGAAAGAAGGCAAAACGCTTTCGTCAACGGAAATGATTGATTGGTACGCGTGGATGGTGGAAAAATATCCCATCATTTCGATTGAAGATGGACTCGCCGAAGACGATTGGGAAAATTGGGTGCAGCTCAACGCGCGGCTCGGCTCGCGCATTCAACTCGTCGGCGATGATTTTCTGGTGACGAATGTCGAACGCCTCACACGCGCAATTCAAGGCAAAGCCGCGAATTCGATTCTCATCAAATTGAATCAAATCGGTTCGCTTACCGAAACCTTGAACGCCGTTGACATGGCGCATCGCGCGGGATGGACGACGATGACTTCGCACCGCTCCGGCGAAACCGAAGACGCGACGATAGCGGACCTCGCCGTCGCGACCAATTCCGGACAAATCAAAACCGGCGCGCCCGCGCGCACCGACCGCGTCGCCAAATACAATCAACTGTTACGCATTGACGAAGAACTCGGTGAAACCGCGATTTACGCGGGCAAGAACGCGTTTCGCGGGTTAAAGTAGCAAGTAGCAAGTGGTAGGTAGCAAGGTCAACCCTACGACTTGCTACCTGATACCTACTACACAACACATGCCATATCAACCACGCGGCAAATACTTTGAAGAATTAAACATCGGCGATGAAATTTTTACCGCCGGACGCACCATTACCGAAAGCGACCTTGTGCAGTTCGCGAATCTGACGGGTGACACGAATCCGATGCACACCGACGCGGAATACAGCAAGACCACGATGTTCGGCGAACGCATCGCGCACGGGCTTTTGGGATTGTCGTACACGCTCGGTTTGTTGTGGCCCCTCGGTTTCATGGAAGGCACCGTTCTCGCGTTCATGGGCCTTGAAGCGAAGTTCAAAGCGCCCATCAAAATCGGAGACACGATTCGCGCCACATCAAAAATCAAACAGAAAAAAGAAATGAAAGCGATGGGCGGCGGACTTGTCGTTCTCGAAACGCGCTTGTACAATCAACGCGATGAGGTGACACAGCAGGCGGATATGACCGTGCTGATTAAAGGGCGGGGGGAGTGAGACGAAGGACGAACGACGGACGACGAACGCCATACACTCTGTATTTCCGTCATTCGTCATTCGTCATCCGTCCGATAGTGAAGGCGCAAGTTCTCGCAGCCCCGAACAACGTTGACGCGAATCCCTTGACGTTCACCGACATTCCAACACCGACGCCGCGCCCGCGCGAAATTCGCATCAGGGTTTCTGCGTGCGGTGTGTGTCACACGGATTTGCATATTTGCGAAGGCGAAATTCATCCCGCGTTTTTGCCAATCGTGCCGGGGCATCAAATCGTTGGAATTGTCGAGGAGCAAGGCAGAGGCGCAGAAAAATTTTCGATTGGAACGCGCGTCGGTGTTCCGTGGCTGAATTTCATTGATGCGGATTGCAAGTGGTTCAACACCGACCGCGAAAATTTGTGCGAGGATATTCGTTTTACCGGATTCGATACGAACGGCGGTTTTGCAGAATCCATTTGCATTGACGAAAATTTCGCGTACGCGATTCCTGACGCGTTCGACGATGTTCATGCGGCACCGCTGCTCTGTGCGGGCGTTATCGGTTATCGTGCGTTGCGTCTGAGCGAAATTTCACGCGGCGAAATACTTGGACTGTTTGGTTTTGGCGCGAGCGCGCACATCGTTTTGCAAATCGCGCGGTTTTGGCACAAGCGCGTTTTCGTTTTCACACGCAGCGAAAAGCATCAACAGCACGCGCGCGAACTCGGCGCGGAATGGGTTGGCAGCGCAAATGAAACGCCGCCGCAACAACTCGACAGCGCGATTATTTTTGCGCCCGTTGGCGATTTGATTGTGCGCGCGTTGGAATTGAGCGAACGCGGCGCGACGATTGTTCACGCGGGCGTTCATTCGAGCGCGATTCCGTCATTCGATTACGCGTTGTTGTATCACGAGCGTACGATTCGCAGCGCAGCAAATTCGACGCGACGCGATGTGCAAGAACTGTTGGAACTCGCCGCGCAAATTCCGATTCGTACGGAAATTACAACATATCCATTCACTGATGCAAATCGCGCATTGCAAGATGTAAAACATTCGCGCGTGAACGGCGCGACTGTCCTTCAAATCACCTAATCACCCAATCACCAAATATCCAATGGACTCGGCCCGCCTCAATCTCCCCTTTACCGGCATCACCTCGTTTTGCAAACTGCCCATCTGCACCGATTTGGAAACGCTCGACGCGGATGTCGCCATCATCGGCGCGCCGTTCGATTTGGGTACGCAGTATCGTTCGGGGACGCGTTTCGGTCCGCGCGCGATTCGCAACGCCTCCGCGATTTATGCGCTGCGCGAGGTGGGCTATTACGATTTGGATTTTGATACGATTTTTTTGGACGGCGTGCGGATGGTGGACTGCGGTGACATTGATATGCTGCACATGCGCGCGGATGAATGCTTGCAGAACATCGAAACGGCGATTCGCAAAATTCTGGAACGCGGCGCGCTGCCCGTTACGCTCGGCGGCGACCATGCGGTGCCGATTCCGATTCTGCGCGCGTTTGATTCCCAAGAACCGGTGTTTGTCGTGCAACTCGACGCGCACATGGATTACGTGAATGAACGGCACGGCATTCGCGAAGGACACGGCAACGTGATGCGGAGAATTCACGAAATGCCGCATGTGACCGGCATCGCGCAAGTCGGAATTCGCGGACCGGGTTCATCGGGTCCCGAAGATTTTCAGGACGCCAAACGGAACGGCAGCATCATCATCGGCGCGCGCGAATTCAAGGGCATCGGCGTCGAAAACGCGCTCGCGAAAATTCCTGACGCGCCGCGTTATTATGTCACAATAGACGTGGATTCACTCGACGCGTCGCTTGCGCCGGGCAGCGGTTCGCCGTCCTTCGGCGGATTCAATTACGTCGAGGTGACGGATTTTTTGCGCGGCATTGCAAAAAAAGGAAACGTCGTCGGTTTTGATTTCGTCGAAGTCGCGCCGCAGTACGACCCGAGCGAAATTACCGCGCAACTCGCCGCGCGTATTATTTTGGATTTTCTCGGCGCGATTTTTGATGAACGCAAACATAAACCACACACGGAAAAGGTGAAAGAATGAAAGACTATCTTCGTTTTCTCTACGCCTACAACAACTGGGCAAATCAACGCATTCTCGACACCTGCGCGCAATTGACCCAAGAAGAATTTTTGCGCGGGCAAGGTTCTTCAACGGCGAATCCATCCATCCGCGATACGCTCGTGCATACGATGGGCGCGCAAGAAATTTGGCTCGCGCGTTGGGGCGGCGTCTCGCCGACGCGTTTGCTTGACCCGAACGATTTCGGGACGCTCGCGCTGATACGCGAGTACTGGGAGCAAGTGGAACAACACACGCAAGGATTTATCGAAGCTGCTGAAGAAAATGTTTTGCAGGACGTGATGCACTTTACCAACATACGCGGGCAGCCCTTTGCGTATGCGCGCTGGCAAACGATGGTGCATCAAGTCAATCACGCGACGCAGCATCGCAGCGAAATCGCGCTCTTGCTCACGCAGTTGAATCACTCGCCCGGCGATTTGGATTTGTTGGTGTATATGGCTGTTGTGAAATAGTAGCAGGTTGAAGGTAGCAAGGAATTCTCTATGCTGCTTGCTACCCGCTACTCGGCATCATGCTCGAACAACTCGACCTCACGCGCGAATTGTCACAAGACGAGTATCGCGCGCGCATGAGACCACTCAAATTTCAAATGTACGAAATCGGGCGCGCGGCGGGCAAAGGACGCGCGATTACGGAATTGACGGCGCGTCTCGACCCGCGCGGGCTTCGTGTGCATCCCATCAATCCTCGCACCACGCGCGAACAACGCTTTCCATGGCTCCAGCGCTTTTGGTTAAAAATTCCCGCGCGCGGCGAGATTGCGATTTTTCACGGCAGTTGGTATCGCCGCGTCTTGATTGACCGCATCGCAAAAAATATTTCGAAACAAGAGTGGCGGGAAGGGTATCGCGACATTCAAGATTTTGAACGCACGCTCGCGGATGACGGTGTGGTGATTCAAAAATTTTGGCTTCACATTTCACCCGAAGAACAATTGCGGCGTTTCCAAGCGCGCGCGGCGGTGTTATATAAACAGTGGAAATTGACCGCTGAAGATTGGCGCAATCGCGAAAAATGGCAAGCGTATCACGATGCGGTGAACGATATGCTTTTGAAAACATCGCCGCCGAACGCGCCGTGGACGGTGTACCTGCCGAAAATAAAAATTTCGGGCGCGTGTTCACGTTGGAAACGATTGTTGAGAAGCTGCAACGAGAATTGAATTAACGGGGTGACAAGGTGACAGGGTGAAGAATCCACGCTGTCACCTTGTCACCTTGTCCCTGCAATATCATCTTCAAACAGGAGTCATTCATGTCACATCACGACAAAGGTTGGATTCTCATTCTCGGTTCGTCGTCCGGTTTCGGCGCCGCGTGCAGCAAAGCGCTCGCCGAAGCGGGCTTTAACATTTTTGGTGTGCATCTCGACCGCGCGGGTGCGATGCCGCGTATCAATGAATTGATTCAAGAAATCGCGGCGACGGGCGCGCAAGTAAAATTTTGGAATAAAAATATCGCGCGCGATGAAAATCGGCTCGAAGTGATTGCGGGCATCGCCGAAGTATTGACCGGCAAGCCCGTTGATTTCGGCGGGCTCAATCTCGCAGATGAAAACAATCGCGATGCCGCGCTCACGATTTTATCGGACGCACTGAAAGACCATCACGGCGCCATCAAGGCGATGCTGCACTCTGTCGCGTTCGGTTCGCTTCAGCCATTCGTTTCGGACAATCTAAAAGAACAAACGTCACGCAAACAAATGGAAATGACGCTCGACGTGATGGCGAACTCGATGGTGTATTGGGTGCAAGATTTGTGCCGTGTGCGTTTGTTGGAGCGCGGGTCAAAAGTGTTTTCCATGACGAGTGCGGGTTCGCGTCGCGCGTGGTACGGCTACGGTCCCGTGTCCGCCGCCAAAGCCGCGTTGGAAGCGCACACGCGTCAACTCGCGCGCGAACTCGGACCGCGCGGCATCCTTGTGAATTGTTTTGAAGCCGGTGTGACCGACACACCCGCGATGCGCCTCATTCCCGGCGCGGACGTCATCAAGTCCGAAGCGTTGCGCCGCAACCCCGGCGAACGCCTTACGACGCCCGAAGACATTGCCGCGACCTTTGTGGCATTGATGGACCCGCGCGTGAAATGGATTAACGGAACGACGGTGCGCGTGGATGGTGGTGAGGACACCCTCTAATTTGAAATGATTTTTAGGGCGAACTGATTTCAAAATTTTCTCTGAAAATTTTGAAATCAGTTCGCCCTATCTTTTTTATGGCACTCGACTGGTACCCGACCGCAGAACAATTCGAGACGAGCAAAATTTATCCGGGCAATCAAGAACGCCGCGCGGTGGTTATTCATATCGCGCAGGGCAGTTACAGCGCGGCGATTCGTTGGCTCCAGGACGCGCAGCTCAATCCGAATTCCTCCGCGCATTTTGTTTTGGCAAAAGACGGACGCGTCGCGCAATTGGTTTCGGTGAACGACGGCGCGTGGGCAAATGGTTTGCGTTGGAATGTCGACGCGTCGCAGCCGAACGGCGGTTATTGGACGAATGCGCGCGGCGTGCGCGTGACGCCTTCGTGGCAAGATATTGTGCCCGGACAAAATCCAAATTTTTACACCATCAGCATCGAGCATGAAGGTTTTTATCAAGAAACGTGGACGCCGGAAATGTACGCGGCGAACAATGATTTGCTCGTGTGGCTTGCGGAACAATTTGATATTTGGTGGGTGCCGTATCGCAATCTGATTGGGCATTACGCGATTGACAACATTGACCGTCCGAATTGTCCCGGGCCGGCGGTGAATTTGGAAACGATGGCGGCGGACGCGAACACGACGCGCATTTTGAAAATGGTGGTGCCGCAAGCGAGTACGAAACACATTTACGGAACGACCGCGCTGTTGTCATTGCCCACGAAAAACATTGTCACACAACTGCGCGACACTGATGTTGAAATCTACGGGTACGCGGATTTCAACAACACGCGTTGGTACATCACGCCGTTCAGTTTCAATAACAAACAGCCGAACTTTTTTCAAGCCGCCGCGACAGAACCAACACCCGCGCTGTTTCCCTCCCTGTGCCTCAATCCCGGCTTTCGCGACAGCGTCGTGCCGAGCGCGTCCGAACTGCGCGACCTCGCGCCGCAATGGGTGCGCGTGTTGTTGTTCGCGCAATATCAAAATTTCAACACGGGACAAAATACCGAACTCGATTGGTTCATTCAACGCGTCAACGCGGCAAACCCGAATCTCAAAATTCTCGCGCTCGTGAATCCCGAAACGCTCAATGAAATTCCACCACCGACGGGCAGCGCGAACTGGGCAGGTTACATCACCAAAGCGTCGAATCTCGCGCAGCGCGTCGCGCAATTTTATCGTAACAAAATCTCCGCGCTCGAAGTGTGGAACGAACCGGACGTGCAACAAATTCTGCCTGAAAATTACGCGTCGTTATTGAACGCGTCGTATCCAAAAATCAAAGCGGTCAACCCCGATTTGCCCGTCATCTCGGCGGGAATTTGCTGCGGCGAAGCGTTCGAGTACTTGCGCCGCGTCGTCGCCGCCGCGCCGAACAGTTTTGATTTCGCGGGCTGGCACATGTACGCGGAACGCGCGGACGGTTATCCCTTTGCGAATTGGGGCTTTGGCGAAATTCGCAATTCCATCAACACGGCGCGCGCCATTGCAGGCAAGCCGTTATGGGTGACCGAAGTCGGCGCGCAGTTGGATTACAACTGGGGTTCGTTGTCACCGCCGCAAGCGGTCGCGGAATACATGAAGCGCGCATTTGCGATTATGAACGATGTCGGGCGCAATCAAGTCGCGCACGCGTTCTGGTTCACGTGGCGCATCGCGGGTGAATCGTGGGGCATGGTGGACGACGCGGACAACAAACGTCCGGCGTGGTTCACGTTCCGCGAACTCGCACAAAAAGCGCCACAGCCGCCAACGGGCATCGTCGAAATTACAAACGTCACACTCACGCCGACGACGCTCGACATTGGAAATGTGTTGAACGTGAGCTTTAGCGTTCGCAACGGCACGAACGCGACGCTCTCGACACAAGCGCCCGCGCCCAATTTCTTGTACAACGAAGGTGAATCATTTTTATCGCGCGGTTTTGCCGAAGTGAACGGCGCGTACCGCGTGGGCATTGATTTCGATGCGCGGTCGGGAATTGACCATCCGTACCGTTGGGGACTTGGCAGCGCGCTCGCGCCGAATGAAACGCGGACGATTACGGGACAAATTCGTTTGAACAACGCGTCCGCGAAAAATTATTGGGCGGGTTTGGTGCAAGAACAAATCGCGTGGAAACAAGACAACGTCGGCAAAACTCTCATCACCGTCACCCCCCCCTCCCCCCTCCCCGACGGCAAAGCGAGCATCATCGCCGCGTCGTTCACACCGCAGCAATTGAATACCGGACAGATGTTGAACGTGAGCATCACCGTCCGCAACGACACGAATGTACCGCTTGCCACACAAGGACCCAATCCCGGTTTCACCTATCTTGAAGGCGAATCATTTTTGTCGCACGGCTTTGTCGAGCAGCGCGACGCGTTTCGCGTCGGCGTCGAATTTGACGGACGCGCCGCTAACATGATTGACCATCCGTATCGTTGGGGTTTTGGCTCGCCGTTGAATCCCGGCGAGACGCGCGTCATCAACGGCGCGATTCGTTTGAACAATGTCGGAACGAAAAAGTATTGGGCAGGACTGGTGCGGGAACAAATCGCGTGGCTCCAGGACAATCAAGGTTCGACAAGCATCACCGTCAGTTCCACGACCCCACCGCCTCCTCCGCCACCAACGGGCAAACCAATTATCACCGCCGTTCAATTCACGCCGACGAGTTTGGAGCAGGGACAAATTGTCCAAGTCAAAGTGACGGTGAAAAATGATTCGTCACAAACATTGACGACGCAAGGACCGGACGCGGGTTTTTTGTACAACGAGGGCGATAATTATTTGACCAAAGGACATCCGCCGCAAAACGGCGCGTGGCGCATCGCCGTTGACTATCAAGACCGTCAAGGCATCGCGTATCCGTACCGCTGGAGTTTGGGCACGAATCTTGCGCCGGGACAATCTACAGTGATTGTAGGATTCGTTCGTTTGAACCGCCGACAAAGCGCGGATTATTGGGCGGGGTTGATTCAAGAGGAAAATAATGTGGTGGTGGACCGCGCGGGGGTGACGAGAATTAACGTGAGCAAGAGTTAAGCACATTCTCATCTCAACCCGCGAAGGGCTTATGAATCATGTGACATGAGGATATGGGCAATCCTCTCACTAATCGGTTGTTGTGTTCGCTCTTGCACAAAAAGCCATTGCCCCGCCGGATTAATTTCCAGAAAGACGTATTCCTCATGCGGTGTCATACGCATATCAATTGCCCCGTACACCAAACCCAAACGCGCCATAAGCGCATGGAGCCGGGTTTGAATTTGCTCTGGTAAGGTTACCGCTTCGATACGCGCGTTTGCAATATCCATCCGAAAGTCAACCGGGTACGCAGTTTCTTGCGAGTAAATTGCCGCGGGAAAAATGTGGTCGCCGACGATGGTGATACGCAGGTCATAGCGGGCGGGAATGTATTCTTGAAAAATGACCGGCGCGTACTTGACGCTTTCGATGAGATGCAATTCCTCTTGGCGAACAATGCGTGTTTCGCGCCACTCTTGTTCGGTTGCCGAAAATGCTTTATAGATGGTGCGTTCGTACCCTTGTGACGCAATAAACTCGTTCACGGCTGTGGGGTCATTGCTAATGAGGGTGTGAGGAATTGCAAGGCCTACTTCTTGCGCGATCTTGAGTTGGTATGCTTTCCGATGCGCGGCATCATCGCTCAACGGCGGATTTACCCAAAATGAATTCAACGCTTGCCAAAGCCCGGTGAGGGCTTCGTGACTTTCACTCAAGGCAAAATTTCGATAGGCGGGCTGTTTCAAATCGGGCGCAAGGACGAATGCTTGTGGACGCCGCCACCAAATTGAACGACACTCCGCCAGGTCCAGCCGCGTACCATCTTGCCGCTGGATACTAAAGTGATGTCCCCCCGCCGCTGCATAGCACATTGATAAACGGAGTTGCTGCGGAAAGAGAGAGAGGTCAAACAGCTCGGCGGTGCGCTTTTGCTGCGCTAGCTCTTGCATTACGGCAAGTGCATGTACGTCTGTTTGACTCGAGACGACGAGAATCATTTTGAGCTACCTCTATTCGGATTGTCCCAAAAAGGAGCCGAGCAAAATGATTCTTACTCGGCTCACATGCCCAACGGATTGCGGATGGATTGGGAACTGTCTACAATGCCGCGCGATGAGCGAAACTCTTTCGGTCTTGCCCCAATGCTTTATCGCCCTTGTGTGAGTTGTTGATATTCAGCCACGAGCGCAAGATATTCTTGGTGTAACATCTCTGCCGCTTGAATGTCGGTGTCGGAGAGTTGGTTCTTTACTGCCGCTTGATGGAGCTCTCCAAGCGCCTGTTCGTATTGAAGAATCGCAGATTCGTATTGCGCTGCGGTTGTGCGCGCGGCTTCAGGGAATGATTGTGCCCACGCATTGGAATGATGTGGTGTCGCCAGCACAAAGGGCACGGCTTGTGCCTGCACTGGGGCGAGGCGGTTAATCCTGCCCACTTCTCGGTCCAATCCTGGCTGCTTGACGTCCGTTTCTGGAGGTTTGTCTAGTGCTGGCTGTTTGATTGGGTCAATGCGTGGCGACGTTCCAATATCATCACTGAATTTCAGAGTCACCGGCTCGTCGGTAAATTTCAGTGTTTGTTTGTCGTCGCTGAACTTGAGCGTAATAGGGTCGTCGCGAAACTTGAGCGTCTGTTTGTCGTCAATGAATTTTAGCGTAAGCACATCGTCGCGGAACTTGAGCGTATTCAGGTCGTCCAGAAAGGTAAGCGTTGGCTTGTCATCTATGAATTTGAGCGTATTGGGCACGCAAAGTCCTTCTGTGTCATACGCGTATCCGAGCGCATGGTGGTCAAGCACGCTGGCTGGAGTTACATTTTGCCCGCGCCCTGCCCATGGTTCCATGTTTTCGTTCAGACTGTGACCGGGCTTGCCTGCAATGGGTGAGATGGGCAAATAGCCCTCCGCAGGATGCAATCGCTGCCAATCTGCCCACAACTTGTCCACGAAACAGTGATGCAAAAAGAAAACCGGGTCGTTTGGAGAAGAACCGGGTGTCATTGAACCGCCCACCCATACATGCACGCGATTGTGTAACTGGGGTCCTGAATACCATCCTTCCAGGCGGTTCCGAAATCCGCCGGTAGAGGAGCCGTCGTTATATGGAGAAACATCATACGGCGTAATCACGAGCGCATTGGTGACATCGGTGGCAGTTGGAAGCGTTGGCGCGGACGCAGATACCCCGAACCGCCGTCGCAAATAGCCAAAGGCAAGTCCACCCTCAAAGTTTAGAGGCCAGTTTCCGCCACTAAAGGCGAACGCGCCTGTCATAACTTGACCATCTGTGGGACGCCCATTGCCGCCCATGAAACCAGGGTCCCAAATGGACGAGGTGGGCGAATTGTCAACAGTCCAGTCCCAATAGGGCAGTGTCACAGCGGAGTCAATAGCTTGGAGGTCCAGTTCAAAGCGTCGCAAGAATTCGCGATGCCAAGGAAAAAAAGCGGGACCGCTATGTGCCCCACGCATAAAGTTCATGTGGTCTTGCACGTACTGGTCATATCTGCCGTTTGCCTTGAGGGCAAGCACCGCTGCCACGAAACGCGCTTTTTCAGTACTGGTGAGCGTTGATTGGTTTTTTCGACAAAACATGATTCCTCCTTGTACGGGAACGCGAAATTCAGAATCCCCTTTAACCTGAATGATGCGGATGTTCCGGGTTTTCCGAATTAGATTTGGGCTGCGCGGTACCCCACTGTTTGATTAACTCTTCCGCCAATTCAAACGGTGTGGCAAATTTCTGAAACATGAATTCGTGCGAGTGAACACCGTCCTCGGTCTGTTCGTACGAGATTTCGCGGCCATCAATCAAAACTTTTCCGCTTTCCACCGCGGGGGTATCTGGACTGTCTGCGCTTTTCATTTTGACAGCCACCGCAGGGATAACTTGAATCGTGTGCCCGCGATAGGTCTCAATCTTGGATCCCTCTGCCTTCTTGCTTGATTTCGAACGGCGAGTGGTAGCCATATTCAAACTCCTTTTTGCATCAATGCGGAATGCTGTTAAAACAGTCATCGCAAATTTTTTCTGCTTCAACCGTCAATCCGAGTCTATCAGCAATATCAACCGAATTCAATACGCAAAGCGATACAAATAAAAAAAGAGAAGCGATACAAGCAGCGCTCCTCTTTCTGAAACGGTCTAGCAAAGTTGTCAGATTCTCGCCGTTTTCACGGACTGTTTCGCGTCGGTAATTCGTACATGATTCTTTTGCTGGTCATTGTCCCACCACAAACGCAATCGCGTGTTCGTGCGTGTGTGAAAACGAAAGCGCGATTTCTCGCAAGCCCAAGTCGTTCGCGCGGCGTTCTGCTTTACCGTGCAGTTTCAAACTCGGGTCGCCGTTCTCGGCAGAGACCACTTCGATTTCGCGCCAGTCCACGCCGTCGCGATGTTGGATGCCGACGCCGAGCATTTTGCTCACCGCCTCTTTCGCGGCAAACCGCGCAGCGAGTGAGGTGACGCGTCCCGCGCAGTAAATCAATTCGCGTTCGGTGTACACACGCCGCGTGAAGCGTTCGCCGTACTGTGCGATGGACGCTTCGATGCGCGTGACCTCTATCAAATCAATTCCGGTGCGGAGCATCTTGGACTTGGCCCTTTAATTCGTCCGCGAGCCGCGCCGCGAATTTTGGCGCGTCGTGTTTTGCCCATTCGTTTGCGCCGACGCGATTTTGGTGCACGCTGACGACGAGTTGATTTTCGCGCGCGTCCCACGTCACTTCAAGCGTTCCACTTATGCCCGCGCGTTTCCAGTGCCAATGCAGACGCGCTGCTTTTTCTTCCAACATCGCCTTGTGTAACTCGAACTCGCCCGCACAACGCGCGACAATTTTTATGATTTGTACGCGCGTCAAGGCCTTGGGAACATTCGCAACGACATGCAAAAACATTTTTCGCGTACTATGCTGGAATATGCTGCGGCGCGTCCGCCGTTTGTCGTTCGTCGTTCGTCGCCGCAGTTTCGTCGGTCGCGTCACCATTCAAGGGACGCCCCACCCCGCGATAGTCAAAGCCGTGCGCGCGCATTTCGCCGGGTTCGTACACGTTGCGCCCATCGAGAAATACTTTGCGCCGCATGGACGTATAAATGCGCGGCATATCCAGCTGTTTGAATTCGTTCCACTCGGTGACGAGAATGAGCGCGTCTGCGCCCGCCGCCACTTCGTACGCATCCGCGCAAAATTTCACGCCGTCGAGAAGACGATGCGCGTTCTCCATCGCTACCGGGTCGTATGCGCGCAAATTCGCGCCTTCGTTCGAAAGCATGTGTGCCAAATCAATCGCGGCGGCTTCACGAATGTCGTCCGTGTTGGGCTTGAACGCGAGACCGAGCAAGCCAACCGTCTTGCCGCGCAAATTGCCGACCAGTTCGCGCAAATGCAAAACAACGCGGCGGCGCTGGTCACGGTTAATGTCCATCACCGCGCGCAAAAGTTGCGGATGCAGACCATTCACCTCTGCCATGTACGTCAACGCTTTTACATCTTTGGGAAAACAACTGCCGCCAAAACCCAAGCCTGCGTTCAAGAATGCCGCGCCGATGCGCGCGTCTTGTCCCATCCCCGCCGCGACTTCTTTGACATCCGCGCCGAGTTTTTCGCAAATGGATGCGATTTCATTGATAAAGGAAATTTTCATTGCAAGAAATGCGTTCGACGCATATTTAATCATCTCTGCCGTTCGCAAATCCGTAATCATGATTTTTTCGGTGAACGCGCGATACAAATCCGCAACCGCTTCTGCCGCTTCTTTGTCCACCGAACCTAACACGACGCGGTCGGGGTTGAGAAAATCATAAATCGCGGAACCCTCGCGCGTAAATTCGGGATTCGAGACGACTTGGAAATCAATGCCCTGTTTCTTGCCGCGTTCAATCAGCGTCTGCGCGGTGGAATCGCCCGTGCCGACGGGAACGGTGCTGCGATTCACAATGATTGCGTAACTGTCGAGATGCGCGGCGATGTTTTCGACCGCGCCGCGAATGTATTTCAAATCGGCTTCGCCATCCACACCCGACGGCGTACCCACCGCGACAAAAATAAATTCCGCGCGCGGAATCGCTTGCGCGTAATCGGTGGTGAACGTCAACCGTCCCGCCGCCGCGTTGCGCTGGACCATTTCTTCGAGCCCGGGTTCGAAGATCGGCATTTCGCCGCGTTTCAATTTTTCAATTTTTTCGGGAATCACATCAAGGCAAACGACCTGATTGCCCAAATCTGCAAAGCACGCGCCGGTCACGAGTCCAACATAACCGACGCCGAGAACGGTAATTCGACGCATAAAAGTCAAGTATCAAGTATCAAGTATCAAGTGTGCCAGTCTCGTGACGTGACACCTTGACACATGACACTAGACCACTTCCATTCCTTTCAATTTTTCAATCATTGCCTTTGTTTTTCCCAACTCGCGCAAAATTTCCTCATTGTGTTCGCCGAGGAGGGGGGGGTGTTTACGATAGGTCACGGGTGTTTCGGAAAAGTGAATCGGATTGCCGACACTTTTCGCAACGCCGATGAGCGGATGCTCAATTTCTGCAATCATGCCGCGCGCGCGCGTCTGCGCGTCGTTCAATGCGTCGGCGGCAGAATTGATGGGACCGCACGGAATTTCTTGCGCGCGCAATTCATTCACCCAAGACGACGCGGGTTTCGTGTCCAAAATTTTTTGAATCTGCGCGATGAGTTCGCGACGATGTTGATTGCGCCCGCGGTTCGTGACGAAACGTTCATCCGCGCCCAACGTTTCTTGCGCGTTCAACACGCGCACAAATTTTTTCCACAATGCTTCGCTGCCGACGGCGATGATGATGTATTTGTCTTGCGCGCGAAACACCTGATACGGCACGATGCTCGCGTGCGTATTGCCGATTTTTTGTGGCTCGACGTTCGCGTTCAAATAATTGCTGCCGATGTGATTGAGCCAAGTGAGTTGTGAATCGAACAACGCCATGTCGAGAAATTGACCGACGCCGTTTTGTTCACGGGCGCGCAGGGCGACGAGGACGCCGAGTGCGGCATAGATGCCCGTTGTAATGTCCGCAATCGGAATCGGATAACGCATCGGCTCCCAATCTTCATCGCCCGTAAAACTCATCAATCCCGCTTCGCCTTGCGCAACCAAATCGTACCCCGCGAGTCCCGCTTTCGGTCCCGTAAAACCGTACCCCGTAATCGAAACATAAATCAAACGCGGATTGATGGCGCGCAGTGTTTCATAGTCATGCTTGCGTTTTTGCAACGACGCGAGTGATGGTTGATTCACCAAAAAAACATCGGCGCCGCGCGCGAGCTCATGCAAAATTTCAATCGCTTCAGGTTTGTCGAGATTGAGCGTGAGCGAACGTTTGTTGCGATTGGCGGAGAGAAAATACGCGGACTCGGATTGAACAAACGGCGGACCCCAGCCGCGCGATTGGTCGCCGCTGCCGGGGCGTTCGATTTTGATTACATCCGCGCCAAAATCGCCGAGCAGCATCCCGCAAATGGGACCTGCCATCGCCTGCGTCAAATCGAGGACGCGGATGTCAGAGAGGACGTTGTTCATGTGCAAAATCTTGTTGTCGGAATCTACGATGTACTCGAATCCAACTCAAGCATCCAATTCATCGCGCCAACCTTCTGCCAAAAGGTCTTCCGCCATTCTCATTGCTTCATCACGCGAATTTGGGATGAAACCTAAACGATTCAATAGATTCATCAAAATCCAATGTTGTCCACCTTCGCCTTTGCCTTCAGAGATGGATGGTGTGTTGCCGTACTGTGCATTCAATTCATCGTACTACCACTTCAAGAGACGCGGTTCACTCATGGAAAAAGATTATAATGTTGCAGAATTAAAAGTTAAAATGCGCGTTACGCATCGATCGCGCTTCGCAAACGTTTCATCGCCTCTTGCAATTCTTCCGGCGAATACAGACTGAACGCAACACGCAGCGCGTTCGTCCCACCCCCCTCGACAAAGAAACGCGCGCCGTGAATGAAATCTACGCCGTGTTCGGGCGCGCGCCCGCGCAGCACTTGAGCATCAAACCCGTTTGGAAAATTCAGCCAGATAAAAAATCCGCCGCCCGGTTTTGCGAACGCTGCTTCGGGCAGTTCGCGCACAATCGCTTCACTCAGCGCGTCGCGGCGTTCGCGATATGCCCGTTTCAAAGTTTCGACCTGCGCGTCGTACATCCCCTCTTCGCACAACGCGGCGATGGTCATCGCGGTAAAGTGATTCACGCCGCCGCCGCTGTCGCGCAAGCCGCCGAGCGCAATGCGTTGAACGTGTTCGCCTTTGCCCGTAAGCCAGCCCAGTCGCACGCCCGGCGCGAGCGATTTCGCAAATGAACCCATTCGCAGCACAACGCCGTCGGGCGCGAGTGACCACAGCGACGGTGACGCGGGGGCATCGTACGCGAGTTCTCGATACACATCATCTTCGACGAGCAACAAATGTTCTTGCGCGGCAATTTTTACAAGTCCGCGACGGCGTCCTTCGCTCAAGCTCACACCGGTCGGATTGTGGAACGTGGGAATGGTGTATAAAAATTTTACGCGCTTGCCCGCGCGTTTCAGTTCCGCCAACTCTTCTTGCAGCGCGTTGATGCGTAGTCCTTCTTCATCTGTCGCAATCGGAACGATGTCGAGATGATGGTCGCGTAAAATTCGCACGGCGAGATGATACGTTGGCGCTTCGACAAGAACCGTATCGCCCGGTTCCGTAAAATGCGTAGCAATTTGGTCGAGCGCGTCGGAATTGCCGCCGGTGAGCATGATTTGTTCGTGCGCGAGCGCGCGTCCTTCATCTTTTTCAATGCGCGCGCGCAAAAAATCGAGCAGCGGTCCCGCGCCGGCATCCGCGCCATACGCGAGCGTATCCGCGCCAAATTTTTGCAAAGCGATTTCCGTCGCGCGCTGCATCGCCGCAACGGGCAAGAGTTTCGGGTCCGGTTGTCCCCACGCAAGGTCAATGACACCGGGTTTGGTAGAGAGTTGGATCGTCGGAAAAGAATTCACACGCGCCTCAATTTGAGAATGGAATGATTATAACGAATTATGTGCCGCAGACGAATTGTGCGTGCGGCGCGCGCGCAAAAAGCCAAAGAGGTTTGCCCCTTGCGACAACGCCACCAACAACATGACGCGCATCCCCGCGCGCGGCGCGTGCCGTAACGGATAGCGCAGCATTTCAAAATAAAAACGCAGGGGTTCAAAGCGAATCTGATAGCTGCGTGACAACGCGCGCTTGCGATGAAAATGAAACGCGCCTTTGCCGTATGCTTGATGCTGCTGCCAAAATAATTTGAAATCCAGCGCGCGGTAATGCAGCACCCGCGCGGTGGGAACGGCGCGCAAACAATAACCCGCGGTTATCACACGCGCGCAAAAATCGCGGTCTTCGGCGTGGCGCATCGTTTCATCAAAACCGTTCACCGCGTGATACGCGTCCTGCGGCATCGCAACATTGTTGGACGTAAAGTACGGCAGTTGGATGGGTCGAACCGGATAGTGATGATAGTACGCGTACAGATACGCGAACAAATATTGAGTCGCTTCCGAAAAGATATTTTCGCGCAAGCCATTTTCGGTCACGCCGCCGAGAATCGCATTCGGAAATTGTCGCGCCGCGTTCGCATATTCCGTGAGCCAATTCGCGGCTGGAACACAATCGTCGTCCAAAAAAACAAAATGCGAAAAACGCGCGTGTTTGACGCCGTTGTTGCGCGCCGCGCTCGGACCGCGATTCGATTGGCAGACAACACACAATTCAAAAAATTTTTCGTACTCGCGCACCGACGCAGCAGGAATGGTAGCGCCGCCGTCATTCACCACAATCACTTGAAAACGTTCACGCGGGTAATCCAACGCGGCAATGCCTTCCAAACAGCGAGCCAAAGCCATTGGACGATTGTACGTGGGAACAATAATCGAAAAGGTCTGTGGCAGCTTCATTCGGTAAGGGATGAGAGTTTGCGTTTCAGGGTTTCGGCGCGATGAAATTCAAACTTTTCGCTGTGCAGGTCCCAATGCCGCCGCCCCATCGCGTAACCGATGCCCTGCCCCAGCGCGTCGGCAAACAATCCGAGCGCAATCGCGCCATAGAGCGCGAGACGCGCGCGGAACGGCATCGCCACGCGGCGCACGTCGCGGCGAATTCGCACCAAGCGCACAAGCGCAATCAAGGGGAACGCGAGGGCGTAGAGCGCGCGCTTGCGCCACGACCAATTCCACGCGCGATACGCAGCAAACACGCGTCCGCTAAAAAACATCGCGGCGATAAAAGGTTGCCACCGGTCAAAGTTCATGTGCGCGGTGTATGTCGTCGCCTCTAGCCAAAAGGTATGTCCACGGCGCTCGAGTTCAAAATGCAGCGCGGTTTCCGACGCCATCATTTCCTCCAACGCCGCGCCAAACTCTAACAATACGTCGCGCTTGTACGCGGCGTTGTGCGCCATTAAAAAATCGTGTTCGCCCGACGCGATGGGTTCTGCCCACTTGCCGTATCCGATGTAAAAATCCGCCCAACTCACCGCCGATGTTGGATTGGCGTTTCGCATCCTCGGTCCAACTACGGCATGCGGTGCCTGATGCGCGGAAACGAGACGCTCTGCCCAATTCGGCGCGGGAAAGGCATGGTCTTCTGTCATTGCCACAATGGGCGCGTCCGCGTGGCGAATCCCGTGCGCCATTGCGTGTGGATACGTCAGATTGGGCAATTTCGTCACCCGCACATCGTGGAACATTTCCAGGTCAGTCAACGGAATCGGCACTGCGACGCGCGAGGGAACGACCAAGACAATTTGGATTTCTGAGGCGATGGTCTGCTTTTTTAGATATTCTATCGTTTGCGCGACAGTCTCGTATTGGTCGGGGATGGCAACAATCGCAGTCAGCGCGGGCAAAGTTTCAGAGAGAGCCATTTCAAAAGTTGTTGCCGCGAGTCAGCGGCGGGACGGTAACCGGAGCATTCATGTTGATGGATTGGCGCACGGCAAGTGCAATCTGCGTCGCGGCAAGCCCATCGTACACATTCGGTTCATACGCGACGGGTGAATCCAGGTGGGATGCAACATGGTCCCATTCTTCGGCATAGCACAATTCGTAATCACCCCCGCTTGCCGTCCGCCGCGCAATCAAGCCGCTTTCGACAATCAAATCCCGTGCGCGTTTTGCGCGCGCGGAAATGCTTCCATCAAACTCGCCGCGCGCCGTAAATTCCAATCCGTCAAAGCGGTACAGGGACAGGGCAATGCGTCCGCGTGCGCCAAAAATTTCGAGCGAGTTTTGTTCGTTCGTCGCTTCCACCAATGCTGCCGTAATCGGGATACCACTGCGCGTTTTGGCAATGAGCGTAAGCGTTTCGGCATTGTCGGCGCGGCAAGTTCGCTGCGCGTACACCGATGCAATTTCATCCTGCAGCAGATATCGCCACAAATCGTAGTGGTGCACCCCGACTTCAAAATTCAGGTCGCCGCCGCGCGCGGGGATGCTCTGCCAACCGTCGCGCTGCGCGGGGTCGTGATTGTTCGTGAGCGTCGTACGGAGTGCGGACACTTGTCCGAGCCGATTTTCGTGCAGCCAATGACGCGCTTGCTGCACCAACCGATGCCGCCGCTGATTGAACCCGACAAATACTTTTTTGCCCGTGCGTTCCACTTGCTCGACTAAAGTGTGCGCGTCGTCGAGCGCGAGCGTGAGCGGCTTTTCGACAAACACATGTTTGCCTGCTTTGAGCGCGGCGTGCGCGAGCGCGGCGTGCGTTGTCGGCGGGGTAAAAATCGCGACGAGGTCAACTTGGGACGCGTCGAACATTGTCTGCGCGTCCGCGACAATTTGTGGAATCGAGAATTTTGCGGCGATGTGGTGGGCGCGTGCGGCATCTATGTCGCACGCGGCAGTCACGCGCAACACCGGATGCCTGGCGAGAAGAGGAAGGTGACGCGTTTCGGCAATTTTGCCAAGACCGACAATGCCAACGCAAAGAATGCGCGAGGATGTCATGAACGGGCGCGATTATATTACAACATTGAAAAATCACGGCAGGGAAAAAAAAGAAAAGGTGTCCGGTTTTCACCGTGACACCTCGTTGTTGGAAAAATGGGATAATTTCTCAGTGCGCCAATTCCGTTTCCCACTTTGAAATAAAAGTGGTAGCAATGTTCTCATAGTCGTACTGCGCGCGTTCAAATTCCGTGATGCAATTCACGTGCGCGTTGCCGGTCCCTTCGAGCGGGTTTTCGTCGTCGCCGTAGGGAATGAAAAATTGGTACGCGACAGAGATGCGCCCAATTTCATTGCCGCAGAACATGCAGGTCTTCATTTTACTTGTCCTTTGCCCCTGCATTTCAGAAATGTTACAGAAGGTTGTTCAACATTCTTGAAATGCGCTGGAGAAGATTGTATTGCGAGGTGCGGGAATATTACAACATTTTGCGCGCGGCAACAATAGGGGAAGAGTCCGGGATTCAAAAGAAAACGCGAGGTTCAACACCTCGCGTTTCGTTTTGCGCCTAGTGCAGCATTAAACAAGCTCTTGGGAGCCGCGCACAATGAAATCGTTTAGAAAGCGTCTTTCAACGCATCGGTACGCAAAACAAGTTGGTTAATGATGCACTAGG
>CALMZO010000040.1 GCA_937870825.1 uncultured Chloroflexota bacterium | reverse complement strand
TTGTATCCCGACGACTCGACTGCCGATTCCTATTCATATTCCAATGCCGATGACGACGAATCGTACTCGCGCAATCCTGACGGCACGGGCGCGTTTGTTGATACCTGCGCGCCATCGCCAAACGCGACGAACTGCGTTTCCGTTCCCACGAATACACCAACCAACACGCCAACTCCAACACAAACGCAAACGCCGAGCGCAACGGCAACGTCCACCGACGGACCTTCGCCCACGCCGAGCAATACCGCTACACCAACGTTGACAAATACACCGGGCGTGAGTTATTCACCGCTCGATGTTGTCATCAACGAAGTCGCGTGGGCTGGCACGCAGGCGAGTTCGAGTGATGAATGGATTGAACTCTACAACAACACAAACAACGCGCTTGATTTGACGGGCTGGACTTTGCAGGATGGCGGCGACATCAACATCGCGCTGTCCGGCACGATTCCCGCGCACAGTTTTTATTTGCTCGAACGCACCGACGACACCACTGTCGGCGATATTGTCGCGGACAAAATTTATACGGGCGGGATGAACAACAGCGGCGAGATGCTCACCCTGCGCGACCCCGCGTCGAATGTGATTGACACCGCAAACAACAACGGCGGCGCGTGGAATGCAGGCGCGTCCAGTCCGCCGTGTTCGATGGAACGCATCGGCACAACCCTCGCCGACGCGGACAGCAACTGGGCGACAAATGACAATCTCACGAAAAACGGACACGACGCAAACAACAACGAAATTTGCGGCACACCGAAACAAGCAAACTCGACAACCGTAATTGCGCCGACGCTCACGCCGACACGTTCGCCGACGCCGACGAACACGCGCACGCCCGCGCCCGATGGTTTGTATGTGAATGAATTCATGCCTGACCCAGCGCAAGATTGGAACAATGACAGCGCGGTGAATGATGACGACGAATGGATTGAAATTTACAACGCGAATTCTTTCAGCGTGAATTTGAGCGGCTGGATGCTCGACGATGTAGAAAATGGCGGGAGCGACGCGTACGTTTTGCCGAACGGTACGCAAATCGGCGCGCACAGCTTTGTGGTGATTTATCGCGCGCAATCAAACATCGCGCTCAACAACACAAATGACGACGCGCGTTTATTGAAACCCGACGCGTCCGTCGCGGACACCATTTCTTACAAATCTTCAGAATCCAACGCGTCGTGGTCACGCAATCCTGACGGCGCGCAATACTTTACGCTTGATTGTCCGCCGACGCCCAACGCAGCGAATTGCAGCATCGCGCCGACGCCGACGATTACGCCGACGCCGTTTGCGAAAAAAATTTTCATCAACGAATTTTTGCCCGTCGCATACGCCGATTGGAACGGCGACAATCGAAAGGACGCGGGCGATGAATGGATTGAAATTTACAACGCGTCGAACAAAACGATTGACCTCGGCGGCTGGCAATTGGACGACGCGAAAAGCGGTTCGTCGCCGTTTGAAATTCCCGATGGGACAACCATCGCGCCAAAACGTTTTCTCGTTTTTTACGCGAGCGAAACGAACGTCGGTTTGAACAACGACGGCGACACCGTGCGCTTGCTTTATCCCGACAACACGGTAGCGGACAAAAAAGAATACACGCCGATTGAAACCAATGCAAGCTATGGACGGCATCCCGACGGTTCGGAAACGTGGGTGTCATATTGTGTGCCGACGCCCGGTTTTGAAAATTGTTCCGCGCAGCCCGCGCCAACGCCAACGCGCGTTTTCAATTTCACCTCTATCGCCGACGCGCGCAATTTGCCCGACGAATCCATCGTCTCGATTCTCGGCAGCGTCGTCGCGCGTCCATGCGAATTGGATACGTACGGTCACGAGTTGACCCTCTCGGACGGCGTCGCGGGCATGGATGTGTATTTGGAATTTCCCGACCAATTTCCTTGCACCATGCCGCGCGGTGAGCAAATCGCCGTGCGCGGCGTACTACGCGACCATTTGGGCTTGCGAACCATCTATCCTCTCAATCGGCTGAACGTCGCGCGACATTATGCGCCGCCGCGCGAAATTGCGCCGCTGCAAGTTCACACGGGCGATGTCGGCGAAGCGACGGAATCCATGCTCGTGATGATTCAAGGTCAAGTGTCGAACGGCAAGGGCGGCGATGTAATTTGGGTGAACGATGGCACGGGAATGGTGGAAGTGTACGCCGACCCCGTGAGCGGCGTTTCGTTCGAAGGACTCACGCGCGGTTCCATCGTGCGCGTGTACGGCATCGGCTATCAAAACAACAACTATAAATTGCCGCGCGAAGGATATTACATTCGCCCGCGCGCGCCCGACGATTTCATCATTCTCGAACTCGCCGAGAAATTGCCTCCTGCGCCCGGCGGACGCGGCGGCGTGGACTTGGGCGCGGTCTCGATTGCGCAAGCATTGTCTACGCGCGCGCAAAACTATGTCACCATTGGCGGCGTCGTCACCGTTCCGCCCGGGGTGTTGAGCGAGCGCGATTTTTGGATTCAAGACGCGAACGGCGACGCGGCGCGCATTTTCGTTTCGAGCAGCGCGGGCGCACCGCCGAACTTGAAACTGCACGAAAACGTCAGCGTGCGCGGACGCGTTGTGTCGTCGTTCGGCGCGCGCGAAATTCGCGTCGAGTTGCCCGATGCGATTCGCGCGCACGGCATTGGACAAGCGGTTGCGCCGCGCGCAATGAAAACGGGCGCGATAAATTTTTCCAATGAAGGCGCGTTGATTTTGATTCAAGGTTTCGTCGCGCGCGAACGCGGGCGCGAAATTTACATTGACGATGGAAGCGGCGAGGTGTTGGTGTACATTGATTCCAGCACGCGCATTCGTTGGTCCCGCTTGCGCGTCGGCGACCCCGCGCGCATCATCGGCATCCTTGCGCGTTTTCGCGGCGAACCCGAAATTTTGCCGCGCTTTCAGAGCGATGTGCAATTTGGAGTCTTCCTGCTGCCTGTTGCAGGGGACACCCCGTCATTGGTTCAAATTCTGCGCGCGCGCGGACGCGTTGGCGAGGAGTTGTCGCGCACGCGCAAGTTGAACGCTTACGCAGCACAACGCGTTGCGCGCATCGAGCCGCGCGGGATGTCACAAAACATTCCGCCAAAAATTCAACGTACGGAAATACAATCTCCGTTTGACCAACTCATCGCGCTCGCATCATTCGTGCTGCTCGGCTTGTCCGGCATCTCGGCGACCATCGCGCTGAAAAAATATCGCGATGCGCGCAAGCGCTGCTGAAAACGAAAAACCCGTCCAATTGTGGACGGGTTTTGTTATCTCCCGGATGTATCCGCGAATTACACGAATTTTCTAAACCTGATTCGTGAGATTCGTGTTATTGGTGGATTCCATCCCTAGTTCGTCTCCGCGAGTTGTGTCGCGCGTCGCAGCACCGCCGCCACGCGCGCGCGGAAAATTCGCGCGTCACACGGAATTTCAATGTGCGCGTCCGCGCCGAGCCGATAACCGCGCGTGACCTGATTGCGCGTCGCGCTGTTCACCAACATCACAATCGGCAAATTCGAGCGACGACGCAATGTTTTGCACATCACGGCGGCATCGGCGTCTTGCTCGTCAAATTCGACCAACACGGCATCGAGTTTCGCTTGCTTCATCACCCTGAGCGCGTCGAACGGCGTTGCCGCCACACTCAAACGGTCATGGCGCGGCAAAACATTCGGCAGCAAACCACGCGCCGGTGAGTCTTGATGCGAAATCAAGAGATAATGATGCAGATTCATTGCGATTGCGGAAAGGTGCGCTTACGACAAAAAGAGGAAGAGGCGGAAAATCGTGCTTACCGCGTGGGGACAGTGCCGATGGCGTGCTTCAAGTATAACAAACCGCGTTGCGCGCGACAATTGCAAACGGATTACATTTTGATAACGTTTCGCGCGCGATGTTTCCCAACTTGCGAATATCATTTCTTGCTTTATAATCTTGCGCACTCGCCCGCAATCCAACCCTTCGGGAACCCTTCATGCGTTTTTTTCGTTCCATCACGATACCTTTCATTGGCATACTGAGCATCCTTTTCATCGTCGCGTGCAGTGATGCGCCGGGCGCGCCCACATCGAATCCGCCCGAACCGAGTCCGTTCCCAACGTTGGGCACTCCGCCCCCCGCACAGTCCGCGTATTGCCAAAATGGCGGCGCTGTCGTTGCGCAGCAAGGGGAACCGCTTGCCGCGCGCGTCAACGGGCAAGGGATTCCGCTTTCCGTGTACGAGCGGCAGGTGGAATCACTGCGCGTGCCGTTGATTCAACAGGGTCTCGACCCGAACACAGAGCAGGGCAAAGAGGCGCTGCAAGGTTTGCGCGAACAAGCGTTGGCGCAATTGATTGACGACGCGTTGGTGGAACAAGAAGCAAAAAAACAAAACATCAACGTCAGCCCGAACGAAATCAACAATCGCATTCAACAGCTCATCAACGACGCGGGCGGGCAAGAAAAATTCAATCAATATCTCACAAACAATCAGCTCACCGTTCAAGATTTGTGTCAACAAATTCGCGCGTTTCTTTTTGCCGAAGCGATGACCGAACGCGTGACGCAAAACTTGCCGACGCGCGTCGAACAAGTCCGCGTCGCGCACATTCTCTTTGCGAAAAAAGAGGACGCGCAGGCAGCCTTGCAAAAGCTGAAAAGCGGCACGGACTTTGCCGCGCTCGCCAAACAGGTCTCGCAAGACGAAGCGACGCGCGACAACGGCGGCGATTTGGGCTGGTTCCCGCGCGCCGTGATGCCACCGGAATTCGAGCAAGCCGCGTTTGCCTTGCAAGTGGGTCAAGTCAGCGATGTCATTTCCACACAACTCGGCTTGCACATTCTCAAATTGTTGGAACGCGATGCTTCGCGCGCCTTGACGCCCGAACTGATTCAAGGACAGCGCCAAGCCGCGTACAACACGTGGCTGGATGCACTACGCGCGAAAGCGCAAATTGAAAGACTAGTACAGGAGTAATTTTGCAATTGAAAAAAGCACTACCGTTCATTCTGCTCGGCGCGGCGGCGCTGTTGTTTTGTTTCGGCGTCGGCGCGCTCGCGCTCAATTTTTGGGGACCGCGCAGCGCGGCAGTGGACACGTCAAAATGGCTCACGCCGCAAGAACAAGTTGATGCCAAAAAAATCAATCCCGCCGTCGCGTTGGGCATTCTCGCAGGCACGAGCGATGTAGATTCCGTAGATGATTCCCTCGCCGCCGGTGATTTCGACGGCGCGTTCGCGCAAATCGCCTACAGCACAGAATTTTCTGATGCGAATCGCGTCGGCACGTTGTTGTTGTTGGGAGACCGCTACGCGGCAGGGAAACAAACTCCGAAAGCGGTCTGGATGTACCAATACGCGGTATTTCTCGCGACCGTCAGCCCGCTGCCTTCCGATTTATCACGCGTGCAAACCATGCTGGAAGCGGCGCAAGGATTAAAAGGTCTGGGCATGGAAGCGAACGCGCGCGCGGCGCTGGACCAGGCGTACTTGATTGTGCAAAATAGTTTTGCGCTGCCGCGTGATACCCGCGCCGACTTGTTCGAACAAATCAGTCGCGCGTATCGCGCCTTTGGCGTGACCAAACTCGCCGACCAAGCGCGTTCACAAGCGGCGGAAAGCGCGACCCTCACCGAAGAAGACGCCGTCAATATCTCGCGCCGTCCGTTTCGCATTCAGCCGACGAATCCGCCCGAAGACGCCGCCGTGATAGAAAGCACCAAGACGCGGATGGGCGCGGCGCGCGAACTGCTCGACGCGCTAAATTTGAATCCGCCCAAGACTCCCGCCGACATGCCGCAAGATTTGATTGGTGCGCTCGGCGACGCATTGTTTCAAGAAGACAGTTTGCGCGGGGACTATTACGCGACCCAGTCCGACCAAGCGGCGGACGCATCCGCACAACTCGGCGTCCTGCGCGATAAACTCGCCTGGCTTTCGCTCAAGTATCGCATCGCGCGTTTGGGTTTTGGCATCTCGCTCGTGCATGATTGGGAGCTCGACACCGATGCCATCAAACAAGAATTGAACGACGCATACGCGGATTACCTGGCAATCACGGAACAGCAGGCGCAGAGTTTGGAGAATGCCGGTGAAGCCAGCCGCAGCACGGAAGATGTGCTCCGCGCCGCGATTGTTGCCGGGCGCTGGGGTCTGTATCCGCAGTACAATGAAGAAGAATTGCGCGCGCGTTTGGATGAGGTGTCCGAACGCTTGCGCGATGAACAAGTCGCGTCGCTTCGTTTGGACAGTTTTACGCGCGGAAATGAAATTGTCTATCTGCTCGTTCCCGACGATTTGTACAAACTCGGCGAGCGGGCATTGCCAAGATAATCAGATGGTCGGTTCGTCGGTTCGTCGGTTCGTCAATTCACTTGACCATCCGGCGAACCGACAAGCAGACCAATGGACTATTTACCTCGCGCGCACGCTGTGTTACACGAAATCTGTGTTACACTAGTGCAGCATTAAACAAGCTCTTGGAAGTCGCGCACAATGAAATCGTTTAGAAAGCGTCTTTCAACGCATCGGTACGCAAAACAAGTTGGTTAATGATGCACTAGCTGTGTTACACTCACAATTGAAATTTTTGATTGGGGGCAGCGGTGGGTTTTGAACCGGACCGAGACCGATTCTTTCAATACGCAACGTTCGTAACCCTTGGGCTGACGCTCGTTGTCTGCTTGTGTTATGCGCTGCTCTTTTTCAACCCGCGCGTCAATCCCATCGCGGCGCTGCGTCCCGAAACTCCAACACCCGACTTGAGCATCGCGGAATTGCCCGCGACATGGACGCCCACATTCACCTCCACTCCGACGCGTACGCCAACACCCACGTTTACCTTTACACCAACGTTTACTCAGACGGCAACACCGACGGACACCGAAACCCCAACATTCATTCCGACCCCGACCATTTTTTATATCATCGTCACCGGCGTCCCGCCGACGCGCGCGCCGACGCGACGTCCTGTCACCGCTGTCCCGCCCGCGCAGCCGGCTACCCAACCAGCCAGGCAGCCAACCGCTGTGCCCGCGCCCCAATTCGAATTTCGGCTCGGGCGTCCGGTCGATGCCGCGCCGAATTGCGGCACGTGGTATGTTGCCGGCACCGTGTACGGCGACCAAACCGGCGCGAGCCGCGTGAATGGAGTACTCGTGCGCGTTTGGGCGAGCGGCATCGAACAAGGCACGGATACCACCGGCAGCCACAGCGGGCGCCCCGGGTACTGGGAATGGATTTTCGGCCACGGCACGGCAACCACAGGCGAAGTTGCCATCGTCAATCCCGATGGTTCGCTCCGCTCACCCAAAATTCCATTCACGCTCACGTCCGATTGCAACGGCGGAATTCAACAAAATATCATTGATTTCATCCGGCAGTAATTGCGAGTAGGATTCATCGGCGAGGAACAAAAGGGATGACGCGTTGCGTTATGCCTTTTGTTTTGCGCTTGTCAGTGCTTGTCCCACACGCAAATGTCGTTTGGTACTATTGACCCACGTGCGCACGAATGTTACAGTGTTCTCGCTTCAACCGCCGGTCCAACGTTCTCTTCCAACCTCGATTTTGGCAAGAGACTCTACCCACGACGAGAACACTATGCTTATGCCTATCCTTGAAGCTGCGCCCTATTCTGCTCCGCGCGGTGCCGCCGAAATTGACCTCGAACTCTTTACTTTTGTCGAACGTTACGCCACGAGCAATTTTCGATGGGACTTGATTTTACATTTTGGAAATCATCCCAATGCGGAATTTACGGCACGCGACATCGCAGACCGATTGCGGCGCGGCGTTTTCGCGACCACCAAAGAATTGGATGACTTGACGTATTTGCGCGTGCTGGTGCGTCGTTACACGCCCGAACGAACAACCTATCGTCTCACCCGACGCGCTCCGGTTCGACGGACGGCGATGCGCCTCGCCGATTTAGAAAGACCGCCCGTGCAGGCACAACCTGTTTAATCTTCGACGCCACAACCCCCGTTGTGGCGTTTTTCTTTTTTCGCCGTTCAAGTATAATCGCCCTAGAACAATAATTCTGCCAGACAGGAGACAACGCATCTCAAACCTGTCCCGAAGTACCAAAGGAACGGCGCTTCGACAATGTTCGCCGCAGAAAGCAGCCGGGCAGGGGCTTGTCTGCAAGAGCATTGTTGAGATGCGTTGCAAAAGAAAATGGAAATTGATTGGTTCGGGCTGTCCTGTTTTCGCTTGCGTTCACGCGAAGCGTCCGTAATCACGGACCCGTACGAAAAAAGCATCGGGTTGAAACTGCTGCGCCCGCGCGGTGATATCGTGACCATCAGTCACAACCATGCCGGCCACGACAACGCGGACGGCGTCGCGGGCAATCCCAAAATTGTGAACGGACCCGGCGAGTACGAAATCAGCAACGTCTTTATAACGGGCGTGCAAACTTTTCACGACAAGCGCGGCGGCAAAGACCGCGGCAAAAATACCGTGTACGCCATCAACATCGAGGGCATCAATGTTTGCCATCTCGGCGACATTGGACATGTGCCGTCGCAAGCCCAAGCCGACGATATCGGGCAAGTGGATATTTTACTCGTGCCTGTCGGCGGCGGCAACGCACTCAACGCCTCCGACGCGGCAGAAGTGGTTTCACTGTTTGAACCGATGATTGTCATTCCGATGCACTATCGCGTTCCCGACTTGACCGTGAAACTCGACCCGGTGGACAAGTTTATCAAAGAGTTGGGCATGAAAGCGCCCGCACCCATTGAGGCGCTCAATCTCAAAAGAGACGGCTTGCCGAAAGAGACCCAAATCGTCCTCCTGGATATGAAACAGAAAGACTAGCGCGTGCAAGATTCGCCCACTCGCGTTTTGCAGTTACGTTCACCAAAAGAGATCCGCGCCGAACTCGAACGGGTTGGCGCGGATTCCTCTTTGGAGGAAAAGGTCACGCGCGCACAATTTCATCTCGTAAAATTGGAACGCGTGAATCTGCCGCTCGCGCGTTTGTTGTATCAAGAGCTCTTGATGGAAGGCGGGCAGGTTGTGACCGCGCCGCGTTTGGAACACGTCGGCGCGGGCGAAACGGATGTCTTGTTGTGCGCGACGCGTTACCAATTCAACCACTTGTTCGTACGTTTGCGCTGGCAGCCCTCGGAAGAATTGCAATGGCTCGCGGACCATATCGAACGCGCGTTGGAACGTTTGTTATCACCCCCCCCCGCAATGGAAATCGGCAGCGCGGTATGGGATTGGCAGCGCACGTACCTCATGGGCATTTTGAATGTCACACCCGATTCCTTCAGCGGCGACGCGCTCTTGGAACCGAACGCGCCCGAGTCGGAAAATATCGCGCGTGTTTTGGCGCGCGCGCGCGAATTGGTACAAGACGGCGCGGACCTTCTCGATATAGGCGGTGAGTCCACGCATCCGCGCGCAACGCCGGTCCCGATGCAAGTGGAAATGCAGCGCGTGTTGCCCGCCGTGCGCGCCTTGAAAAATGAAATCCGCGTGCCGCTTTCGATTGACACGTCAAAAGCGATGGTGGCGCAAGCCGCGCTCGACGCGGGCGCGCATTTTGTCAACGATGTGACAGGTCTGCGCGGCGATGTCGAAATGAAACGCGTTGTCGCAGCACATCGCGTCCCCGTCGTCATCATGCACAATTGGTTACATGACGCGCGTCCGCAAAACATCACCGACAGCATCAGCGTAATCATTCACGAATTGCAAACACAAATTGACGCCGCGCTCGACGCGGGAATCGCAGAACAAAACATCATCGTTGACCCGGGACTTGGCTTCGGAAAAACGCTCGACGAAAATTTAGCAATCTTGAATCGCCTCGCCGAGTTTCGCGCGTTCGGGCGTCCGCTTCTCATCGGTCCCTCGCGCAAAGGATTCATCACCAAAGCAACCGGCGTTGCCATGCACGAACGCGATGACCTGTCAACACGCATTCTGTCCGACGAGTCGCGGGTGCGTGTTGACACGTCAGATGGCACCGCCGCTGCCATCACTATTGGCATCGTGAACGGCGCAAAGATCGTGCGCGTGCATGATGTAAAAAAAATGTCGCGCGTCGCAAAAATGACGGATGTTATAACAAATGCGCAATGACAAACACAAAATGACAAGATAGGAAAGACGGATGACTCTGAATCACCTAACACCAAATAACAAACTATCCCTAACAAACAACAAAGAACTCATCACGAACATGCACCAAAAATTTCTTCTCGACAACCAGATTCGGCTCATTGTGAATGAATTGCCGCACACGCGCTCTGTCACGATGAGCATTTACGTGGGCACCGGCGCGCGGTACGAAGCGGAACGCGTCAGCGGCATTTCGCATTTCGTCGAACACATGTTGTTCAAAGGCACCGCGAGACGTCCGACTGCCCACGACATTGCCGTCGCAATTGAAGGCATCGGCGGTTTTTTCAATGCGTCCACGGGTCAGGAACTGACCAACTATTACATCAAAGTGGCGTACCAACATTTTGATGTGGGATTGGATGTGCTGAGTGACATGCTGCGCGAGTCGTTGTTTGACCCGAACGAAATCGAAAAAGAACGCCGCGTCATCATTCAGGAAATTCGCGAAACGTTTGACACGCCGGACGAATTGGTCTTCTTTGACCTCGACGCGTTGATGTGGCTGCCGCATCCGTTGGGGCGCGATGTCGCGGGCAGTGTGGAATCGGTGAGCGGGATTTCGCGCGCCGACATGCTGAATTATCTCGCGCAGCATTACCGCCCCGATAATTTGGTCATCAGCGTCGCGGGCTATGTCAAAGCGCAGGACATCATTCCAGAAATCAACGCGAAATTAGCGGGGCTGCCGCACGCGCCGCACGCGACCTTTGCGCGGTTTGAACCCGCACAGGAGCGCGCGCGGTGGCAAGTGCGTTATAAAAAAACAGAGCAGGCGCACATTGCCGTTTCCACGTGGGCGTATCATCGTAATCATCCTGACCGCTACAGCGTCGGCGTGTTGAATAGCATTTTGGGTGACGGGATGAGTTCGCGGCTCTTTCAAGAAATTCGCGAAAAGCAGGGGCTCGCCTATTCGGTTTCTTCGTTCGGCAGTTCGTTGGACGACTGCGGATATTTTGGCAGTTACGCGGCAGTGGACCCGAAAACCGCGCCGGTGACGCTCGAGGCGATGTTGTACGAATGGGGACGCCTGGCGAACGAACTCGTGCCGGAACAGGAATTGACCAAGGCAAAGGAATTAATCAAGGGCAGCATTCTGCTTTCAATGGAAGACACGCATTCGATTGCGGCATGGTACGGACGCCAAGAAGCGTACCGTCAGGAAATTTTGACGGTGGATGAAGTGACCGCCGCAATTGACCAGGTGACGGCGGAAGATGTGCAGCGCGTCGCGCGCGACATTTTTCGCAACGATTGGTTGAACCTCGCGGTGGTCGGTCCGTTCAAGAGCGATGCGAAATTTGTGCGTGCGCTGCGAGTTTGATTCGTCATCGCTTTGTAACGCGCGTTTTTTGAAAATGGCGCGAAACTAGAGTCCCCGTGCCTCCCCGATTGGCAAATGCGCGCAGAGCAAACAAAGAATGTCACGCAAGAAAAAAGTTTTGAATCAAGTTGCTTCGTCACCCTTGCCGCGCGCCGCGCGCGGCGATGCGATTTCCGGCACGTTACGCGTTCTCATTAACGGCTTGTTCGGCAAAGAGAACGCGTACCAACCGACCCAACAGCAAATTGCCGATTATTATCTCACTCCGCGCGAACGCGAGATTGCGTATCTTGCCGCGCTCGGCTTTTCGATTCAAGAAATCGCCGATGCATTGGGCATGAATTTTCAAACCGTGCGGCAACATCTCCGCCACATTCTTGACAAAATGCAGTTGAATGACCCGCGTGAACTGCGCGAATTTTTTTCGCGCGATGCCGATTGACAATTCCCCGTTCTCTTTTATACTCCGCGCCCGATGTCCAACCCCAACGCTCTCGAGTGGACGCACTGCGCAACGTTCATCTGCTACGGTGCGCGTATCGGCATTCGCACCAATGATGCGCGCATCATGCTGCAATTGCAAAACGCGCTCCCTCCGCACTCGAAACTCGCAAAAACCCAAAAGGTAGATTGGCAGTATTCGCTGTGGGTGGCGCCGCCGACGCGTTCGGGACGCAAGCCCTTTCATGTGTTGTACAGCAATGACGAACCGTCCACGCGTGTGCGCGACATTGACCTGTTGCTAAATTCGTTCGAAGGGCAGGTGCAATTGGCTGTCGCGCAAAAAGCGCGGCGCAAAGTGTTTGTTCACGCGGGCGTCGTCGGGTGGAAGGGACGCGCGATTCTGGTTCCCGCAAAATCGTATGCGGGCAAAAGTACACTCGTGCGCGAATTGGTGCGCGCGGGCGCGACGTATTATTCTGATGAATTTGCCGTGTTGGACGAACACGGGCGCGTGCATCCGTTCGCGCGTCCACTCGCGCTGCGGGATGAAATGAAAGCCAATCGCAAAATCTCGTTCGACGAATTGGGCGGCACGATTGGCAAACGCCCGCTGCCCGTCGGGACCATTCTCGTCACGCAATTTCGTCAACGCGCGAAATGGCGTCCGCAGCCCTTGACGCCGGGTCTGGGCGCGCTGGAACTGCTGGCGAATTGCGTCGTCGCGCGTTCGGGTGACCCGTTTGTCCTGGAGGTGCTGACGCGCGTCGCAATGCGCGCCGCAATTCTCAAGAGCGCGCGCGGCGAGGCAAAAATGTTTGCTCCCCAATTGCTCGACCAACTGAAATAAAACGATGGCAACCTGAGGGGAACTTTCTCCCTCAGGTTTTTTATTTGCCGCGAAATCGAGTATAAGAATCGCGTGGCTGGCGCATCCTCAACCCGAGCTGCACGCGAACGCAAAGGGACGCAGATTGCGAAAATTTTGCGCGGCGCGTGGCGCGCAAATCCGCCGCCGCCGGATTTTGGGGAACCCGATTTGGAGGAAATGTCATCGCTCCTCAAAGCGTCCCTTACGGCAGCGTTGGCGTGGTGGAAAATTCGGCATTCGTCTCTCGCACAATCCGACGTGAGCGCGCACTTGCGCGCACAGTACGTGGCTCATGCCATTCGCTCTGCACATGCGACGCATCGGGTCTATCAGTACGTTGCCGCGCTGCGCGCGCACAACATCGAACCGATTGTGTTCAAAGGATGGGCAGTGTTTTCGCACTATGCCGAAGCGGGGCTGCGTCCGCCGGGCGATGTGGATTTAGCCGTTGCGCCGCACGACGCCGCAAGGGCAACAAAAATTTTGTACGAACTCGGCGCAACACCTGTGGATGTGGATGTGCATCCGGGCTTGAGCGACAGCGCACATGCGGCATACATTCCAAATTCCTCGTGGGACCAGGTGCTGGAACGAACGCGCATAAAGCTCGTGGGCGATTTGCCAGTTCGCGTCCTTGACCCCGAAGATGCGTTTCAGGTGGTCTGCATTCACAGCGCGCGGCATTCGTATGCGCGGCCGATTTGGTTGTGCGATGTTGCGGCAATGCTCGAAACGCGTCCCGCCGATTTTGATTGGACGCGCGCGTTATCCCGGCCGCCGTATGCGTCCTGGATTGCAGCGGCGATTTTGCTCGCGCATCATCTGTTGGACGCCAAGATTGAGAATACGCCTCTGGCGGCACGTCGCGAACGGATGCCGCAGTGGTTAGTGCGCGATGTGCTTGGGCGATGGGCTCAGCCGTATTTGATTCAAAAGATGGTTCACACCTCCATTCTGGAAATTTGGCGCACACCCGCGCGATGGGGCGATGCCGTTCGCGCGCGCGTTCCCAATCGGCTGGAGGCGACACTGGCGCATTACGGCGCGCTCAATGAACCGTTTCTCGCGCGGTATCAAATGCTTTCGGCGGTAGAGCAATTTTGGCGCTTTACGCGGCGCGGCGGCGTGCCGCTCTCGGAATAGTGACGCGTAAATTATTTTTGAAATTCTCTTGACGCTTGTATAATCGTCGGTGATGGTTTCCTCGCGTGCGTCCCAACCACACAACGCGATGCCCTCTGATTCTCTTTCACAACCGTTCGTGTCAAACTTTTCGCCTGCGGCGGAATCTGGCTCGCAGGCGCTTTTTTTGATACGCGATGCGCGGTGGATTGTCGGTGCGACGTTGCTCTATCTCGTCGCGGTCGTCGCCACCGTGTTCACGCTCCACGCGTACTTTTCGCAAACGTGGGACGTGGTCACATTCATCGGCGCGGGCAAGACGATTTTATCGCCGGAATGGAACACGCTCTACGGGCAATCGCGCGCGGCGAATTATTGGCCCTATGCGTACCCGCCATTGCACGCGTTCGTCGTCGCACCCTTTCTGGCGTTGTCGTGGCTTGCACCGGATTTTTTGTTGGTGCGCGTGCCGCCAATGTTGTTTGATGTTGCGCTCGGCGTTTTGTTGTACGCTATTGTCGCGCGCAAAACGAAAAACAAAATTCTCGCGCGCCTTGCGATGCTGGTGTGGCTGCTGAATCCGGTGACGTGGTACGATACGGCAGTGCAGGGGCATTTTGAAGCGGAGTGGTTGTTTTTTGTTGTGTTGGCGTATTACCTCTCCCCCGACCCCTCTCCTACAAGGAGAGGGGAGATGGACCTTATTTCCGACCTTTCGCTTACGAGGCGAGGGGAGATGGACATCAGTCCCGACCTTTCTCCTACGAGGCGAGGGAGTTGGATATTCGCGATGCTTGCGTTGAGTGTGGCATTCTTGTTCAAGCAAAACGCGATTTTGTTTGCGCTGCCGTTGTGGGCAATGATGTTGTTTGGAACGAACACGCCAAGTTTCTTGCGACGCGGTGTTTCGTTTCTCGTTTCACTGGTTGTTTTTTCGCTTCCAATTTTGCTTGTGTCGCTGCCCTTTGTTTTGTACTCGAACGATTATTGGTACATGAACGTCCAATATGTGGCAGATGTGCCGCTGCAAACACAGTCGTGGCTCGTCGCACTCGCGGGATTGTTTGGCGCGGACAATTTGTTTTTGCGCGCGTCGTCGCCGCTCACTCTGATTGCCGTCGTGGTGATTTCGATTGTCGCCGCGCGGCGCGGGATGAATGTGTGGCTCACCGCGACATTGATTGTGCTTGCGTTTTTTCTCTTGTCGAAAAAAGTCGTCGGTTATTATTACGTGATGCTCTTGCCGTTCGCCCTCGTCACGCTCGTTCCCACAAAACATTTTCGTTTGCTCTCGCTGATTGTGGTCTTTATTTCCTTTGTTTCTCTTTCTCCCTATTTTGCCTCGTGGACAAATCCAAGCCACGTATGGTGGTACAGCGCGTTGGGAATTTTCAACAGCGCGGTGTGGGCGTGGATTTTTGTGAGACTGTGGCGTGGCATAGGATCCAAGGAAAGCGGGGAAATGAGGGAACTCGCGTTTCTTTCATTCGCGTTATTTCTTTCCGCTGTCGCCGCCGCGCTGTTGCAACCCTTTATCAACAGCCAGGCGAGTCCCATTCGCGCGCCGCTCATTGCAAACGGTATGGAAACGCAAGCGTTATTTTCGTTTCTCGCCTTTTCGTTTCTCGTTTCTCTTGCACTCATCATCGCAGTTTTTTTTACGCGTTCTCTCGCGCGCGCAATTCCCGTTCCCAAACGCACGTACGCACTCGTGGTATTATTAGCGCCGCTCTATTTTCTGACGTTCACGTTGACGAAAGAGTCAACGATGGTGTTTGAACTCATCCTTGGATTTTTCAATTCTTAGCCGTCTCGTCATGCCTACTATTCCAACATCGAACAAAACTTTTTTGGGGCTTTGGATTCTGGCGAACATTGCCGGCTGGGCAATTTGTTTGGTAGTCAACTATGTTTTTGCGGCAAACTTGGCGCGATTTCTGGCATCGGGCGATAGCCAAACTTTTCACCTTCGTTTTATGCTCGGCGCAATTTCTCTGGGTGTAATGATGGGGTTTGGGCTTGGCATTGTTCAATGGGGTGCCCTTGTGCGTTGGAGAGCGTTCTCACCCGTCTGGATTGTTGCAAATGTTGTGGGGGCAAGCATAGGTCTAGTGCTTGTGTTCCAATGGTTTGGAGCGCCTGTGAGCTCGTTATTTTTGCCTCCGTCTTCAGAGCTCAATAGCTATTTCACATCACTTTTACTTTTCTCCCTTTGTGTCTCGATTTCTCAAGGTGTTATGCTTGGTCAAAAGAGAATTGCGCTTGGGTTGCTATGGTTACCTGTTGCCTCGATTATCGGACTCATTGGTTTCATATTTGGAATCGCTTTTGCGTACCCTGCGAGTTATGCAATCTTTGGAAGTGTGCTCGCTTTTGGCAAAGGCGGATGGGTTTCTAGCTTTCTTCTGGGTTCTATAGCGGGTGGCATCACGGGATTTGTTATTGGCATTCCAACCGGATGCTTGTTACTTTTGATTCGTCCAAAAAAGCCAATAGTTGACTCTACTTGACGGCAAATCTGCAATCTCCAGTCTCCAATCT
Source organism: uncultured Chloroflexota bacterium (assembly GCA_937870825.1). Classification (GTDB taxonomy): domain Bacteria; phylum Chloroflexota; class Anaerolineae; order UBA4142; family SHND01; genus SHND01. The sequence continues at coordinate 17,054 of CALMZO010000040.1, read as the reverse complement.
CATGTCTATTCCATGCAGCGTCGGCATCACGGCGCACAATGAAGCAAAAAACATCGGCAAGCTGCTCGATGCGATGCTCGCGCAAGAATTGCATCAAGTCGAAATCAGTGAAATCGTTGTCGTCGCGAGCGGTTGTACCGACAATACGTGCGATATTGTGCGCGTGTACGAACAGCGAGACCCGCGCGTCAAATTGATTGAACAAAAAACGCGCGAAGGCAAAACGTCCGCCATCAATCTGTTTCTGCAAAACGCGCGCGAGGATATTTGCATTATCGAAAGCGGCGACACGATTCCCGGTCTCAGCACCATTGAAAATCTCGTGAAATTGTTTGCCGACCCGAAAGTGGGTATGACGGGCGCGCAAAAAATTCCGACGAACGTTCCCGACCACATTGTCGGTTACATGTCGCATTTGCGATTGCAGATGGAACACGAGTTGTGTTTGGAAATCCCGCGTCTCGGGGAACTCATTGCCTTTCGCAAAGTGTTCACGCATTTGCCGCCCGATGTGGCGATGGACGAAGCATTTGTCGAAGCGTTGGTGATTCGACGCGGCTTGGAAGTGCGTTACGCGCCCGATGCTGTGGTCTACAACTCGGGACCCGAAACGCTGCGCGAATTTATTATGCAGCGCCGCCGCAATTACGCGGGGCATTTGCATCTCGTCCACAAGTACGGCTACAAAGTGTCTTCGATGGACAATTTGCGCGTCTCGCGTATCGCGTGGGAAGAAATGTGGAAAGCGGTGCGTTTGATGTACACGCTCGTTTCGCTCGCGCTCGTCGAATGGTTCGCGCGGCTGCTCGGCACGTACGATTATTATGTGCGCGGGCGCAAGCACGAAGTGTGGAATATCGCGTGGACGACGAAACAAGTGGAACACAAGGCGGAACCCAAAGTAAAGGGCTGAGCAACAAGCATTGAGTTACCCAAGACCCGTTACTCAATGCCCGATGCTTTCCGGCATGAAACAATCTGTTGTTAATCTTTTAAAGCTCCTCGTCACGCTCGCGTTATTCGTGTTTCTTTTAACGCGCATTCCGCTGCAAGTGGTGTGGGGAATTATTGCCGAAGCGAATGTGGCATTGCTGCTCGCCGCGCTCGCGTTGTATTTTGGCGCGATTGTGTTGGGCGCGGTGAAATGGGAAATTCTCGTCAAGGCACAAAACATTGAGGTGTCGCTCGGCGCGCTGTTGTCGTACGCGTTGATGGGTTTGTTTTTCGGAAACGTGTTGCCGTCCAACATCGGCGGTGATGTAGTGCGCGCGTACGATTTGGCGCGTGTCACGCACGGACGCAAAGAAGCGGCGGCGATTTCGGTGTTGGTGGACCGCTTGATGGGCTTGTTTGCATTTTTCTCGGCGGCAGTGGTCACGGCGGCATTGGCGACGGTGATGCTGGCGCAGGCGCAAGCCTTGGAACAAATCGAAGTCGTCACCGTTATTGCCGCCAGCGCGTTCATGGCATTGTGCGCGGCGTTGTTTTCGCGGCGTCTGGCGCAGCGCGTAAAATTTATTTTTGATATCGGACCGCTGCAAAAATTGAAACCCGTCGCGCAAAATGTGTATCGCGCCTTGCAAGTGTACCGCTTTCGTTATGCCGCGCTCGCGCTGAATGTTTTGATTTCGATGGGCATTGTGGTCTTGACCGCGTTTGTCTGGTTTCTCGTGGGGCAAGCCGTTGGCATCACACACGTCAACTTTTTCACCTTCCTCCTCTTTAATCCCATCATCGCGTTTTTGCTGCTCATCCCCATTTCCTTTAACGGACTCGGCGCGAAAGAAATGATTGTCGTCACCTTTTTCGGACTCGTCGGCGTACCGGATGAACGCGCGCTCGCGATGTCACTGCTGTTTCATGTGATTGTCGTCACGACGAGTTTGCCCGGCGGACTCGTTTGGTTTCGCAAGCGCCATAGGACGCCTCCTTCGTCAGCGCCGGCTTCCGACGAACGGCGGACGACGAACGAGACCTCCCGTCCTCCGGCACCCGTTTCCCGTACCCCATCCCAGTGAACATTCTCATCGCCACCGATGTCTTTCCTCCCAAAAGTGGCGGCAGCGGTTGGAGCACTTTTCATCTTGCGCGCGCGTTGCGGCAGCGCGGACATTGCGTCGAAATCGTTTTGCCAAAACCCGGCGCACGCGAAATTTCAACGCGCGCGTACGAAGGATTGAACGTCGTTCAAGTTGGGTATCACGCGTCAAGCATTCCCGGATTGCGCGCATGGCAGCACACACGCGTGCTGGAAAAAAATTTGAGCGCGTATCTCGCGGAACGCGCGCGCGAATTTGATTTGATTCACGCGCAGCACATGCTTTCGATTTCTGCCGCGACGGCGGCGAAAAAAATTGTTCCGATTCCGGTTGTGAGTACCGTGCGCGATTATTGGGCGGTGTGTTTATACGGAACACTCTGGCGCGACGACGCGATTTGTCCAATGTGTCGCGGCGGCGAAATTACAAAATGTCTCGCGCAAAAATATCGCGGCGCGGCAAAATTCATGCAGCCCGCGATTCCATTCGTCGAACGCGAATTGGAACGACGCCAACGCGCATTGCAAAATTCCGACGCGGTGATTGCGGTCAGCGATTTTGTCGCGAACACATTGCGCGGAATTGTGGACGAAAAAAAATTGCGCGTCGTGCCAAATTTGATTGATGTGGATGAAATCGGACAGACGACAAAGGACAAAGGACAAACGACGAATCTCGAAAGCCCGTATCTGCTATTTATCGGAAAACTGAATGCGTTGAAAGGCGCGGATTTGTTGCCTGAAATTCTGGAAAAAAGTGGTGTGGAAATTCCGCTCATCGTCGCGGGCGATGGAGAATTACACGAAAATTTGGCGCGCTGCCAGGGAATTGAAATGCGCGGGTGGATTTCCAACGCGGAAACACTTGTGCTCTTGTCGCGCGCGCAAGCCCTCCTCTTTCCGTCGCGTTGGGCTGAACCGTTGGCGCGCACGCTGTTGGAAGCGCAGGCGCTGGGGATTCCTACCATCGCTTTGAATACTGGCGGAACTCGTGATATTATAGAGGACAATTTCAACGGCTTGCTCGCCCAAGACGCGGATGAATTTCCCACACTCGTCCGCCGCGTCGTTCACGATGCGAATCTGCGCGTGCGTCTTGGTGAGAATGCGAAACGCGTCGCTCTCGAAAAATTCAGCGTAACGGCTGTTACCGAGAACCTCGAAAACCTGTATGCGACGGCGATTCGCACATGGCGTGAATCCCACTCCAATCAAACCGTTCCTTTGTAAGTATGCACATTGCACTTTTAAGCCGCGCGGTTTTTGGCCTCCATGGTTATGGCGGTATGGAACGCCATGTCTTGGAACTTGCGCGTCACCTCACGCGCGCGAATGTCCGCGTCACCATCATCACGATGCCTCCGACGCGCGACGCGCAATGGCACGAACCCGGAATTGATTTGAAAATTGTGGATGTGCCGCGTCTGCCGGTGAATGGCATCGCAGACCGCGTCTTGAATTATCCGCGGTGGTCCCAAGCTGCCGCGCGCGTCGCAGCGGCGTTGCCCGTTGATTTGGTACACGCGCAAGGTGCCGGCGGGTACGGTTACGCGCAGTTGTTGGCGAAAGGGGTCGCGCACGCGCCGTTAATTATCAATCCGCAGGGAATGGAAGAATTTAAAACGTCGTTTGCAAAACGCACCGCCTATGCGCCCTTGCATTTTGCGGCGCGCTATGCGGCAAAACATGCGAGCGCGCTGATTGCGGCGGATACGTTGACGGTCAACGATATTCCAAATTTTTTGAACGTGTCGCCGGAACGCGTAGCGCTGATTCCAAATGGAATTGATGTGGACGCCGCGCGCAACTGGGTGAGCATTGATGTGCAGCGCGTTCTCGTGCAGCGTTTGCAGCTGGCGCAGCGGCAGCCGTTGTTGTTGAGCGTCGGACGTTTGGAAGACAACAAAGGGTTCGACTTGATGCTCGACGCGCTGAAACAGATTCGCGCGAACTTGCCGTCGAAATGGCAGTGGCTCTTGATTGGCGACGGACCCCGGCGCGACGCACTGCAAGAAAAAATTCGCAAATATCAATTCCGCGACCACGTGCGAATGCTCGGCAGTGTGGACGACATTACGCTGCACAATTTGTACGAACTCGCAACCTTGTTTGTGCATCCGACCTTGTTTGAAGGTTCGTCGCTCGTGACGCTGGAAGCAATGTGCCACGCGCGTCCGTTGATTGGCACGCGGGTCGGCGGCATCCCCGACAAAATTGATCGCGGGCAAAATGGATTTCTCGTTCCCCCCGGCGATGGGAATGCACTTGCCGATAAAATTTTGGTCGCGCTGCGCGACCAAAACAAGTTGCGCGCAATGGGCGCGGCGTCGTACCAAATCGCGCGCGAACGTTTCGATTGGCGTGTCGTAATTCATCAAACACTCGCGTTGTACGAATACGTGACGCGGGCGAATGTGAGGCAGCCGCAGTTCCTGGATTCCGCGTTGCCTGTTTGAATTCATTCCGGTAGCAAGTGGTGGGTAGCATGGCGTCGTGCTACTTGAGACTTGCTACTTGTCCCATGCCTCTGCTGCTCGTCCCCCTTTTCGTACCGCTTTTCTTTTTTCTCCCCGGTTACATTTTTAGCCGTACGTTTTTTCGCAACCCCGCCGCGTTCTCGAGAGGGGAACGCGTTTTCATTCCGATCGCCGCGAGTGTTTGTCTCACGACCTGGCTCGCGCTCGCGCTCGCGGAAATTGGTGCGTTCTCGTTGTGGAACGTTGCCATCAGCGTGGCAAGCGTGTGCGCGGTTGTTTATTTTTTCGCGCGCAAAAATTTTTCCGCGTGGTCACTGCGCGGCGTGAAACCCGATTGGATTTTTCTGGTAATTCTTGCGCTCGCCGTCTTTTTGTTTGCGCGTCCGGCGGAATACATTATTGGCAACAGTGACGCGGGAACATATGTCAACACCGGCGCGAACATTGCGCGCACGGGCGCCTTGGCGATTCGTGATGCACAGGTCGCGCAACTCGAACCCGACGCGTCGAAAACGTTTTATTGGCAGTTGGTGAATCCGTACATGCTGTACAAGCAGGTGCGGCTGCCGGGCTTTTTCATCGCCGACCAAGCAACAGGTTTGGTGCTGCCGCAGTTTTTGCATTTGTATCCCGCGTGGCTCGCGCTGTGGGATGCAATGCTCGGAGTGCAACTCGGCTTGTATGCCACACCAATCATCGCGCTGTTGGGAAGCGTCGCGTTTTATTTTCTCGCGCGCGAATTGTTTGGAAAAAATGTTGCGCGGCTCGCCTTTTTTTTGCTCGTCGTGATGGTGCCGCAATTTTGGTTCGCGCGTTATCCTGTCGCCGAAGCGTTCACGCAGTTCTTGATGCTCACGGGAATGTGGGCGGTCTTGAAAATGTCGCGGAGAGACCTGACGGGTTCCTTGATGCTTGCGTCGCAAAACCTGTCAGGGCTTGGAGTACTGGCGGGTATCGCGTTCGGGCAATTGTTTTTGGTGCGTTCCGATTCAATTTTGTTTTTGCTGCCGCTGATGGCGCTAGCGCTCGCGCTGATTTTTTTCCGCAGATGGCGGCGCGAACATTGGGCGTTGTTTGGCGCGTTCGGCATCGTGTTCGCGCACGCGGCTGTACACATGCTCGCGTTTGCGCCAAATTATTTGTATTACCAATACACCCACGCGCTCAAACTTAACAGCATTGACAAGATTTTTCGCTTTGATTTTCCTGCGGCGGAATTGGTTTTTACGCGCGTCGAGTACTGGCTCGCATTGTTTGGCGTATTCGCGTTGGGCATTGGCGCGTTGTTTGTGACAGACCGCGTATTTCAACACGCGCGCGCGCAGTGGGGCAAAAGTGTCGCGGCGCGTTTCGGGCGCGCGGAAAATGCGTTGCGAATCGGGTTGGGTTTGCTCATTGTTTTGTTTTTCGTCACGCATTATTTTTTGTTGGCGCGTCCTGAAAGTTTATACGCGTACATTGGCGGATTGACGCCGACGCGCAGTGAAGCGAATTTAATCAAACTCGGCTGGTATCTTTCGCCGATTGGAATTTTTTTGGCGGCGTTCGGCGCGGTGATTATCGTGCTGCGCGATTTGAATGCGCGGAATGTTTTCTTTTTTGGAACTGCCGCGCTGTTTGCGCTTTTTTATTTGGATGAGCTGTACTCGAATCCGCACTATATCTACACGACGCGGCATTACATTCCGTTGGTGCTGCCGCTGTTTGTGCTGTGCGCGGCGCGCGCGTTGCAGTGGTTGTGGAATTTTCATGCCAGAGGAGTGGGCAGGGACAAGCCGACGCGCTTACGATGGGCTGCCGCGGGCGCGTTCGGAATGTGGATGATGTACAACGTGTACGCGATGGGACTGGTGGACGCGAGTCGCGCGACTGGGTTCGCGTTGCGCGCGCCGTTCGTTTCACAAACTGTGTCGCTTGGATTTTTGCGCGTCGAGCCGCTTGAAAAATCAATCGTCGGCGTGGATGAATTGGGCGGCGCGTACGCGCAAATTGAAAACATTGCCGCACAGATTCCCGAAAACGCGGTGGTGATTTTTTCGGCGGGACGTGATGAACCTGCCGCGCTCGCGACGCCGTTGAAATTTATCTTTGGACGCGATGTGTTTGTGACGGTGTTCAACAATCCGCCGGGAATCAAAGTGGCGCGAATGATTGACGCGTGGCGCGCGCAGGGGCGCGAGGTGATTCTCGCGTTTGGCACGAACGGCGGCAAATTGCAAGTGCCGAATTATCAATTGGAGCGCGTGGTTGAAGCGACGTTCGATGTGCCGCAATGGGCGTTTGCGTACGAATTCATGCCGCGCAGCGCGTGGCGCGTGAATTTGAATTACGCAATGTTTCGCGCGGTGCCGCGTACTGCGCCGGAAACTTATCCGTTCGTTCTGAATTTTGGCGGCGATGATTTTCCGTATTTGGTGAATGGATTTCTGGAACGCGCGCCCGAAGAAAAAACGCGCTGGATTGGCGGCATCCTTTCCGAAAATCGCAAACTGCGCGACGCAAAAACCATCAGCGGCGTTGTGCGTGTGCCGATTCAAGACGCGTCGTCAAATGATTTGAGATTGACGCTGCGCGCGCGCGCGCCGCGCGAAAATATGCGCGTGGAAATTATTCAAGGCAAACGCGTCTTGGGCGAAATTGTTTTGTCGTCAACGATGGAGACGTACACTGTGAATTTGAAAAATGGAAAATTGGATTCGAGCGCCGAAGGATATTGGTTGGAGTTGGCAAGCGAGACAACACTCGACGGTGAAGGGCGCGTGTTGGGGATGGAATTGGAAATGTTGCAAGTGGAACGTCACAAGTAAAACGAGAAACGAGAAACGAGAAGCATGATTTCTCGTTTCTCGTTTCTCGTTTATAATCTTTTTTGTGCTTACTCAACCCCAGCTCATCGAGCCGCCGTTGCGCGTTCAGGACCAATTTATCAGCATCATCATTCCCGCGTTTAACGAACGCGAGGGCATTGGCGAAACGCTCGAAAAAATTTTTCAAACGATGGACGCGGCGAAATATGATTATGAAGTGATTGTGGTCAATGACGGCTCGAACGATGGCACGCCCGACCAAGTAAAAAAATTTGCGCGCGCGACGTTGGTGAATCACACGCGCAATCGCGGCAGCGGCGCGTCAACGAACACGGGGGTCAAACATGCGCGCGGCGAAATTTGTGTCATGACCGACGGCGACGGCACGTACCCCGTTCAAGACATTCCGCGTTTGCTCGAAGAGATGAACGAGTACGACATGGTGATTGGCGCGCGCACGCGGGAAGCGGGAACAATGAAAATGCTGCGCACACCGGCGAAATGGTTCATTCGTTCGCTCGCGTCGTTTCTCACCGACACAAAAATTCCTGACCTCAACAGCGGCTTGCGCGCGTTCAAAAAACAAAACGCGCTCAAGTACATTCACATTTTACCGCAAGGACAATCGTGGGTCTCGACGATTACGCTCGCGCATCTTTCGGACAATCTCGACGTGAAATGGATTCCGATAGAGTATTACGAACGCAAGGGCAAATCAAAATTTCGTCCGGTTCAAGACACGTACAATTATTTGATGCTCGTGCTGCGGACGGTGATGTATTTTAATCCGATGAAAATTTTATTTCCCATCGGAGTCGTATTTTTGCTCGCGGGCATCTTGCGACAAATTTGGTGGTTCGCCATCGGCAATCTCGTCGTTCACAGTTCCAATGTGTTACTCGTCGTCGTTGGGTTAAACATTGTGATGATGGCGCTGCTGGCGGACTTGGTGGTGAGACGGGCGAGACAGTAAATCGGGGAATAAGGGAAATGAGGGAAATGAGGGAAATGGCGGCGGACGCGTCGCCTTTTTTCATTTCTGTCGTCATTGTGAATTACAACGGCGCGAAATGTTTGGAACGCTGCCTGCAATCGCTGGACGCGCAGACGTTGCGCGCATTTGAAATTCTTTTGGTGGACAATGCTTCGACGGATGATTCGTGCGCGTTCGTGGAAAAAAATTTTCCGCATGTAAAATTGATTCGCAGTGAAACGAATGTGGGTTTTGCGGCGGGAAATAATTTGGGGATTCGCGCGGCGCGCGGCAACTTGATTGCGACCCTGAACACGGACACAGAAATCGAAATAGAGTATCTGGAAAAATTGTGTGCGCCAATGATTGACGAAACTGTTGGCGCGTGCGCGCCGTTGATGTTGGAGATGGAACGACGCAATGTGGTGGACGCAGCGGGAATTGTCGTGGACGCGTTTGGGTACGCGTGGAATATCGGCGCGGGGGACGAGGCGACTTTTGTCGCCAATACGCGACAGGTGTTTGGCGCGTGCGCGGGCGCGGCGTTGTATCGAAAAAAAATGTTGGACGAGATTGGTCTGTTCGACGATGATTTTTTTGCATTTTATGAAGATGCCGATTTGGCATGGCGCGCGCATGACGCGGGCTGGAAAACAATCTTTGTATCCGACGCGCGCGTGTACCACACACACGGCGCAAGTTTTGGTAAAATAAGTCCGCGCAAAACCTACCTGCTCGCGCGCAATCGCTGGTGGACGACGTTCAAAAATTTTCCCATTCCGCGTTTTTATTTCGCGCTGCCGATTCTTTTTTTGCTCGACGCAATTTCTTTGCCACAAGCCGCGACGCGCGGACATTTGCAACAAGCGTGGCAAGGACGAGTGGACGCGTGGCGCGGGGTGAAAAAAATGTGGATACGGCGACGGACGACGAAGGACGAACGACGAAGGATGAAAAAAGTATCAAGCTAACCTTCAACCTTCAACGTGCCGCACAAACAACCCATCACGAACAACTAACGACTTGAGGCACTTATGCAAATTCCATTTTCCGGTGGCGCAACTCTGACACAACCATTTGGCGCGAATCCACAAAATTACGCGCAGTTCGGCTTGAACGGACACGAGGGCTTGGATTTCATTCCAAAAGACGCGGACAAAAAAGTGTACGCGGTCGAAAGCGGCATCGTGCGCGAAGAAGTGGATGACCCCGTACAGGGCAAAGCGTATGGAATTAACGTGGTAATTTTTGTTCCGCAGAATCGCCGCTTGTGGACGTACGCGCATCTCGCGCAAAATTTTGTGAACGTGGGCGACCAGGTTTTGCGCGGGCAGGCGCTCGGCGTGATGGGCAGTACCGGCAACACGACGGGTCCGCATTTGCATCTCGGTTTGCGAATGACGGATGCGAACGGCAGTCCCATCAACACGGGCAACGGGTTCAAAGGATTCGTTGATGCCGCGCCGGTGATGCAGTTATTGACGGGACTCGAACAAGCAGTGCTGGACCGCGCGAACGCGGCGAAACCGTGGATGCCTGTGAACAATACCGCCGCGTTGTGGAGATTCGCGCAAGCGAATGGTTTGCAAGACCAACAGACGGACGAAATTCCATTCACGTACAACGGCGCGCAATACATTGCGCAAGTGTTCAACAAGGGCATTGTGTACGTCAAGGTGGGCGATTGGGGGAATATCAAGTTCATTCCAAAATGACGCCGGCAAAGTCAGCTTGCTCGAAATGAGCTTGCTCAAGCTGAGCAGAAAGTGAACAGTGTTTGGTCTGTTCCTTTGCGCCACAACAAAATAGAATCGGAGGCACATAGAATGCGATGCTGGGTGGGAGGCGAAGAAGCAGAAGGAATGTGTCAGTTTTGTGGGCGGGCAGTCTGTAAAAAACACACGCGGACGCGCCCGTTTTTGTTTGTCGTGTGGCAGGACGAAAACCAAGAACGCGGCTTGGCGGTGGAAGACGCCTTGTGGTGCGGTGTTTGCAAAGTGCATCCCGAACCGATTGACACGAACTTTTTGCTTTCACGCCACGACAAAAAATAGCAAGAGGATGCGGATGAACAAGCGCGCCGAAAATTCGGAAACTCTTTTGCCGTTTCTCAAACGGGTGCCGCTCTTTGCGGGTTTGAGCGAAACGGACTTGCTGGTTTTTGCGTGCGTGTGTCGGCTCGAGCGCGTGCCCAAGGGATATATTTTGTTTCAACGCGGCGACGCGGCAAGCGCGGCATATCTGGTGCGTTCGGGCGCGATTGCGGTTCTCGTTTCGACGATGGATGGGCGCGAATTGGTGGTGAACGAATTGCGCGCGGGCGATTGTTTTGGCGAACTTGCGCTGTTGACGGGCAAGCCGCGTTCGGCGACGGCGATGGCAATCGAACCGAGCGAATTTCTACTTTTGCCGCGCGCGGAATTGATGGCGCAATTGGAACGGGAGCCGCGCGTGATGCGCCACCTTTTGGAATCTCTCGCCGAACGTCTGGCGGCGACAACCGAGCGCGAGAGCGAACTTGCGTTTCTCGACGCCCCCGCGCGTTTGGCGCGCACACTGCTCGCCTTGGAAAAAGCAGCCACGCCGCCGGAAGAAATTCGGATTTCGCATGATGAACTCGCGCGGCGCATTGGCGCCACGCGGCAGACGGTGACCAAAGTGCTGGGACGTTGGCGGCGCGCCGGCTGGATTGCGAGTCGTCGTCACCGCGTTGTTTTGCGTGACCGCCGCGCGCTCCAAGAACGCGCAGATGACAAAACATTTTGAAAAATCTTGTCCGAGCGCAACCAAGGTTGCAGACAAACAGCCATTGCTTGGATATATTGTTGATAAAATCATTTAGGAGGGCAACTATGGAAAAGGGTCAAGAACACGAGCTCGAAGCATTGGTCGAGCAGCAAGCTCAAGCGGACGAGCAAGAAGGCATCGCGACGGAGGATTCCGCGCTGACCGAGAACGAATTGGACACGCGCGTAACCAAAGGCGTAGTCTGGGGCAACCGCGCAAGTTCCATCGCAAGCGATGGAATTATTTGGGGCGATTAAGTTTGCCCGGCACGCCCCCGTATTCAAAAAGGAGTCAGACAATGGATACGCAAATGAATGAACAAAATATCGAAGCCCTCGTCGAAGCGCAGGCGCGGGGCAACACACCTCAAGGCATCCGTGTTGATGCGGGGACTGTCGAGTCGACCCAACTCGATGCGCGTGTCAGCAAACTCGCCGTTCAGCCGTCAGGATTCCAATCCGTCAATGCGGACGTTCAGCCGACAGGATTTCCACCCGTCAATGCTGAGGTGCAGCCATCCGGCTTTGGCGAATAAAGCTGAACGTTCGCAATGCAATGTCAGGAAACTGCGCGTTATTCTTGCGCGGTTTCCTGCATTGTGAGCCACGCCCGCGAACTTGGAGAAACGCGTTTGGAGGGCGGCGTGGTACTCGACCGGATGGAGAAGATGTCGGTATAGACGCGCTTCCGGGTGAATGCATTATGACGCGTCACAAGAGGAAACTTTAAATTGCATTGTGGATGCTATGACCGCTAGCGCGACGGCATGGGAACGCTTGGGTTTCACGTTGCAGCACGCCCACTCGTTGAACAATCGAAACATCTGGGACGCGCTGGAACGCGCGCTCATGCCGATTGAAGCGCGCCCGCGCGTCGTGCCAAACATCGAGGCGTCGCATCAAACGACGCGGTACGGGAGTCCGTACGTCGTCATTCGCAATCCCGCCGCGAACACGTATCTCAAGCTCGACCCGAAAGAGTACGAGATGCTGTCGTTGATGGACGGCACGCGCACGGTGAAAATCCTCGTCGTCGAGTATTACCAAAAGAACGGCGTCCTCGCCCTCCCGCGCATCAGTGGGCTCGTGCAACTTTTGCGTTCACATCAATTTCTCATCGCGCCGCCGCTGAATGTGTATGCCGCGCTCGACGCGAGGTTGAAACCTTTCGAGGCAACGAATTTTGTCGCGCGCGTCGTGCGCGGTTTTCTTTTTTCAAATCTCTCCGTTCACAACATTGATACGCAGATGGAAAAAATGTACCGCGCGTTGGGCTGGATTTTTTTTACGCGCCCTGCTGTCCTCATCGGAATCGTGTTGAGTATTCTCGGTCCGCTGATTTATCTGGAAGAGCTGGCGCGACAGCGTTATCCCTTATTTCAAATTGGCGGTTCATATGTGACGGGTATCCTCGTCATTCTTTTGCTCCAATCGGTGACGCTCATCATTCACGAACTCGGACACGCGATGGCGGTGAAACATGCGGGGCGTTATGTGCCGCGCGGGGGCTTGTTGTTGTATTATGGACTGCCGGCGGGATACGTGGATACGACGGATATTTGGATGTCGCCGCGCGGCAAGCGGCTCATCACGTCATTTGCGGGACCGTACACGGGACTTGTACTAGGCGGAGTGTGCGCGCTCGGCGCGCTGCTGTTGCCGGAAGGCGCGTTGGGCGCGTTTTTGTTTGCGTGGGGCTTGGTGCTGCTCGTCAACGCGCTCTTTAATTTCAATCCGCTGCTTGAACTCGACGGCTATTATTTGTTGGTGGACCTGCTCGAAAAACCGTCGCTGCGCGCGCGGGCGTTGGGATTTGTCCGCAACACATTCTGGAAAAAAATGCGCGCGCGTGAAACGCTTACGCGTGAGGAAAAATTTTTCGCGCTGTTCGGGCTTGCCTCTCTGGCGTATTCGTTTTTTGCAATCTATCTCGCGCTGCGTTTTTGGGAATTGCGGATTGGACGCGTCGTTGGTGAAGCGCTCGCGAGCGGAAATCTTTTGGCGCAAGGCGCGGTGATTTTGCTCGTCGCGTTGATATCCATTCCGCTTGCGCTCGCGTTGTATTCTCTCGCGCGGCGGCTCATCACCTCCACCTTTTTGCGCGCGGGCGCGTTGGGCGAACGCGCCGCGGCGCGTTTGCATCGCGAAGCGTTGGACGCGCTGCGCGCGGTGCCGCTGTGGAAGGATGTTCCCGAACCGCGTCTCTTGCAAATTGCGCGGGCGATGCGCGCCCAAGATATTGCCGAAGGAACGGAAGTGGTGCGGCAAGGCGAAGAGGGCGACAAATTTTACATTGTCGTGCGCGGCGCGTTTGAAGTGTTGGAAAATGGCGAAGCGGTGAATCGTTTGGGCTCGGGAAACTATTTTGGCGAACTCGCGTTGTTGTATCACAAGCCGCGTGTTGCCACTGTCGTCGCGGTGGAACCGAGCCGCGTGTTGTGGCTCAACCACGACGATTTCGACGCGCTGTTGTTTAACGATTTGCAAACGCGAAAAAAGATGGAAGCATCGCTGCAATATCGCAGCGAGATTGCAGCCATTCCTCTTTTGCATGACCTCACGCCCGCTGAACTCGATTTGCTTTTGAGCAAGCTCGTACCACTTTCCGTAGCGGCGGGTACGGAAATCATACGGCAAGGCGAATTGGGAGACCGTTTTTATATTGTGCGTTCGGGGCAAATTGAAATTATTCAAAATGGAAATGTTGTCGCGACGCGCGGGCGCGGCGAAGCGGTGGGCGAAATCGCGTTGTTGATGAATGTGCCGCGTACTGCCACCGTGCGCGCCATCGAACCGACGGAATTGCTCACGCTGAGTCGCCAGGATTTCAACGACGTGCTCTTGAATTATCTGAATCGCGGTGAGCAGCTCACGCAACTTTCCCAAATGCGTTTGGAAACGCACAAGCGGCTCGACGAATTGCCGCGTGGTGTGGGGTAGAGACTTGACGGTATCGGTGATTGGAGGTGATGTGCCCTGAACAGAACTGGAAACGACGGCGTAGGTACAAAAATTCAAATTCGCTCCAAAGGGAGCCGGAGGGAACTGAAATGAGCAAAATGGCAATCGAACAAGTGGTGGGCAGATTGGTGATAGATACGGCGTTTCGGCGTGACCTTGCCGCCAACCCGATGAATACATTGGCGGCGTTCGACCTCACAGCCGAAGAGCGTGACGCCTTGACGAACATGGACATTGCCGAGTTTCAAGACGCGGAACGAATGGTGGATGAGCGCGTGAGCAAGCTTTGTATCTGCGACTTTTAGCCCATGTGGTCACAACGAACGTTTCGCGAAAGCAAGATAACCAAAAGAGGTGATAAAGATGTCGCAAGAAATCGTTCACACCATCATTGCGCGCGCCGCGAGCGAACCCGAATTTATGAACATGTTGTTCAATGACCCGGGCGCGGCGTTGGCGGGATATGAATTGAGCGATGCCGAACTCGCATCGTTACGCGGACTGACGCCCGAAAATTTTGAAAGCATGTCGGGACAATTGGACGAACGCGTCTCGAAATTTTCCGGCGCGGAAGCGCAGATGAAAATGGGGCAAGGTTGAACGCGCGTTTCGCGTGACAAGAAAAACCGATTCTGCACACCAGCAGAATCGGTTTTATTTTTCAAATTCCTTTGCTTTTGCGGCAAGAAAATCCACCATCAGCCCCGCCACATCAATTCCGCCCAATTCTTGCGCGTGATAAAAGTAGCAAGGAAAATTTGTTTCGAGTAAAAAAAATTTTCCGTCCGCTTGTTGCAAAAAATCTACGCCGCCAAATTCCAAGCGCATCGAATTCACCGCGCGCACCGCGACATCTTGCATTGCTTTGCTTGGCGCAACATCGAACTGCGTTCTGCCCTCTGCGACATGCGGACGAAAATCGTTGGGCAGCGGCGCATTGCGATACGAAGCAATCACGCGGTCTCCCAACACGAGCAGCCGCCAATGCGCCGCGTCGTCAATGTACTGCGCGAGCAAAGGATTCGCGCCTTGACTCAATTCATAATCGAGCAGCGAATACAACGCGGGCAGCGAGTCCACGCGAATCACGCCGACGCCGCGCGAATGTCCGAGTATTTTTACAATCAATGGCAAGCCGCCGACGCGCTCAACATATTTCTGAATCATTGCGCGATTCGTCGTCGAACAATACACGGTGCGCGGAATCGGCAAGCCCGCGCGTTCAAAACGCAAGGGCGGCGTAATCGCGCCAAAGAAAACGCCGTCGGGCTGCGCGTAAAATGTGGCGACACCTTGATTCCACAAAAATTGTTCGACGCGCATGGCGACAAGCGAAATCGCCGGACGATACATCATATCGCCGCGTGACAATTGTTTTTCAGGCGCGTAATCGAACGAACGCGCGTCAATTTCCACATATTCAATTCCACGCGTGGCGCACGCTTCTTTCAGCGAACGCGGCGTTTGCGGCGGCACGGAATCATTCACACACACGAAACGTAGGTTTCGAACGAATCGCATTGTTCATAACTCCCGATTGGCATACTCGAGCGGCTTGTAGATAAAATTCGTCAGCGTCAGTTTTTCGCCGACGCGCACGGGCAATGCTTCGTGGAACGCGGCTTCATCACGTTCGCCGTCGCGGGTGTAATTGAACCAAATCGCCAGCCGCCCCGCTTGCGGCGCGATGGAAATTGGGTGCGGCTGCGCGCGCGGGAAAAATGTTTCGCCCCCTTCTGTCGTATCGTTCAAATATAAAATAGCAGTGGCGACGAGAAAAAATTTTTCGACTTGATACGCGTCGAGATGTCCCGGATGATATTCGCCGACTTGGTAGTTGCGAAAGCGCAGCGTGTACCCCAAATCGTTATAGAAACCCAAACGCGCGTACGTTCGTTCGACAAGCATTTTCAACATTGGTTCGCTCTGCACTTGCCATTCAAACGAAACGCCTGCCTTGTTGTGCTGCGTTATGATGCCGCGTTGCGCGAGTTGCTGCGGGTCACGCACAATGTCGAGAATGGGCACGAGTTCGTCCGCGCTTGCGAAATGGTCAATCATGTAGACGCGCGGTTGTTGGCAAAGGAATTGTATTTCGCTCATACGCTCTCCCGAACCCCAAGTGACGGAATGAACAAAATTATACTTGATTGTCTGCTTGTGCTATAACATTGTTATCTTGACTGCGAAAGGATTTTGAATGGAAGGACTTGAACTCATCGAAGAAAAAATTCGACAAACGTTTGTAGCAAAAACAGCAGCCCGCGACGCCGCGCTGGTGAAATCGCGCGAAGTGATTCGGCATTGTTCGCTTTCGATTCGCGCGTCGCATCGCGGAGAATATGACAACGCCGCGAAAATTTTGGAAACGGCGCGCAGTGTCGCCGACGCGATGAAAGCGGATGTCGCGCCGTATCCTGATTTGCATTACACGGGTTACGTACAAGACGCGTTAAAAGAAGTGACCGAAGCGCACATTGTTCTCGCGCTGCTGACGAACCAGCCGATTCCTGACCCCGACGCGTTGGGCGTGGATTACGCCGCGTATTTGAATGGACTCGGCGAAGCGGCAACGGAAATGCGCCGCTACATTCTCGACATTATTCGGCACGAACAATTGGAACGCAGTGAAGCGATGCTGCAAGCGATGGACGATATTTATTCAATGCTCGTGACGATGGATTTTCCCGACGCGCTCACGGGCGGCTTAAGGCGTCAAACGGACATTGTGCGCGGCGTGTTGGAAAAAACGCGCGGGGATTTGACGGTGGCGTGGCGGCAGGAAAAGTTGGAAGAACGACTCAAGGAATTTGAAGGAAAAGTGAACGGGTGAGGGGGTGAGCGGGTGACAAAGGGGGAAGGAAATGAGGGAAATGAGGGAAATTATTTGCGTTGCTCAACTTTTTTCGCCACCGCGCGCAAATACAATTGGATTGCGTCTTTGATATTTTCAAGCGCCTCATCATAATTGTCGCCTTCGGAAATGCAGCCGGGCAGGGCAGGCACTGTGAC
>CALMZO010000039.1 GCA_937870825.1 uncultured Chloroflexota bacterium | reverse complement strand
TTTGCCCAATTCGCCGAGAATCTGTGTGGCGATGCCCGTCATGTGTTCCAAACGTTTTTCGCTGTTGGTCTCGACGCGCAAGCCGTGCAGTGTGATTTCGAATGTGCCAATCACGAGTTGCCCGATTTCATTCACAAGCGGCGGATGCGCGGGCAATGCCCATTCCGCGCGTTCGTCGTCATAGTCTATGCACAACAAACGCTTCTCGTGCGCGAGCGTTTGACGCGCGTGCGCGAAATTGATTTTGGGAAAATGGCGTTCGAGCAACACGACAGGGCTGTAGGTGTGGCGGTCGGGGTCAAGCGAGACGTACGTCCAATCGTCGTCGCGGCGATGGCACTTGGAAAAATTTTTGCCGCCGCCGCACCAGCATTTTTCCGAAGCGAGAACGCGCTTGAAAAAAATCATGGACGTTTTCGTTCCGATGGTAATGCCCGCGATATTTCGCGGCGTCCCGCCGTTCAACCGATTCGGCGGCTGCCACCAGTATTCGACAATGATGACGCCCTTTTCGGGAGTGGCGTCGAGGAAGGATTCGTATTGAGGAAGCATGACGGACGACGAATGACCAAGGACGAACGACACAAACCTTCGTCGTCCGTCTTTTGTCGTTCGTCACTCTAAATGGATTTCCCCGCTTTTTCCGCCCGCTTTGTACACGAGACGGATGTTGTCAATGCGGACGCGGCGGTCAACGGCTTTGACCATATCGTAAATCGTCAGCGCGGCGTTCGAGACGGCGACGAGCGCTTCCATTTCGACACCGGTCTTGCCGACGTTTTTTGCGATGCCCGTGATTTCGATTTGCGCGTGCGCGTCGTCGGGGGGGGGTGAATCTTGAAATTGAATTTCGACATCGGTGAGCAAAAGTTGGTGGCACATCGGAATGAGTTCGTGCGTACGTTTTGCCGCCATGATGCCGGCGACGCGTGCAACGGCAAACACATCGCCCTTTTCGATTGCGCCTTGCGAAATGAGCGCGCGCGTTTCCTTGAGCATGACGACGTTCGCTTTCGCCCTCGCGACGCGTTCGGTGTCATTCTTTGCGCTAATGTCCACCATTTGCGCGCGCCCGTGTGCATCTATGTGCGTGAGCATCGTTTCAAATTATACAACACATCGGCGGCGATGGTTTCGAACAAGCCGCCCATCGTTGATGGTATAATCGTCCGCATGGCGCAGTTAAAAGTTTTGACTGAGCAGCCCGAACGAATCGTGTTGGGCAAAGGCGGCGCGAATGTTATCGGCGCGCTGATTGGTATCGGCACCTTCGGCATCATCACCTGCGCCGCGCTCGGTTCGATTTTCGACGAGAGCGGCGAATTGAATCCCGTGATGATTCTTCTTTTTCTCGTCATCGGCTTGGCGATACTGGCAAGTGTGCTGAACGCGCTTTCAAGCACGCGGGTCGTTTTGGATGCGAATCAACGGGTTGCGACGCGCACGAACTCTGTGATTTTCCTTCCGACGCGCCGTCAAGAAATGGTATTCAATCTCATTCGTGAGGTTCAAGTGACGCGTCCGCCGGGTGCGGGCGCATTCGCGATGGACACGTTTCCGATTTGGCAAGTGCAGTTGGACGGGACGGACGGCACGGCGCTCATTGTGAATGAACGCGGGACGCGCGCGGAAATGGATGCCCTCGCGCAAAAAATTGGCGCGCTGTTGCAGCGTCCCGTGCGCGCGGAAACGCAAACCAGTCCCGCGCCTGCCGGGACCTACACGCCGACTGCGGTTGTCGGTTCGCTTTTGGAAAATCTCGCCGCGTTTGCACAGTCCGCGACAGAACCCGGTGCTCCGGCGCGCTCATTTTTTCCCGATGATTCACCACGCATGAAACAGGAACGTCTCGAACGCGAACGCGCGAGTACGCCATTTACGCGCGCCAGTGACCACCTCGCGGCAGAACAAGACGCGGCGAGCGCAAGCGCGGCGCGCGTCAATTCGCAAATGGAACAGGAACGCGCGTCCGCGTTTGCTTCGGATGTTGCAGTTCAAAATGAACTGGGCGCGGAACAGCACGCCTCGGACGCGCCGTTTGTCGCCGCGAGCGCGCGCTTGACGCAAGCGCAGGCGGACGCGGAAACGGCGATGGGCTATACAATGCCGCCGATGTTGACGATGCCGCAAATGCCGTCGTTGTTATCGTTCGCGCCTGCCATGAATCTGCCGTCATTCCCGCCGCTCGGTTCCGCGTTGGAGTCGCCGGCAACCTCTTTGACGGAGAGTTCCGAAGTGAAACAAGTGGAAGCGCAAGTTGCATCACCGCGTGTGGAATCGCGCGAGGCGCGCGACTTGTTTCAGCAAGCGCGGCGTTTGTACGCGGCGCGAAATTTTCGCGATGCGGAGGCGACATTCTTGCGCGTGTTGAGCACGAATCCCGCCGACGCGCTGGCGCAAAATGATTTGGGCGTGGTGTATTTTTCGCAAAATAAAATGCAGGATGCGGAGCGCGCGTTTCGCCGCGCCGTCGCGCTGGACCCGTTCACGATTGAAGGACGTTACAATCTGGGGCTCGTGCTGAATCGTTTGGGACGCCGCGCGGATGCACAAGAGCAATTTCGCGTCGGCGTACAAAATGTGGGGCGCGAAGGTTCGAAACATTTTCAGGAAGCGCTGCGCGGCGTATTGCATGAACCGTTGTTGAGCCGATAAGGTGAAATCTTTTTGAGGAGTCCATTCCTTTGATTCAAATTGAACGCGGGTTGTCGAAAGAACAAGTTGTGGAACGCGTGCGCGCGGAATTGGATGCGCATGGTTTTGAAATTGCGGAACAAGATGTGACGCGTCCGTGGGGCGCGTTTTTGCGTGTGGCAAATAAAGACGCGGATAAATTTATCGCGACGTATTTTGATAAGACCGAAATTCCCAAAAACGCGCGGCAGGGCGAACGCAGTCCAAAATTTTTAATCGTCGCGCCGCAACAGCGTTTGTCGTGGCAATATCATTCGCGCCGCGCGGAATGGTGGCGCGCGACGAATGCGGACGTTGGTGTGTTTGTCAGTGATACGGACGAGCAGCCCGCGCAGTACATGACGTTGCGCGTCGGCGAAACGATTGAACTCGCGCAAGGCGTGCGTCATCGCCTCGTCGGTTTGGACGAATGGGGCGTGGTCGCGGAAATTTGGATTCACAGTGACCCGCAGAATATCTCGGATGAAAATGATATTGTGCGTTTGCAAGATGACTATGCGCGCAACTGACACAGAGACAAAATGAAATTCTCCACTCTCGTAGATTACCTCGCGCAGCTGGAAGCGACGAGCAAACGTTTGGAAATGACGCGCATTCTTGGCGATTTGTTCAAGAAGGCGGAAGTGGACGACATGGCGGCGATTGTATACTTGACGCAAGAACGGCTCGCGCCCGCGTACGAAGCGATTGAGTTTGGGATGGGCGAAGCGTTGATTGCCCAAGCGGTCGCGCAGGCGACGCAGACGCCATTGGCGGACGTAAAGAAAATGTACAAGGAACTCGGCGACTATGGCAATGTCGCCGAGCAGTTGAGCACGGCGAAAAGCAAGAATTTGGAAGTGGATGTTGTGTTTGAAAAATTGCGCGAAATCGCAACCGCGAGCGGCGAAGGCACTGTCGAGAAACGGGTGCGCTTGCTCGCGGATTTGTTGAAACAATCAAGTCCGCGCGAGGCGCGTTATCTGCTGCGCGTGCCGATGGGGCGCTTGCGTCTCGGCGTCGGCGATGTGACGGTACTCGATGGTTTGTCGTGGAGCGAAACAGGTGACAAAACATTGCGTCCCGATTTGGAACGCGCCTACAACATCACGAGCGATTTGGGACTCGTCGCGACGACGTTCAAAAAAGATGGCGTCAAAGGATTAAAGAAATTAAAAATCACACTCGGCAAACCGATTCGCATGGAACTCGCGGAGCGCGCGAAAAGCGCGCAAGAAATTATTGAGCGCATGAGCGAGTGCGCGCTCGAACCGAAAGTGGACGGCTTTCGCGTGCAGGTGCACAAAGACGGCGACAAGGTGCGAATGTTTTCGCGCAATCTTGAGGAAACAACAGGCATGTTTCCCGACGTCGCGGATGCAGTGCGAAAACAGATTCAGGCAAAGCGCGCGATTCTCGAAGGCGAAGCAATTGCGTATGACCCGAACACGGGCGACTTTTTGCCGTTTCAAGAAACGAGCCAGCGCCGCCGCAAGTACGGGATTGACGAAATGACGCAATCGCATCCGCTGAAATTGCTCGCATTCGATGTGTTGTGGATTGACGGCGAAGATGTGACGGGTGTTGCATATCAAGAACGTCACGAACGTTTGGGAAAACTGATTGGCGCGGGCAACGGCATTCAACTCATTGAACAAATTTTTGTGACCGAGCCGAAAGCGATTGATGAATTTTTTACCGCGAAAATCGAAGCGGGTCTCGAAGGCATCATGGCGAAACGTCCCGACTCGACGTATCAAGCGGGCGCGCGCAATTTCAATTGGATGAAATTCAAACGCGCGTATCAAGGGCATTTGCGCGATACGGTGGATGTGGTCGTCGTCGGCTTTTTGCGCGGACGCGGGCAGCGCGCGAAATTTGGCGTGGGTGCGTTGTTGTGCGCGGTGTACGACAAAAAGAATGACCGCTTTCGCACCGTCGGCAAAGTGGGTTCGGGGCTCACCGATTTGGAATTCACCGAGTATTACAACAAGTTGAACGAAATCGCTCTCCCGCACAAACACGCGCGCGTAGATTCGAACATGATTCCCGATGTGTGGGTGGAACCGAAATATGTGATGGAGGTGCAAGCGGACGAAATCACGCGCAGTCAAATTCACACGGCAGGCATGTACGGCGATGAAGCGGGCTACGC
>CALMZO010000038.1 GCA_937870825.1 uncultured Chloroflexota bacterium | reverse complement strand
CGCCTTGACCACATCGGCATCGCCGTACAAAATGTCAGCGACGCGTTGAAATTTTTTGAATACGCGTTGGGCATGACACTCGACCACGTTGCTTCCGAAGAAGGCGGAAAAACAGAGGTGGCGTTTTTGCCCGTTGGCGGGAGCGAGGTCGAGTTGGTGCAAACGCAGGACCCCGAAAGCGGACTCGGAAAATTTTTGGCGAAACGCGGCGAGGGCATTCATCATATTTGTTTCGAGGTGGACGACATTCAAGCCGCGTTGGCGCGTTTAAGAGAAAACGGCGCGCAGTTGATTGACGAGACGCCGCGTGTGAACGCGAGCGGAATGCGCTACGCGTTCATTCATCCAAAAAGCGCGCACGGTGTCTTGATCGAGTTGTACCAAAAACCCTGAATGGCAACGCAAACGCTCCACTATGGTCGTCCGCTAACGGCGCGTGGCGCAGGTGTGCGCGCGTTGTGGTGGCGCGAGTATTCCAAGCCGCATCGGACCTTTCGTGTTGTAACGCGGGACGGGGTGGAAATTCGCGGCGTGCATTTGCAAAATGCTTTTTCGACCCTGCTGATTTATTGTCATGGTTTTTCCGCCTGCAAGAATCTCTTTCCAATTGCTCGTTTGGCGGAAGCGTTGGCCGACGAAATGGATGTGATTGTGTTTGATTTTCGCGGACATGGCGAAAGCGGCGGCGCAACAACATTCGGTGAAAAAGAGGTCTGGGACCTTGAGGCAGTGATGCAGTACGCAAAAAGTTTCGGATATGCTCGAATCGTCGTAATGGGCAGCAGTATGGGCGGCGCGGTTTCGATTCGTTCTGCGGCGGATTCGGCTGATTGCGATGCCGTCATCACGATGGCCGCGTTCGCGCACAAACAGTTTAGTCGCTTCTCAATGGCGGGACTGGAACTGCTGAAATGGTCGGTGAGCCGTCGGGTGATTCGCTACGCAACGCCGACCCGCATTGAACGCGCTGTCCCGCCGTACTGCCCGCGCGATTTTGTTGCGCGCCTCAGCCCGCGTCCGTTGCTCGTTCTGCATGTGAGCGTGACCCGCTGATTCCGTTGTCGCACGCGCACGAATTGTTTGCGAATGCGGGCGAACCGAAAACACGGCGAGTGATTCCACGCGGCGGGCATGTGTTGGAAAATTTGAACCTCCGTACACACGAATACATTTTGCAGTGGCTCGAAGGAACGCAATGGGAGTAAAGTGATGTTCAAGCCAAATGAACTCGAACAAATCCGCGACGCACGCGACAAATGGGAAGAGACGACCTTACAGAAATCGTTGGCGAAAAATCCCGAACGTTCGCCCAAGTTTATGACAACGTCTTCGGAACCGGTCGAACGGCTCTACACGCCGCTCGATATTGCCGATATGGAATACGCGCGGGATTTGAATGATGCGGGACAATTTCCGTACACGCGCGGCGTTCACGCGACGATGTATCGCGGCAAGGTGTGGACGATGCGGATGTTTGCGGGATTTGGCACGGCGGAGGAAACGAACGCGCGTTTCAAGTATTTGCTGGAACACGGCGAAACGGGACTTTCGACCGCGTTCGACATGCCGACGCTGTACGGGTACGACACGGACGCGCCGCAAGCGTTGGGCGAATTTGGCAAATGCGGCGTCGCGATCTCGTCGCTCGCGGATATGGAAATTTTGTTTGATGGAATTCCGGTCGACCAAGTGACGACATCCATGACCATCAATTCGCCTGCCGCGATGATTTGGGCAATGTACATCGCGGCGGCGGAAAGACGCGGCATCCCGCGCGAAAAATTGGGCGGCACATTACAGAATGACATTTTGAAAGAATACATCGCGCAAAAGGAATTTATTTTTCCGCCCGAACCTTCAATGCGGCTCGTGACGGATACGGTGGAATTTGGCACGCGCGAATTGCCGAAATGGAATACGATTTCGATTTCGGGTTATCACATTCGCGAAGCAGGTTCGACGGCGGCGCAAGAATTGGCATTCACGTTGAGCGACGGTTTCGAGTACGTGCGTTGGGCGATGGCGCGCGGTTTGGACGTGGACGCGTTCGCGCCGCGCCTTTCGTTTTTCTTTAACGCGCACAATGACTTTTTTGAAGAAATCGCAAAATATCGCGCCGCGCGGCGCATCTGGGCGCGCGCGATGAAGGAAACATTCGGCGCGAAAAATCCGCGCTCATGGCTGATGCGTTTTCACACGCAAACGGCGGGCGTGTCGCTCACCGCGCAGCAGCCAATGAACAATGTCGCGCGCGTTGCGCTGCAAGCACTGGCGGCGGCATTGGGCGGAACGCAATCGCTGCACACCAACTCGCTCGACGAAGCATGGGCGTTGCCGAGCGAACATGCGGCGATGATTGCTCTGAGGACACAGCAGATTATTGCAGAAGAAAGCGGCGTGACGAATGTGGTTGACCCGTTCGGCGGAAGTTATTTTCTCGAAGCGTTGACGAACAAATTGGAGGCGGAAGCGTACGAGTACTTTCGCCGAATTGAAAATTTCGGCGGGATGCTGCCCGCAATTGAACGCGGATTTCAGCAGCGCGAAATTGCCGAAGCCGCGTCGCGTTATCAGCGCGAAATTGATGCACAAGAGCGCATCATTGTGGGCGTGAACGAATACGTGGTGGACGAAGATTTGCGTGTGCCGTTGTTGCGCGTGGACGAAGCCGGCGCGCGACGTCAAATCGAACGGTTGAACCGCGTGCGTAGCGAACGCGACAATGTGCGCGTGGGCGAAACGTTGAACGCGATCCGTCACGCGGCGAACAAACCCAACGAAAATCTGATGCCCTACTTTATTGACGCGGCGAACGCGTACGCGACACTGCAAGAGATGATGGATGTGCTGCGGCAAGAGTGGGGCGAGTATCGCGAGGAGGCGATTATTTGAGGAGGAATGTTTCCCCGCGCGTGTTCGTCTCAAACATGTCGGAACGCAGTATGAGGCAGTATCCCGGCGCGTACAGGGCGATTGCAGTGCAGAGTAAAAAGATGGCGGGACGATGAAATTTGGCAAATAACAATCGTGAGCGAAAACAAAACGCGATGGAAATTTTCCATCGCGTTTTTCTTGGCGGCTTGGCGGCTTGGCGTGAGATTGCTTATGCTGCAACTTTTTCGAGAATGTGTCCGATGATGGCAAAGCAATCGTAAATTTCTTGTTCCTTGACCCAGCCGAGATGTCCGACGCGAATAATTTTTCCGCGCATCGGTCCCTGTCCGCCGCCGATGATGAGCTCATATTCTTCGCGCGCGGCTTGGCGTAATGCTTCGGTGTCCACCCCATCGGGCGCGTACAACGCAGTGACGGCGTTCGACGCGTACCGTTCATCGCCAAACATGCGGAATCCCAACGACTTGGCTTGTTCACGCGTCAATGCTGCAATGCGCGCGTGACGCGCGAACACATTTTGCAAACCTTCCGCGAGAATTTTTTCGAGCGCGAGGTCGAGCGCGTAATAGACGGATACGGCAGGCGTAAAGGGGGTCTGTCCCTTTTCCAACCAATTTTTCGTCTCCGTCCAATCGAAATAAAAGCGCGGTGTTTGCGCGTTCGCGTGCGCCTTCCACGCGCGTTCGGAAACGGAAATCATCGCGACACCGGGGGGACACGCCCACGCTTTTTGTGACGCGGACACCATCACGTCAATGCCCCACGCGTCAACTTGCGCGTCGGCGGTCAACATCGAACTCACACCGTCCACAATCAACACCGCGTCGGAATTGGCGCGCACGGCGTTGGAAATTTCTTGAAGCGGGTGCATGATGCCCGTTGATGTTTCGTTGTGCGTGACGAGAACGGCTTGAGTTTGCGGCGCGTTTTTTAATTCTTGCGCGACGCGGTCAGGGTCAATGCCCTGTCCATTTTCAAATTTGATTTTATTGACGTTCGCGCCGTATGTTTGCGCGATGCGCGCGATGCGTTCGCCAAATTCACCGGCGACGAATGCGAGAACAGGAGCGCCGGGCGAGAGCGTGTTGACGACAGCGGATTCGAGTCCGCCCGTTCCGGACGCGGTGAACAACAAGATATCATTTTTGGTTTGAAAACTTGTTTTGAGATTGGCGATGACGCGATTTTGCATCGCGGCGAATTGGGGACCGCGATGGTCAATCATTTGGCGGCTCGCCTCATCGAGAATGTCTTCGGGGACGGTGACGGGACCGGGGATGCGGAGGTTCATGTACTTGCTCCTTTGTGAGATGGTGGCTCGCGCAAAGACGCAAAGGCGCAAAGGAAAAAAATGCCCGTTTGTGATTTGCGAGATAGAAAAACGCCCGCGTGCACTAACACGCCGGCGTCGAGTGTTTGCGAAAAAGTTCGCGTTCTATTCTATGCGAACTCTATTCTATGGCAACTTGAATGTCATCGTCCTGGACGCGCACGGGAAATGTTTTGATAGGAAACATCGCAGGCAGCGCGGTCACTTTGCCCGTGCGCACATCGAAACGCGCGCCGTGACGCGGGCACTCGATATCATAGTCCCACAATTCGCCTTCGCCCAACGGACCGCCGTCGTGTGTGCATAAATCCTGCGTGGCAAAGTACGTCCCTTCCACATTGCACAGAGCAATGGCGTGTCCGTTGACGTGAAATGTTTTTACCTGCCCTTTTTTTACTTCGCCGACGCGCGCAACAGTAACAAACTCTCCCATGTTCACTCCTCATCCTCATCGCCCCACTCGTGAATTCCGTACGCGCTTGCCTTCATCACTTTCAAGGGCAGCAACGCGCATTTGATGCGCGCGGGTCCCAAGGGAATGCCGAGCATATCAAGGATAACTTGTTTGTCAATGTGTCTCACTTCGTCGAGCGATTTGCCTTTGATTTCGTCGGTGAGCATGGACGCGGACGCTTGAGAAATGGCGCAGCCCTTGCCGGAAAAATTTACGTCGGCAATCACGCCATTTTCAATTTTCAGCTCCATCCGAATTTTATCGCCGCACAACGGATTTGAGTCTTCGTACGAATTCGTCGCATCGGGCAGCGTGCCGCGATTGTGCGGATGTTGATAATGGTCGAGAATTTGTTCTTTGTACAAGTCGTCCATGTGCAGGTCACGGGTGATAAATCATTTCCTTTCGTTCCCTTACTTGCCTTGGCGCGGGAATGAAGGGAACTGAGGGAAATCATGGAAATTACCCGACGTTCGAAACTCTAAACATTCTCCTCACATTTTGCAGCGAAGCCACGAGTTGGTCAATTTCTGCGGGCGTGTTGTAAACGTAAAAACTCGCGCGCGCGGTGGCGGGGAGATTATAGTGGTCGTGCAACGGCTGCGCACAGTGATGTCCGGCGCGAATGCAAATCGCGTCGCGGTCGAGAACGGCGGCAATGTCGTGCGGATGAATGCTCGGAAAAGTTCCCTCCGGCTGCATTTCAAACGCCGCGAGTCCGCCGCGCTGCGCGACTTGGGTAGGACCGATGACGCGCAATGTGGGAACCTCTTGCAATTTGTTTAACGCATACTGCGTCAATTCCATTTCATGCGCGCGGACATTTTCCATGCCGAGCGCGTTCAAATAATCAATCGCCGCGCCCATGCCAATCGCTTCGGCAATCGCGGGCGTGCCTGCTTCAAATTTGTGCGGGAGTTCGTTCCACGAGGATTCTTGCAGCTCGACTTTACGAATCATGTCGCCGCCGCCGAGAAAGGGCGGCATGGCTTCGAGCAGGGCGCGTTTGCCGTACAAGACGCCGACAAACGGACCGAGCATTTTGTGTCCGCTGAACGCGAGAAAATCCACGTCAAGCGCGCGCACGTCGAGCGGCAAATGGGGCGCGCCTTGCGCGGCATCTACAACCACAACCGCGCCAACGGAATGCGCGCGTGAAATAATTTCGTCGAGCGGTGTAATCGCGCCGGTGACGTTTGACATCATCGTGACGGCGACGATTTTTGTTTTTGCGGTGATGAGATTTTCCAAATCGTCGAGCGCGAGCCGCCCTTGTCCGTCAACGGGAATGTGTTTGAGCGTTGCATTTTTTTCTTGCGCGAGGAGTTGCCAGGGGACAATGTTGGAATGATGTTCGAGAACGGAAATCACAATCTCGTCGCCCGCGCGAACGTTCGCGCGCCCGTACGAGTACGCGACCAAATTCAATGCTTCCGTCGCGTTGCGCGTCCAAATAATTTCGCGCCAACTTTTCGCGTTGATAAATTTTTGCACTTGTTTGCGCGCGTTCTCGTACTCTTCCGTCGCGTGTTCCGCAAGTTGATAAATGCCGCGATGGATGTTTGCGTTTGTCGCGCGATAGTACGTATCGAGCGCGCGAATGACGCTTTCGGGTTTCTGCGACGTCGCGGCGGAATCCAGGTAGATGAGTGGTTTGCCGTGTACGTATTGTTGCAGGATGGGAAAATCTTCGCGGATGGACGAGACGTTGAGGGCAGTCATAGGAAAGAGCGTTACAAGAAAACAGGTAGACAAGTAACCTGTCTACTTGTCTACCTGTCAGCTTGTTACTTGCGTTACCAACCCGTCAACAATCCGGGGTCTTCCATCAATTCGGGACTCCACAAATCGGGCAGCACGGTGACTTTGATTGTTTTGCCCGACACGGATTCGCTCACGTCCTTGATTTGTTGAATGAGCCAGCCGCCATACGGACAAAAGGGCGTCGTGAGCATCATCTTGATTTCTGCCGGTTCAACATTCAACAAAATTTCGCGGATGAGTCCGAGTTGAACCACTTCCAGACCGATTTCGGGGTCAAAGACCTGCCGCAGCGCGTCTTTGATGTTGTGTTCGGGACTGCCGGGCGTGACGAGAGGATAACTCGGACGCGCGAGCGGGTCGTCTGCGCCGTTCAACGGTTCTGCAATTTTCGTTTCGGTTGCGTTCATTTCTGGAAATTCGTTCATGCGTTCCTCTACTTTGTGTGCAAACATGCCGGTTTGCCTTTACTCCAAGCCATCCCCGCGAAATGTTTCGGACAAAACGATGGGCGCGATTAATTTTTTACCCGTCGCTTTGTGCGAGGGATATTGGCGCGCGCCCCCTTTGATGGTGTCTATCGCCAAGGTCGCGCAGCGAATGCGCGATTGCACGACTTCGCGCCCCAATTCTTCCAGCATTTCGTTGTAATCCATCGCGTCCACATCGGCAATCGTTTTTCCAATGAGCTTGTCCATCAACACCGATGAGGCAGCCATACTGATTGTACAGCCCTGTCCATCAAACATGGCGTCCGTAATCCGGTCATTTTCATCCAATTTGACATAGATGGTCACGATATCGCCGCAGCCGGGATTGCCGCCGTTCACCAAAATATCCGGGTCTTCCAGTTTTCCCTTGTGATGGGGGTTGTTGTAATGGTCGAGAATAAACTCGATATAGTCTTGACGAGTCATCTTCAAGATAGGATGCGGCAGGTAGCAAGTAGCCAAAACTGTCTGCCACCTACTACCTGCTGCCCACCTCACTTTTCAATCGGCGCGGCGACGAGGTTGCCCCACTCGGTCCACGAGCCGTCATAATTTCTAACGTTCGGATAGCCGAGCAGGTACGTCAAAACGAACCACGAAAGCGACGAACGTTCGCCGATGCGACAGTACGCGATAATGTCGCGGTCGGGGGTAACGCCGACGGGTTCGTACAATGCTTTCAAATCTTCGACGGTTTTGAACGTCGCTTTTTCCGTCACATTCTTTGCCCAGGGGATGGACTTGGCGCCGGGCACATGACCGCCGCGTAGCGCGCCTTCTTGGGGATAGCCGGGCATGTGCAAAAGTTCGCCCGAGTATTCTTGCGGTGAGCGCACGTCTACAAGCGGCAGACTTTTTTCGATGTGTTCGAGAACATCGTCGCGGAACGCGCGAATGGTATGGTCATCGCGTTCACTCCCTTTGTAATTTCCGGCGGGATAGGACGGCGCTTCTTTTGAAAGTTCGCGTCCTTCGTCAATCCACTTTTGGCGTCCACCGTTCATAATCGCGGTGTTGGTGAAACCGAACAGTTGGAACACCCACAGCGCATAGCACGCCCACCAATTGTTCTTGTCGCCGTAAAAAATGACACGCGTGTCATTGTTGATTCCGGCTTTGGATAGGAGCGCCTCAAACCGCGCGCGGTCAATGTAATCGCGTTTGACGGGGTCATTCAAATCTTGGACCCAATCAATTTTTACCGCGCCGGGAATGTGACCGACATCGTACAACAAAACATCTTCGTCGGATTCGACAATGCGAATGTTGGGGTCGTTGAGATGTTCGGCGACCCAGTCGGTCTCGACCAGTTTTTCGGGATGGGAATAACCGGTTGACATGATTGATTTTCCTCTCTGATGCGAATCAGTGACCTGTGCGGTTAAAGCGATTTCGACGGAATGCGGCAATGAATTTACAAAACGCGAATACTTGCGCGCGCGTACGCGAACATGATGCATTCGAGACGCGGGGTCTGCCGCGCGTCAGTGCGTGGCGCCCCGCGAAAGACAGATACAGCGCAAGGAAAAAAATAGAGGCATTGCAAGTTCGCTTCGTCGGGTTCGAAACGACAATCGGGTTATGCTCCCACAATTTTTTGTCGAATCACGCGGAACAAACGGTCCTGCACGACTTCGAGCGGAATTTTTGCAATCAGTTCGTCAAAGAATCCTTCGGTGAACAATCGCTCCGCTTCGGGTCGCGGAATGCCGCGCGCCATCATGTAAAACACGGCTGCCTCTTCAATAGGACCGACGGTTGCGCCGTGCGTGCAGCGCACATCGTTCGCTTCGATTTCCAATTCGGGAATCGAGTCCGCGTGCGCGGTGCGCGACAGCAAGAGATTGCGATTTTGTTGGTACGCGTCGGAATGCTGCGCGTCGGGATTGATGCGAATGAGTCCGCGAAACGCCGAGTAGGCTTTGTCTTTTAGCGCGCCTTTGTACAACAAATCGCTTTTGCCGTTCGGGACGATGTGGTTTTGGAAGGTGTGCTGGTCAAAGTGCTGCTGCTTGTCGCCAAAGAAAAAGCCGAGCATCCGCACGTTCGCGCCCGGTCCTTGGATGCGCGAATCGAGAAATGCCTTTGTGACCGCACTGCCCAACATGCCCGCGAGCCACGTGAGATTCGTGTCGCGTTCGAGAATGGCAGTCTGCGAAGTAAAATCCCAAACGTTGTGCGCCCAGTCCTGCAAATTGAAATACTGCAAATCGGAATTGGGCTTGAGAATCAATTCCACCGCGCGGCTGCCAAAGCGCTGCGCTTCGTTCGCGCTGGAGCCAAAATCCTCAATCAATTTTGCCGATGCGCCGGATTCGAGGATTATAAGCGAGTGACTAAAAATCGCAACCTGCGGCGCATCATAGAACGCGAGCGTGTTGATGGGCTGCTCGACGACGACGTTGCGCGGGACGTACAAAAAAGTTCCGCTGTTCCAAAACGCGCCGTGCAGGGACGCGAATTTCAAATCGCCAATCGTGTCGCTATAGCCGTGTGATTCGGTGATGCCCTGTTCGTTGATGCGGCGCGCGTACCGATTCTCCGCGAGGGTCACCGCGCGCGTCATGAAATGTTCGCGCACGAGTTCAGGATAATCGCGCAGCGCGGTATTCATGTCGCATAAAATCACGCCGCGCTGTTTGTATTCTTCTTTGAGTTGTACGACCGACGCGCGTCCGTTGTGGGTAATCAGCACGCCCGCCGCGTCTTGGTTGTCCGCGAGCCCATGAAATTCTGCCGGAAGTTGGTCAGGGGACCACGCCGCGTCCTGCCATGCAAACGGCACGACATCATCCAGCTTCAAGTCCTTGAGCGAGGTGCGCCGCCACAATTCATCATTCGACGCGGGCAGCGGTGTCTCGTTGTACACATGCCACGCTTCCAAGCGGCGCGCGCGCATCCAATCCGGTTCGCCGTTCGCGCGCGACAATGCTTCGAGCGCGTCTTTGTGAAATCCCACCAGTGTTTTTGTTTCAGCCACAGGTACGAATGCCTCCGAAAATTAAAGTCCCTTCACGCGAACAATGTTAAAATCTCAATCCATGTCCAAACCGAAAATAATTTCCCATGCGAATTCGCAATGTATTTTATATAACCAAGATTGTATTCGAGGGATGCAAGAACATCTCCAAGCCAACTCGGTGAGCGTCGTCGTCACGTCACCGCCGTACAATCTCGGCATCAAGTATTCCAAATATGACGACACGATTTCGCGCGAAAAGTATCTGGAATGGCTGCGCGAGTGGGCGCGCGTTGTCAAAAATGTTTTGGACGATAACGGTTCGCTCTTTCTCAATATCGGGAGCAAACCAAAGGACCCAACCGTCCCGTTTCAAGTGTTACAGGCAATGCAGCAAGAATTTGTTTTGCAAAATACGATTCACTGGATCAAATCCATCGCGATTCAAAAACAAGATGTCGGAAACTATCCAAACATTGTTGCCGACGCGTCTGTCGGACATTACAAGCCCATCAATTCCCCAAGATTTCTGAACGACAATCACGAATACATTTTTCATCTGACGAAACGCGGCGATGTAAAATTGGAGCGTTTGGCAATTGGCGTACCGTATCAGGATAAAACGAACGTGACACGTTGGAACGGAAAACGCGATGTGCGATGTCGCGGGAACACATGGTTCGTGCCGTACGAAACCATCAAGAGCCGCGAGCGCGAGCGCCCGCACCCTGCGACATTTCCCGTCAAACTCGCGGAAATGTGCATCCAGCTGCACGGCATTGCGCGGACGCAGCTCGTTCTCGACCCGTTCCTCGGCATCGGGCAATCCGCGATTGCTTCGCTACGCTTGGAAAAAAATTTTGTCGGGTTCGAGATTGACCGCGCGTACTTTGACGAAGCGGTGAAACGCGTGCGCGCATTTTGATTCACGCCAAATCTTGCTTTATCGCTTCAAATTGTTCTTTTGTTAATTCGCCGCGCGCATAGCGCGCTTTCAAAACATCGAGCGGAGTTTGCGTGTTCGCCGGTGATTTTGCATTTGCGACACGGACAATAACAAAAACGAGTCCGCCAAGAATAGCCAAAAGCAGAATGCAGTTAAGTGCCTATCCTAATAACCCGATTTTTCCCTGAAAACAAGGCGTTTCTTGGGTTAATCGGATAGGCACTAAG
>CALMZO010000037.1 GCA_937870825.1 uncultured Chloroflexota bacterium | reverse complement strand
GCATTGATTCCAGGAACTGAAATATAACTCCCAATCCTACAAACTGCTAAAAGAAGCAATGTGTAAGTAATCTTCACCCGAAGTTCAGGTATGCTAAAGATGCGCTTTATCGCCTCGATCATGCTTTAAACCTTTGTAAAAGGGATCTTTTGCTCGCTCAATTTGCTTTCTGCACCAGCTGTATAGTGGTGCGCTTCAATTTTTACTTTTTTTGTCACATTTCCTTTTTTTTGGCGGTTTCATTATTTAACGGTTCATTTTTATCCTTTTTTTCTTTCGCACCCCGACGGTAATCTTGCGTTGTGCATGGAACGTGTTCCCGTCTTTGTGCGCGCTCCATTTGAAGTTGGCAAGATGCGCGTCTTCGTCGTCAACAATGGCGATTTTTCCCAGCGTGAGAGGGATGTGTCTTACTATTCGTTCTCACCTCCTTTTTCTACATCTCTTGCATTTCCTTCAAACGCGCTTGCGCCTGACAAATCAGACAGCAGCGTTTGAGCGGACGATACGGATTCAATCTGCGGATAGCTCGCCGACAGCGGGGGCAACGTCGAGGCGTCCCTTGTGAAATTTCGCGATGTGGAGATTCTTGCCCCGTTCGTTCCGGAACACGCGCGGGCAACCCTCGAAATCGCACGAGACCGGCATCGTTTTGGGCTTGCCGTTCTGCGCGCGTTTTTCTAAAAAATGTTTGTTTTGTTTCTTGGCTGCCGCTTCGATACTGCCCGGCGCGTGGGGACGGTCATTCCCTTTGAATGCAAAATTGTGTTTGCGTGGGTCGTTCGCCGCGGCGATTTCGCCGAGCGCCTCGCGCAATTCCTTTTTGAAGGGGGCATCGTCGGCGAGGAACTGTCGCCATTCGTCGGGCGTCTTGGCGACGCTGACGATGGTTTCGGTGCTGATGGAGATGTTGCTCATTGAAAAAATTTCCTTTTGAGTGAATTGGCGCGCGCGCAAGTGTGCGCGTTTTATTTTTTGCGTTTCGTAATTTTCATGCGCTCGATTTTGCTTTTCCGCACAAGGTTCGCCGGGTCTGCGTTCGCGGCGTCCTTGAGTTGTTTGGCGGTGATGGTCACGGGCGCATGTCCGGGTGCGGAGAGCGTGACCAGCGTATCGTCGCCTTTTTTGCGTTTGCGCGGTCTCGTCTCGCTTTCGTCTTTGTTCAACACGTCGCGCGTGAAATTTGAAACCGCCGAAACGTTGCCTCCATATGTTTCTTTCGCGGCGTTCTCAAATTCGGTTTGGAATGTGCGTTCATCCTCGACGCTTGCCGCGATGTTGTTTTCGGAATCGGACGGCGGTTTGTCCATGTCGAACAAGGGCAACTGTGCGGATTCAATTTCGACGGTGACGCTCGTTTTCTCCATCGAGAGAAACGCGAGCGTCGAGCGCAGTTTGAGATTTTCGTCATTGAGCGGCAAGACCAAACGCACATTGATGGAATGTTTGACGAAATCGGCTTTCGCGCCGTCGAGATAGGCGTTCTGCAATTTCAAGCGTGGCATGAGGTCAGTCCTCCTTGTTTAACTCTTCCGCAATTTCTTTTCCCAACTGCGCGAGCATCATTCGGTCCCCGCGCGTGAGATTGCCGACTTCCCAGTGATAGCGCAGTTCGCCGATGACGTGCTGCGCGGTGAATGTGGCGTGAACGATGATTTCCGTAGTCGGCGGCGCTTCGAGCAGATCGGGCAGTCCGAGTTTCGGATTGTCGCTGTCATACGGAGCGACCCATTCGTGCGCGCTGCTGCCGTTATTTTCGTTTGGCGCGCTTTGCTGCTTTGGGCGCGGGCTTGGCTTTCGCGGACGGCTTGGCTTTGGGTTTCCGTTTGTGGTCGGCGTTGGCATTCGCCGCGTGTTGTGCTTGGTACTGCGCGCGATGGTTTTCACTGCAAAAGACTCCGTCCTTTCCCAAGTCAATCCAGCCGTCCTCGTTGATATCGCGTTGGGTCAATTTCTCTTGCATGTTTCCCGCGAACGTGCCGCAGTGCCAGCAGTTGAACGCGCTGTGATGCACCGGTGGAATGTCCCAACCGTCGGAGAGCGTGACGCCGAAGGTTTCGACAAACTCTGCGTACCCAATGCCTGTACGTTTGCCCTTTACACTGAGATACTCGACGATTGTTTTTTGAACACGTTCAAAATCGAATTCATGTGCGTTGTTCGCGATGCTGTATCCGCCGTCGCGCGTTTCGTCGGCGAGCACATGCAGGGCGACGCGGGCAAGACGCAGGGGAGTGGTATCCGCGTCATCTTTTG
Source organism: uncultured Chloroflexota bacterium (assembly GCA_937870825.1). Lineage (GTDB taxonomy): Bacteria > Chloroflexota > Anaerolineae > UBA4142 > SHND01 > SHND01. Next base: position 6,474 of record CALMZO010000037.1, on the reverse strand, counting down.
CTTCTTTGATTTCTTTTTCAATCACGTCACTCATTTCCTCTGCAGCGCCCCGCGCATCGTGTCCTGTGCAAAATTCATCTTCGATGAATTTCACGAATGCACCCTGCACGGTTTTCGCGAGTTCCGCACCGATTTGACGTGACGCCGATTCGAGCAGCCATTTCGCATCGTGATACGATTTCCACATCTTGGAGCGCGCGGCGCGCTTGGCGTCCATTTCCTTTTTCTCGGCGGCAATGCGTTTCGCGCGTTCGGCGTCCGTTTCGTCGTCGGGCTTTTCGCTTTTAGCGAGTTTGGCTTTTGATTCCGATTTCGCGCGCAGTTCGGCAAAATACGCGTCGAGCGCGGGCTTGTCGGTCGTGACGAGGGTGACGGCAGCCGAGCCGAGAACGCGCGCCAAATAATTGTGCCGTTGCGGTTCGTCCCCACGCGGCGCAAGCCGCAGCAGCGCGCGAATGTCTTTGCGCGCGTTCAGCAAAAGTTTCGCGTTGTCGTCGTCGTTGTATTCGCCTTTGAACAAGACGACAGTTTTTTCATTCTCGCCCGCAACGGCAAGTTTCAATTGTTCGGCAACGCGCGTCACTTCGCCCGCCGCCCAGAGTTTGTATTTTTCCTCAAAGCACGGTCGGCGCGCGCAATTGCCGTTCACGTTGAACACGCAGCCCGCGCACGCGCCGATGAGATGTTCGCCGTCGCCCAAGTCGCGTTCGACGGTGACGGGCGCATCGGCGAGCCAATCCATGCTCCACCAATTCCCGCGCAGCGCAATCAGTTTGTTCCAATACAAATTGCGCGTCGTGGACTCGAACACGTCTTGTTTTTCCGATTTCGGCGCGGCAGCCACCTTGTCGGCGATTTGCTGCGCGGCCTTGCTGTTGATGTTCGCAATGCCGACGAGTTGGCGCGCAATCGCATCGGGCAGCTTGTTGTCGGCGACGTGCGCTTGAATCGGCGCGGGCAGTTTCAAGAGTTTGCGAATGTTCGTCACCGACGCGGGGTGTTGGTAATTGAATTTGAGCGCGATTTCGGCATTCGTCGCGTCGGGATGCACGCGCGCATACGTTTCCATCATTTCCGCGATTTCAATGTCGTTCCAATCCGCGCGGAATACATTTTCGCGAATACAGTCGTCGAGCATTTCGGCGTCGGAAAAGTTTTGGACAATGACCCAAAACGGCTCGCCGGGATGGGTCTTGCGCCACGACGCGAGGCGGCGGTGTCCTTCGCGCAATTGCACCGCCCCCGAAACGTCCGGGTGTGGACGCGCGGGCGGCGGCGTCTTGACCCCGTTTGCGCGCACGTCCTCGCAAAAGCGGTCAAACTCTTCGCCGCGAAACCGACGCGCGGACGAGGGTTGAAAGGGATTGGCGAAGACGAATTCGGGGTCGAGGGCGGTGAGGGTTCCGATGGGTTGGGTTTGACTAGCGGGCATACGGGTCTCCTTTGGTAAAAATTTTTTATGCGGCGATGTCGGCGGGTTCGCACGCAAAGATGGTTTGTTGCTCGATCGCGCGCGGGGCGCGCGGTTTTGCTTTTGTTGGTGTTGGCTCGACAACGCGCGGTTGCGCCGGCGCCGCAACCGCGTTCGCGTTCCATTTGTAACCGGGCGCATAGAAAATGACACCGCCACTGGTGAAATCGGCGGGCAGTGTCCGTTCCGGTGCGACGGCATCAAGCGCGGCGAGCCATGCGGCAGTGTCGGCGTTCGACGCGAATTCGAGCGCGGCGGCGAGATGCGTGCGAAACTCGTTGCGCGCATCGTCGAATTCCACACGCGCGCGCAAGCCGTTGCAAAAGATGTGTTTCTTGCGCGTGTTCGGTTCGGCGCGCGCTGCCTCTTTCAAGAATTGCGCGATATGCCGCAATTCTTTTTTCGAGTACGTGTCGGCGAGGGAGCGAGTGAAGTTAACTCGATTCATTAGTAATCGTTCGTCCCCCAACATTCGCCCATGTCACACGCCGAACCCGGAAAGGTTTCGGACGCGTCCATGCTCGGCAGCCACGTGCGCCCGCAGCGCGGGCAGCGCGTCCGGTCACTCTGCGGACGCGGCACGATGGAATCGCGGCGTTTCAGTTCGCCGCGAATGCGTTCTGCTGTATCGTGCAAATCGATTTCCAATGCACACAAAGCATCGCCGTCTGTCTTTTGCAAGTCGGCAATGAGATACGCTCTCCAGTCCCAAAAAGCGGAATAGATTGGTTTGCTCATCGTGCAACTCCTTGTGCGGCAGGCTTGAACATGCCCCAGTGCGCGACGCGCTCGCGGGGTTCAATCCAGCCGAGTCCGAGAAAATCGAGGAATTCAATTTCCTCTTGCATCGGCAGCAGGTCCGCGTCGTCGCTCGCCGCGTTGTACGCGTACACGCCGCCGTGTTCCACCTTGGTGTACTCGGGCAGCGCGCCGCCTTTTTCGCGCGCGGTGACGAGCCAGTGCGAGAAATCGGCGGGTCCGGTGCGAATCGCGTAAATGACGCCCCACTGCGCGGGTTCGCGCACGATGAACAAATCGAGTTTGATGCCGTGCGTCTTGCTCTCGAATTGTTTGAAACGCGCGCCGTTTTTCAGGACGCTCCATTTGGCGATGTGCGCCCAGTCGCTGACCATTTCCTCGAACATGCTGTCAAAAACGCGTTTCTTGCCGAACGTCGCCATCGCGCGTGTGTCTGCCGGCACACACACGATTTCGATGTCCTTGACCTCCGGTTTGCCGCGGCGAAGGCTGCCCGCAATTTCGATGCGCGCACACGCGGGCTTGAGGACGTTGATGATGTGGGTTGCGATTTCTTTCGCGGTTGCGTTGTCCATAGACACTCTCCAATCAATGCCCAATCAATTCCACCGCGTTGTTTCGCGCGGATGATAGATTTCCAAACAGGTACGCATGTAATTGAGCAGCACGCGCCAAAACATTTCTTCCACCGTCAGCGGAATGTGTGCGCCAATGCCGCTGCGGTAGGGGAGCGGGCGTCGCGCTTTCATGCGCCCCCCTCACTTGTTGACAACTCGAACGTAATTGCGCGCAGCGCGTGTCCGACGACGTATCCGACGGTGCGTTCAATCATGCCGAACAAGCGGTCGCTCAACCATTGTTTCGCATACGCATTGCGCACGCCGATGACGAGCTCGTCGCTCGCCGCGTCGTAGCGCAGCGCGAACGTCGGTTTGACCCACGTCTCGAACGTCGTTTTGGTCATTTGCAATTGTAATTCGGCGAGCGCGGCGGACCAGATTTCGCGGGCGCGGCTGTCGGTCGGGGGTTCGTGGTCGGCGACAGCCACCGTGTTCGACAACGGCACGGTGGGTTCGATGTCCTGCAGGGCGTCGTTATTCGCGTCGGCGACGCGCTCGTTGGTTTGCGGCGACGAACGCGCGGCATAAAAGCGACCCGGAATTTCCATGCCCGTCAATTCCCGCAAACGCGCGAGCCAGGTTTCGTTTGCCTCTTCCCATGCCGCCCACGCGTCGCCGTGTTCGCGGTCTTTTCGATTGACGCGAAACAAAAAGTCAGGGCATTTTTCGCCGTTGCGAAGTTTGGCGGCGGCGAGAATCGGCGCGCTGCGAATGCCCTTGCCGAGGGGCGATTCGGCGTACGTCACCCACAAAATCATTTCAGTCTCGATGTCGGCGAGCGTATCGCCGCGCGCGAGGGCGACGCGCACCGCGCTTTCGGCTGTCGCGCGTTTGCAGCCGCGCAGATAGTTGGAAATCAATTCGCTCGCTGCGGACGGCAGCGCGTCAATGGTTTGTTGATTTGTTAAGACGAAAGCGGAAAAATCGCTTTCGCTCGGTGTAGTGGTAGTAGTTTGTTGTACTAATTCATTAGAAGATATAGATATAAAACTACTACTACTACCATTCGGGAAAGCGATTAAATCGCTTTCCGCAGGCGCGCGCGGGGACGATTTTTCAAAAAAAGCAGAAAACAAGGGCAAATTCAATTGTTGGGCTTTGGTCGTGAGGACCCAGCCGGCGTAGCGCCCGACGCGCGCCACAAAGCCGAACACGCTTTCCAAAATTCGCATCGCGTTGGTCACCTCGTCTTTTTTGTAATCGGTTGCCAAAATCAATTGTGTGCGGTTGAGCGGTTTCGGGTGCGCAATCGAGAGCGCGTGAAGACACGAGAGTTGCGCACCGCGCAAGGCGCGCAAGACCGAATACGCATACGTGTCACCGGGCAGGTCGAGTGAAGTCGTATAGGACCTCATGCGTGTCTCCGATGCAAAAGATGGGCAAGTTTTTCGACATTCGTCGGCGGGCGCGTGACGAGTTCGAGTTGATTCGCGTTCCATACCTGCCAGCCGTCGAGCAGTTGGTCGAGCAGCACGTGGCGCGTGTCATCGGTATCGCGCTGCACATGAACGACGCGGCGCGTGCGTCCCGAAGGGTCGCCTTTGCGCCGAACGACATCACCTTTTTTGAACATCGCGTTTTCCTCCATGAAATTTGTTTTTGCGGCGTCCCCCATGCGGCGTCGCATGAGTATTTTTTAGATAGGTTTCCCGCGCGGCTTGGGCGAGTTCGATGGTGGAATGGGAGCCGAGCCGCTTTTTGTCGACGCGGGCGTTGTAGCGCCCCGTGCGATTGTTGAAATCAATGCCCGGGGCGACGTTCCGCACATGGATTGCGTAATCGGACATGGCATCGTCGCGAAAAATTTCGCGCGCGGCAGGGGTTGTCGGGCAGTGGTAATGCACCGGTTCGCCGCAGCCGTGAATTTTTTCGAGCGTGTTGGTCGCGCGGGCGACAAGAATGTAGCCATAGAGCGAATAAAAGCCCCACCCGTGAATGGGTTGGCGGCAGCGCAGACAAACGCGCGTGGGAATGGAATACAGCGGCGTGTAAATTTCATCGGTAGCGGGCATAGCACAAAGGTTTGGAGCATAATACGCACACTTGTTTCGCACATGCTTTCTATTGATTTGCGGATGATTTTTCGCGACAATCAACGCGACTTTATTGATTTTTTTTGGAGCGGGGAAAAACACAGTCCCGTTGCGACGCGCTGCCTGCGAAGCGTTGGCGTCGTGGCGGAAGATTCTTTTTCTATGCCTTTCCCCTGCTCCCGAAGCATGTCGCGCGCCGCCGTGAAAATGCGGCAAACGCGCGTTTGCCATGCTTCGTCGAGGCGGCGTGCGCTCGTGGTATGAGTAGCGCGCCGCCTCTTTTTTTTATTTTGTTTAGGAGGAACTCTGGTGACAACGCTGCCTTGCGCTATCTCGAATTTCCTTCAAGCACGGATAGGAATTGTTAGCCCCAAGACCGCGCGGACGAATAAACTGTATCTCAACGCGCTGGTCGAATTTTTTGGACCCGAGCAAACGCTGGAGCATTTGACGCTCAAACATTTGCGGACGTGGCGGGCGTGGCTCTTTCAACGCGAAACGAAATACGCGAGCGAGACGACGTGGCGTCCCCAAGAAAACGGTAAATTGTCCGTCTATACGGTGCATGGGCATATTCGCATGTGTCGCCAATTTTTTCGCTGGCTCTGTGAGGAGCAGCTCCTCACAACGAATCCTGCCGCGCGGTTGGAACTGCCGCCCTTGCCGAAGGAACCGCCGAAAAACATTACCGACGCGGACATTCAAAAAATGCTGAACGCCGCGCACGCTTCCCCGCGCGATTACGCTTTGATTTGGTTTTTGCGAGATACCGGGTGTCGGCACGGTGGGGCAGCGTACGCGCGTTTGCGTGATTTGGATTTGGAAACGGGCGTCGTTCTCGTCCGTGAAAAGGGACGCGGCGGGCAGCATGTCGCGCGTCCGGCGTTTTTGAAACCGGAGGCGCTGGCGGCAGTGCGCGCATGGCTGGCGGAACGTCCCGACGCGCGCCATTTGGACGGTGCGCCGGTGACGGATGCGCTGTTTGTGAATTCAAAACATCCGCACGGGGCGTTGACGCCGGGGGCGATGTATCGGCGCATCAAGGACCTTGCGAAAGCGGCAGGCGTGTATGACCATTCCAATCCGCACGCGTTTCGACATGGGCTCGCGCGGCGCATGTTGGAGAACGGCGCGCCGCTCGGTCTGGTGTCGCGCGTTTTGGGACACAGTGACATCGGCGTCACGAATGATTTTTATGGCGTGTATGTGAATCGCGAACTGCAAGAAGGTCACGCGCGGTATGCGTAGGGTTGAAACTTGATTCGTCGAGCCGAGGTCTCGCCCAACAACAGCGACGGTTCGCGTCTCACCTACCTCGGCGCTTGGCATGTAACGCGCGTCACGGAATCATCCGGTTGTACGGAGGGAACGCCCGGTCGCGTTCCCTCCGTGGAGAGCCAAGCATGTCTCGAATCAAGTTTTTGATTTACGCGGGGAATTGCGTATAATGGCTGCGTTCAACGCGTTCGTTTGAGCGCGCAGATGTGAGAGGCGAACAAGTGTTCCTTGTTCGTGCCGCCTGCTAAGCGGCTCTAGGGGGTTATTCCTCTAGCGCGGGTTCAAATCCCGCCCCCTCCGCCTTGAGATTTTC
>CALMZO010000036.1 GCA_937870825.1 uncultured Chloroflexota bacterium | reverse complement strand
ATCAAAGGACCGAACGCAACAACAATGCCGCCAAGTGCACCTGTTGTCCCCTCGAGACCGCCTAATCTAAATGACTTGGCTAAGCGTACACCAGGAAAGTGGGAACAGATACTGGTCAACGGACAACGGGTAAAGAAGCCCTATTACCATTATTACTATGGTTACAAAGGGGCAAATAGCGACTGCACTTGGTACGTTGGGGAAGCTATCAAATTGGCAACTGGAGGAAAGATTGATTTGAACAGCACGCCAACCGATAAAGAAAGAGCCGCAATGCTCAAGCTGAACGACCCGGAACGCAAGGACTATTTGCTCTCGCGCGGCAAGCTCCCCGCATCGCTTGGAAATGCCTACGACTGGCACACAAATGCGGACAATTATGCGAAGAGATTTCCGAGCGGCCCCTTCAAGGGAGTTGATCGCGTACCGAGAGAAGGAGACATCTATAACAAGGATTGGTGGGGAAAGGACGAAAATGGGAACCCAATCCACTTAGGGCATGTAGCCGTAGTGGAAAGCGCAACCCTAGGGTACGACAAAGACGGGAACCCGTTTTGGCGTATCATAGTCAGCGAAGAAAGCGCCACTGGCACGCCCTTTGTAGGAGGAAAACTTGTCACTCCAGACGATGGCTCAGGACGACTTCGCTGGGAGCGAGAAATAATACTGCCTGCAAAATCAAAAGATGACCTTTCTATAAATGATGATACGACTTATTTCATTCACCCCAATTATTCGCCGACACAGTAAATGCGATAAGAGCAGGAAATCCAAATTCAGAGCCGATAAGTGAATAATACTCCGCATTTAGCCGTTTTCAGATGGTAATTTCCAATTGGTTTACCTATGCCCAACGAACTCTCCCTCCAATTCGCCACCGACGAACTGTATCTCCTCTACAGTTACTTTGGTCCAAGCATCGCGTTCGGTCTTGGCGAGCCGTATCTTGGGAAATTTGTCGCGGAGATTGACGTGGCACAGCGCGCGGCGCTGCAATCCCTCGCTGCGCGGGACTTGATTCGCGTTTCCGATAACGGCGAAGTCATAATAGATGAGGTGCTTGCCGCAATGATTCAGACGTGCGCGCAGCCAAGCGAAACCCTCATTGTCACCACGCAGCGGCATGGCTATAATCAAGTGTTCCATTATTTCCATTTTCGCGCAGATTTGCTTGTCGAACATATACCGCGCGACGCGGCACAGCATCGTCTTGTCGCAGTCCCGCCGAATGCTGGATACACGCGTCTGGTAAAAATATTGCATTTGAACGGACAGCGCGCCGCGCCCGGCCGCGCGTTTTCACTCGACGAGGAAAAACTATTTCAAGCACGCGATGCGGTACGCAGCGGCAATTTGGCGGAAGCGCAGCGCGTACTCGCCGCGGCGGGGCTCGTAGATTCGCAGGCGCAGCAGCTTGTGCGCGCTTTGTCAAATGCGGTATCGAACGCATCCGTCGCCGTTGTCGCAAATCGTCATGTTTCTGATGCTATTGCAATCAACGGCATCGGAATTTTCGAAAGCGCCGAAGGAATGTGGGCAATGAACTTGAATGCTCAAGAAAAAAAGACGCGCATCGAATTTGTGCCGAGCAGCGCCGCCGAAACTGCAAGCCGCTTGCGAATGCTTTTGCCAGAACTATTCGGAACGGCGTAATACAACTGTGCAAAGATGGATTTCCTATTCAGGAAAAAGAGTATATGAAACGCATCATTGCCCGCATCCAAAGACAAGATTACAACTCGACAGTTCGCAGCGATGTGGAGCTCTTTGAAATGCCGGGTGAACAAGCTGCTGCCATCGTCGTCGGTAATCTCGTCCGCGCACTCAAACTGCCGACGCAGGTTCCCAATCAGGGCAGCAATCTACAGTACTGGCTTGCATTACAGAATGGGGATGTGATTCCCGACGCGCAAACGCTTACCGATGCCGGGGTACGCAATCACGCGGTCTTGACCCTCCAATGCGGTCTCACCAAGCGCGCGCCGAACCCCGTCCAAAGCGGCGCGTATGGCACACTGCGAACAGCATCCGGCGAGGTCTTTGATTTAAAGCCGAATTCAATGGTTGGACGCGGTGATGATACGTTCAAACCCGAAGTGGACTTGTCCAAGCTGCCCGACGGACTGACCGTCTCACGCAAACATGCACAAATCGAACGCATCGGCAATACGTGGTCTATTACCGCATTGCCCGCGAAAAATTCAACGCGCCTGCATGGGCAAATCATTCCGCCGAATTCGCGGCAGCCCTTGAACGACGGCGACGAAATTATTTTTGGCAAAGTCAAAACCGTTTTCAAATTGGGACACAGCTAAAAATCCGCCTTCCGAAATCCTCAGTCTGAAATCATACCTCCCGGAGGTCTCATGCCAGGCGAACTCAACCTCTCTATCCGCTTACTGCGCGACACGGTGAATGCGAATGTGCCGCAGCAGCTCGCCTATGTCTTGCTCGATGCGAATCCAACCGGCGCGCAGATTCAAGGTATTCAAGCGCCGCTCAATCTCGCGCTCGTGTTAGACCGCAGCGGCTCGATGAACGGCGCGAAAATTCACAACCTGCGCGAGGCGACCAAACTCCTCATCCAACACATGCAGCCGACCGACATCGTGTCCATCATCACCTTTGATGACCAGGTGGATGTGCTTGTCGCCGCGCAGCCCGCGCAAAACACCGCGCAGTTGATGCAAGTGGTGGATTCCATTCAAGACCGCGGCGGCACCCAAATTTCGCTCGGCTTGCAGCAGGCGCTCGACCAAGTTCGCCGCAATTTCGACCCGGGACGCGTCAACAAAATCGTTCTGCTCACGGACGGCAACAGTTGGGGCGATGAAGCGGCATGTCAAGCGTTGGCGCAGCAAGCCGGGCAGCAAAATATTTCCATCGTCGCGTTAGGATTGGGGCTGCCCAACGTTGCGCCCGCTGCACCGGGAATGCCTGTCGTAATGGGTATGTCCGATGATTGGAATCACCAATTGTTGGACGCGCTGGGGCGCGCGAGCAATGGCATGAGTGACAAGATTGATACGCCCCAAGAAATTGCCCAAGTCTTTCAACAAATTCTCACAACTTCGCAAGCCACCGTCGTCCGAAACGCCGAATTGACGCTTCGTCTTGTGCAGGATGTCTTGCCCCGCCAAGTCTGGCAGACCCTTCCCCTCATTTCCAATCTCAGTCAGCGCGCGATTTCACCGCGCGAAATTCAAATTCCGCTTGGCGATATTGACAAGACGACGGGCAAGCAAATTCTTGCCGAGCTTATTCTGCCGCCAAAACCCATGGGCAAGAATCGCATCGCCCAAGCGGAAATTATGTACGACGTTCCTGCGATGGGACTCGTCGAACAAAAAGTGCGCGGTGATGTCGTCATCGAGTACGGCACCGAATCGCCCATTAATCCGCAAGTGATGAACATTGTCGAACGCGTGAGCGCGCATAAATTGCAGACCCAAGCGCTGAGCGACGCACAAGCGGGAAACGTCGCGGGCGCAACCCAAAAACTCAAAGCTGCCGCCACGCGCCTGCTCAATATCGGCGAGAACCAACTCGCCCAAGACGCGATGCAGGAAGCAAACAATTTGCAGCAGCAAGGACAAATGTCGAGTGCTGGCACCAAGCGTTTGAATTACGGCACGCGCAAATTGACCCAGCAGTTGGATCCGAACATAGACGCTGCCCCGCCACAGCCATGAGTTCGCGTGCCACGCACAAAGTGACAATTTCAAAAATTGATTATTGTCAGAGACAAATCACCATAATCAAACTCGGTGTTTCAAAACATCCACACTGTGGGATGCACGAACAAAGTAAAGAAAGGAGAAGGGCCCATGAAGCGCCAGACACTTCCACATTCTCTCTCGCTGAATCTTGTATTGGCAGGCGTTGTCCTCCTTTTGATAGGGTGCATAGCTGGCGTTACGCTAGTTTCCCTTCTGGGGTCTTTCGCAATCCCCATCCCATTTCAGCGAGCTCGAATGGTAATGCCAAATCTTTTTCCCACATCTCGAGGAATACCGCGTTTTTGGATACCTGTTAGTGGTGTTGGTGAAGGTATCGAAGAACAAGTGGGATCGATTGCACATACTGGGGCGGATGACTACGCCTTAGATTATGTGTGGGAGCGTTTTGAGGGAATTGATGTTTATCCGACCTTGCCAGGGCAGGTCGTGTATTCGGGTTATGAAAGAGATTATGGATGGACAGTGGTAGTACGCCATTATGACGACTGGCGATGGGATAAAAAGTACTATTCGATATATGCACATTTACAGGACAAAGACTTGCCCTCACTATGGGTTGATGTAGATGGCAACCACCCAATTGGTCATATGGGTAAATCAGGCAATGGGTCAAATGGTATCATCCATCTACATTTCGCAGTACGGTCAAGCGACAGAGTTTATGATGGATTGACTGCGCTCTATGGCAAAGAGGGCGACACCATAGTTACACCTGCCTTTTACGTTCGTCCATATCTTTGGTAGCAAGTATTGAAAGAATGGACATTTCGAGTTGGAATTAAGAAGCACACTTTTCGAGGAGGTCCCATGATTTGCCCACAGTGCCAATCTGAAAACATTGAAGGTTCCGCGTTTTGTGATAATTGCGGCGCGTCACTCGCTAATGTCTCGAGTTCTCCTGCACCCGCCGTTGCGCCGCCAGTCGCTCCACTAGCCGAACCTCCTGCCCAGGATGCGAATGCCGCACCACCGCCTACTCCTCCTGTACCACCTGCACCCTTCGCTCCACCGCCTGCACCGCCTCTCGCGGCCCCTTCTCTTGGCGCGAGCGACAAAATCAAATGTTCGTTTTGCGGCGCTGAGAACGAGGCAGCGAATGCATTTTGCGAAAACTGCGGCACGCCGCTTTCTGCCGCCGCCAGTGCGCCGCCCACACCTCCCGCACCTCCCACTTCATTGCCACAAACTCCTGAACCGACGATGCCGGTTGCGCCGCCGCAACCGTCCGCGCCGACAATGCCGGTTGCACCCCCTGTTTCCACGACGGCGCCCTCTGCAATGATTGTTCCTGCGCCCGCGTCCAAACCCGCGCCTGCCGGACATCCGCGCCTTGTTGTCGTGTCGAGCGGCATGTATTTTGATTTGAGCGGTTATCAAGACATTCTCATTGGGCGCGTGGACCCAACGGCAAATCATTTTCCGCAAGTGGACCTGACCGCGCACGGCGGTGATGAGGGCGGTGTCTCGCGCAAGCATCTGCGAATCACGCTTGCGGGCAATCAGTACTTTGCGGAAGATTTGGGCAGCAGCAATGGGTCATGGCTTGGCACGCAACGGCTCATGCCGAACCAGCGCGCTGAACTGAACAGCGGCGACCAATTGCGGCTTGGCAAGCTCGTCCTCAATTTTTACGCGCAATAGCGCGCCCCTCCGCGCTCTTTGCTATGAGAAAAAAACGCCGCGTCTTGTATTGCATAAGGCACAGTGCGCTGGAACTTATTGTGCAGCGTGCGGCGAAATTGAAAAAAGAGCTGTGCCATGGCGCGCCGCCCATGACACAGCTCTGAGTCTTTATAAAGCTTGCAAAAGGGTTTTGGTCTATGCTTTGTCCCAATCCGCTCTGCCAAAAAAATATCACGAATCCCAATTCAAGATTCTGTCCACACTGCGGCACAGTTCTACAGACCGCCCCGCACGGCGGTCTGCCGACACAAGCCATGCCGCCTCTCCACAACGCGACGCTCTCTATCCAACTCCCCGGGCGCGCGCCATACCAAGTTACGCTGACCAAGCCCATACTGGCGATTGGGCGCGCTCAAACCAACGACATTCATATTGACGACCCCTATGTCAGCGGACAGCACGCGCGTCTCGAACAGGTGAACAACACGTATCGTATTGTCCGTATCGAAACGAAAAACGGCACCACCGTAAATGGACAAATGATTCACGAGCATCTCCTTGCGTCGGGAGATGTCATCCGTATCGGAAACATCCACGGGAATTCTGTCGGCTTGACCTTTCACGCGGCAAGTGCGGTTGCGCCGCGCGCGCCTGTGACCTTGAACCTTCGCCAGCCGCGCACAACGATTGGACGCGACCCCCAAGCAACACTCTCGCTCAAGAATGACCCGTTGGTTTCGTGGGAACATGCCGAAATCCTGTTTGATGGACAAAAACATACGCTCACCGATTTGGGTTCGCGGAATGGGACGCGTGTAAATGGCGCGGCGTTACCCGAGCGTCAACCCTACATTTTGCACACAAACGATATTGTGCAGATTGGCTTGACGCAGCTGCGCTATGACCGCGCGGGGCTATCCTCTTTTGCCGGGACGCGGATGCGGCTGGATGGCGAACACTTGAACGTGTGGCGCAGCGGCAGACAAACTCTGCGCGACGTTTCGATTCGCATCGAGCCTGGGAAATTCATCTGTCTCGTTGGCGAAAGTGGCGCGGGCAAATCCACCCTGATGGATGCTCTGAGCGCGTATCGGCGCGCGCAGCAGGGACAGGTCAAAATCAACGGCGCGGACTATTATGCGAACTTTGATACGTTCCGTTCGCATGTGGGCTATGTGCCGCAGCAAGATATTTTGCATCTCAATATCCCGGTGCGCCGCGCGTTAAACTACGCCGCAGAATTACGCCTGCCGCTGCACCCTGATCGTGAAGCGTGTGTGGAACGCGTGATGCAAACACTGGAACTGACCGAACATCAACACAAAGCCATCAAAGACCTCAGCGGCGGTCAGCGCAAACGCGCAAGCATCGCCGTCGAACTCTT
>CALMZO010000035.1 GCA_937870825.1 uncultured Chloroflexota bacterium | reverse complement strand
TTCAGGTTGCGTCAAGTTGGGCGTGCGTGCAGCGGCAATAACGCGTTCACGCAAATCCGAGGAATAAGCATTCATGGCGCGCAATTTACCACATTCGTCCCTTGAGTTAAATAGGAATCCGTTCTAGGACGCGCCTCACCAAGAAATTCTGGAAGTTTCCGTGGTTGATTTTCCATCAACCAAAGTGTACGGTGGAGCACGTCAATCAATGGCGGCGCTATACCATCCGATGCCAATCCGAGTTTCTCGTTATCACCCCGTTCGGTGAAATCGCGCAAGCGATATTGGTTCTTGACTCTTGCCACAAGAGCGCGAGCGCCCTGGCTCACTCCGTGAGCCCCGTCCAACTCGACGCCCTGCGGATATGCAAAAATGATCGCTTCCCCGGCTTCAATCGCCGCACTTCGATAGGCAAACCGCCAAAGGACATAAAATCGCGTGGCCGGATCCACCACTGATACACCCGAACGCGGCATACCAAATAGTTTCTCCAACAACGTCTCCAGTACTGCGCCTTCCACTTCCGTGAGAAATTTGTCGGCAGGCACTTCTTCGCCGTTCGCGTACTCGACGTGCGCAAAGCGAGTAAAGGCGCGCAGTCCCGCACCAACACATGCAATCACTAAATCTGCCCCCGTGACGCCCTTTCTCCACAATGTGTCGACGCGCTCGCGGACGATGGTTTGCAACTCGAGCTGAACGTCATCTTCATATGAACCGATCTCATTTCCTTCTCGGCGGCGCGCAACGAGAAAGATGGAAGAGGCAAGAGCAGCCGAGTCGTTGGCTCTTGGGCGACCTGGCCGCTCTGTGTCGAGAGGCCAAGCTTCTACAACGGTGAACCCAGCTTTTCGTAAAGCGTCGACGAGTGTTGCCCACCCGACAGTTGTTTTATGTGCATAGACAATATTCAGCGGGGCGCCTGATTTGAGCACACGAGCTGACTCGGTGAAGGCTTCAGCCATCAAACTCTCATAGACACTCTTCGCAATTCGCATGTCTCCTTGATGCCGTTTGGGTTCTGCGATTGCTTCCTGCTTCTTTGGTGTTGAGGCGGACGCGAAATGTTCGGGGTAGAGATCACCAATTGCTCGCTTTATCCACACGTAGAAGAAGTCAGACCAGTCTGCATATGCCATATTGTCATAGTATGGTGGATCGCTAACAACTGCATCGAAATATCCATCTGCATATGGCAACTGAGTTGCTGACCCACGGCTAACCGAAGCCGGCTCAGTGACAGCGATTGTCTGTAATGTGCTTTTGATAGAAGTCATCTGATTCTGCCAGCTGGCAGCAATCGGATTAAATGGATTGGATTCTGTGAAGTCCCAAACCATCGGCAGAGCATTGCGAACAAATGTTGGTTTTACGCCTCGTCCGCCGGTGTAGTTGAGCGTGCAAAGCGAGCTTCCTACATCTGCCAATTTCCCGACTGCAAGAGATAAGTATGAGGCAATTACTTTCGCGTTATCAGAGCCATATCCGCGTTGCAATGATTCGGCGACAGCACCCCGCACCCATTTAACGAAGGTTAGCAATGCCAACATCTGGCGCGGCGTAAATAACTGTCCCCATTCGGAATACCCATATGGCTGAACACGAAAACCCAGCGTCCCTCTTGGAGGTAATGGCTCGCTTGGGACGGTTAGCCTTGTTTCCCTGCAAACTCGTTCAATTCGTGTCTGAATGACAGTCTCATCGGGCAGGAATGAACGATCCAAGTCATCTGTACCAACATAGATCTTCCCAGTGGTGCCTTTCTGGGTACATAGGACTGCCATTAGATGCGAGGCTATTCGGCCTGCCTTCCCTTCCGCTTTCACATAAGTTGTGTCCGCGACCGTACCGCAAAAAGGACAAGTTGCATTGCCCCCTTTTGACATATCCGCCGGATCAAAACCCAAGTCCTTTTCGGTCTTCGCTTCGATTACGCGGAAATGTGCGTGCTTGTCTGCTCCTATTGCGTTTTGCGGCACTTCCATCTTGAGCGCTACAAACCGACTTGGCGTCTTGGCGAGCCACGTCTGGCGAACGAGGGGCACAGTTCCCCCGCAGGTTGGATTCTTGCAACGCACGGTACGCGTCCAGAGATACGCGACAGGTATGACCATTTCTACATCATCTAGTCCGCCTGGCATCATGTCATTGCCCATGACATACTGCCCATCGCTCTCGCGAATGGCTCGGTCGCGTTTCGCTCCTTCTGTTTTCTGCGTGTTGGCTCTTGACTTGTTTACGGGAATCGGCGGATAAAGATCGCCAATCTCATTTTTCACTCGCTCCAAAACCCACTTGCCCCAATACTCCACTTCCCCGGCAAGTCCTGCCCACGACCCATCTTTCGCCGAACCTTTCGCCGACGGGTCGGGCTGTCCGTACTTTTGTGGATAGACGAGTGTACACAACTCAATCAAGTGCGCCACAGGATTGAGGTCAAGCGCGTAGGCTTCACAGCCAAGGCGCAGTGCTTCCAGAGGAATTGCGCCGCCTCCCGCAAACATATCCAAAACGCGTGGTCGCGGTGCGCGTCCTGCTTCAATATCTTCGACCGTAACCTTTTCGCCCCGCTGCTCTGTCAGCCGTTTGGCGTGTGCCTGAAGTATTAATTGTTGCGCTTCTTGAATCTTATCACGAGGTCCCGGATAAGTGCAGAGATCTGCGACGAACTCTGGTGAGCCACTTCCAGCTGGCGCGAGCGCGCCGAACACTGCTGCGCGACACGCCACGAGAGGACGCCGCGCCCACCAGAGATGTAGAGTCGAGATGTGTCCTTGGCGCACCGACTTTTCGCGGCGCGCCTCGGCAGAGATGGCTTCGATGGGAAGATAGTCTTCGATGAGGCGTTTGTCTGTTGATTGCACTTTACCTTGATTGGTCATTGCAATTCCTAATTCACATACTGAACATTGATAGATGCAAGTTCATCCCCAAAATGACGATCCACATAACCTATAAAGGCATGGAATAGTTCCCCAATCCCGTCCATCTATAGCGCGCGTGCGAATCTCGGCATTGACTAGCCCACCCGAGCCGCGCTGTAGCTTGACCCAACCCTTGTGTTTGACATGCGCCCATTTCGCCCGGTTGCGCTCTTTGGGACCACTTCGATAAAAGGTGCCCAAATTCTTTTTCGACTGTTCAACTTCCTTTTGAACCATCGCACCATATAGGTTGAATCCTTGCTGGGGGACGATTTGGATCCGTTTCATATCATGCCTTCCGTTGGGCAAAAGTTACGGTCTTGCATCGTAACTTTGCTGGCTGCGATCTTCCTGTTCCAGCCGTTTCTGAATTTCGTTAACAAAACGAGACGGACCAAGGTCTACGCGGTATCCTCGATCATTGACGAACGTGGGTGAATATACCAGAAAAACGTATCGTCGCGCGCGGGTAAATCCAACATAGAACAGGCGACGCTCCTCGCGCATATTTGATGGCTCCGAGAATATTCTGCGTGAGCCATTCCACTGGCGGAAAGGTATTACAGATTCTTGCAATCCTGCCATAATGACCGCATCGAATTGTCGCCCCTTGCTGCTGTGGAGAGTGGTGACTGTGACCTTGCCTACAATACGACCATCACGGGCGAAATCAGCAACGGCATAATCCGCAATTCTGCCGCCTTCTTTTGTACTCTGAACCAATTTCCCAAAGTCTTCAACGGAATCAGCAAGCTCGGCATGATTTAGCAATGCTGACAAGTCCAACTCACGTTCCGCTGCTTCAAGCCAATTTCTCAGAGTTCCCCCGGGTTGAGAATTGTTGGAAAGGAATTCGTGGAGTCGGCGTCTCGACTGTAAACTGCCTCCCTCGAAGGTTTCAAATCCGGCCTGTCTCCGCCATTGTGTATAGGTTACTATGAGATCATCAAATTCAATTGGAGCATCGTTGTCCGACATGCCCCATGCGGCACAACGCTGAAGCCAGCGAACAAATGGCGAGCGCGGGTAAAGACCATCTCTCTCTGCGACAAATGGAATTTCTGCTTCCTCCAACTCTCGGCAAATTGCTCGAACTAAACTGCCGTTACTTCGATACAGAACTGCAATTTCCTCGCGGCGAATACCTTGTTGATCGAGTCGGGGAATGATAGACCGGGCAATGTGAATTGCCTGTACGTCGTATCCACCTCCGACTTGCTCAAAGTAAACTTCGCCCGGGTCTCGCCGCTTTGGATCGGGCTCATAGTTTCGCGGTTCTACTGGAGCGAGCACCGCCTGCGATGCCATGATGAGTCGTCTGCCAGACCGATAGTTGAACCGAAGTCGAATGGTCTCAAAATCGCGTCGGGTAGTGAGTTCATTCAGATAGCGTGGATCCGCGCCGGTAAAATCATAGACCGTCTGGTCAGGATCGCCTACGGCAAATATCTTGATTGAAGAGTGCGCGAGCAGACGAACGACAATTTGATGAAGCGGACATCCAAGATCCTGATATTCATCAATAAGTAACCAAGGAAATCGCGCGGCAATAAAGTCACATATTGCCGGCTCCTTATCAATGAGGTCGAGCGCAGCCCCAATCATTCCCTCAAAGTCAATCAAACCCTCTGCTGCAAGACTCTCCAGATAGTCTTGGACGATCAGCGGATCCTTGTCGTCAAACCCCGAAGTATCTTCGCCACATGCCTGTGCTCTGCGAAAACGAGTAATCGTAGAATCATAGTAACGACCACCATAATAGATATGCTTTTCAATGGCACGCTGGAGAAGGTCGCGTGCCCGAATTGGCGGTGCGACATGTATATCGCTGGAGAGAGTCGGAATGACCAAAGGACCAAAATTTCGGACTATGCAATTGAGGCAAAAACTGTGAACAGTGCCCAAGAAAATACGCGAGCTAGAGTAAACTCCGAATTGCCCCAAGCGCTGCTCAAACTCTTGGACGGCATCTTTGTTAAAAGTAATACAAGCAAGCCCGCGCGGTGGCCGAATGTTTGTAGACAGCAAATGCGCCACTTTAATAACAAGAGTATCAGTCTTGCCGCTGCCAGGTCCCGCGAGTACAACAGCGTTGCCCTCCGTCTGGACCGCTCGCTTTTGTTCATCATTCAATCTGGCGAATTCGGTGGCAAGGTCTAGCATTGCAGATCACACTTTTGAAACAATCCACTCAATTGCGGCTTTAATATACGCCGGTGGCTGCTCTTGAGCCAGGTTAGCCACCAGGCGTTGGGCGAATCTCCCTTTACCAATTTCTTCAATCCGCCGTACAACTTCTTTTTTTGAATCTGCATTCCCCGCTTTTGCTGCATCGAGTGCTTCCTTGAACCGTGTCGTTTTGACGGTACTACTGAAATCGGCATAGGTCTTGACCATGACTCCATCGAGGGTGTCAACACAATCAAGTTCTAGTGTATCTTGACCTACGAAGATTCCTTGTTGTGCCAGCAGCTCGCGAGCCCTATCCCAATTCGCGTTTTGAGTCTCGACCAATATAGCAGCGGATTCGGCGCCGTCCGGGATTAGCTTCTGACCCCGGACAAGTCCCGCAAAGGTGATGTCTGCATCCTCGACAGTTGGATCGCCATCGGTCAGGACCACACATGGAATGTCAAAGCCATCTTTAGAAAGGAGGGCACAGTACGGCTTAAAGTCTGCCCCACTCACCGAGCAAATTGTTACCTGCTGACCGACAGCGCATCCCTTACATTTTTCCGCCATCGCATGGCATACAAAAAGGCATTTGTTACCGCCAGTACTTTATCTGAATTTGCGCCGATTTGCCGCAGTTTTTCAGCTTTTTCGCAGTTTATTAATGTTGCTTCGTAAGCGATGCGCTGTCGGTAGTTTTTAGCATTCGTGTGTAAGCGATGCAGTGTCGGCTCGCAGTTACCCCTAGTCTATCGAGGTTGATCCCCATTAGCTTGGCAAATGCTGGAATGAGAAACTGTTCTGCAATGCCCTCAACGAGAATTACTCCACGCGCAAACAGTATCTCCGCGCGGGTCACATCCAAATACCGTTGTAAATCATCTTTGTCAGCAGCAGTCAATCCAAGTCTATGAATCGTATAGGCTTGAGTTCCTTCCGTTGGATTTGCCTTGAGCATTACTATCGCGTCTAGTGGTGTGACGCTGGCAATATGGGCAGAATGCGTGGAGACGATAATAGGAGTACGCTGGTTCAAAAAATAACGAAATACCAATCTCTGAACGTGCGGATGCAAATGCGCTTCGGGTTCTTCAATCGCAAGAGTTGTCACAACCGTATCTTTGTTGTCCTGACGCTCCTGTAGGTCTTGCAAAAGTAAAACCAGGTACAGAATATTTGCGGTCCCAAGGCTCGCATCATTGAGCGGTCGAGATTTGTCTCCATCCACAAAGAGTCTGACGGTACGCAAAATATGTTCTGCCTTGGTAGAAGCAAAACCTAATCGCGTGTCCGTTGACTGCGCAGTTCCTACCATCTCTTCCAGTCGCCGTGTCATCTCAGCCGAGAGCCCTTTAAATCCATCCTCATCCAGTAACGTGCCGGTCGCCTTGTTCAAACCTTCGAGTATGGTCTGGACGTTCTGGTCATTCAGACGAAGCCGCTCAAGGAGTGGTCGTAAAGGAGACCGACGCCATGATTGCAGGTCGTTCTCGACATCTCGGAGTGCAGGCAGTAAGAAGACGTTAATATATCTGCGAAAATCTTGACTCACTCCCCGTTGACGCAGTGTTCCTGGAAAGATAATAAAGTTGTAATCTTCGGGCTTTGCTGGGTTGGCTACAATGTTTTGCTTGGGATGAAACTCATATGTCACGCGTGCGACAGAAGAAGGATTCATCTGCACTAAAGCATCTTGGAGTAGTGCCTTGGCTTCTGTATCGTTGTCAAAATCAGAAAACTCAAGGGCAACGGAAATTATTTCGCCCTGAAATGCTTGCTGCAAGCCATCAGAAAAGTCTTCGGCGCGAAGGTATCTCGCCGAATCGGGTAATGTTGGATCCAACACAAGCCGAAGTGCATGCAAGAGGTTACTCTTCCCGACACGATTAGGACCTATGATGACAGCGTTCGGTCCGAGTGTTAGGTTTAGATGCTTAAAGTTGCGAAAGTTTTTTATTTCAACACGGGAGAGGTGCATGGTTTAGTGAAAGAATGAATAGTAAGGTTGTGGTACAGATGTCACACGTCATCGCAAGGTGCAAGTTGGTGTGTATCCTGGATTCTGAAATTCATACAATTGGATTGTTCCGCATGCATTCAACTTTTGACCAATGAAAACGGCAAGGCTGCGCGGTCCGAGATAAAAAAGATGAATCACTTCAGGTGAGTAATTGGAAGCGACCCGCCGTAGCTCTCGCCGGATAAGCCTCGCAAGAGAGATGGCGTGTTGAGGTCCACTGACGCTTAAATCATGAGCACCGCCTTGCGGCGTTATGGAAAGAGTGCGCGTGAACCTCATCCGCTGCTGTCTAGCATATTGCGAAACCTGCGTATTCGCATCATCTGTTATGCTGACGATTATGAGTGCGTCTGTGGCATCCTCATCACCAGGTTCTTCTTTCACATCAATTTGCCAACGGTTTTCTGGCTCTGCATCTGAAGACCAAAGTTGGTCGTGATGTTGTACCTCTATACGATACCCTGCTGCCGTTGAGAAAATATGCCCAAACGCGAATGCGGCGGAAAGACAAAGACTACCACGAAGTCGCACGAGCCGCACATCCGTTTTCTCCCTAATTATTTTCTCCAAGTCTCGCAGTGCGGGTACAAGCGTATTGTTCCAAACCGATGGCTCGGGTATCCTCCTTGTCTCGTGGTCAAAATAATTAGACCAATCTAATTCATAGTCCGGTTGGCGATCATACTTGCGCACTGCCCAAGTATGCAACGCGATAACTATGCTTTTCTCTTCCTCTGGTGTAGCCCACAACTCGTAACGGTCTAAGACTTCCTGCAGGATCGAGAGCGTAATTTTCTTATTTGTGCCACCTTCCTCAATCCATTGTCGCACCTGATCAATCACGACCGCACGGGCAGTATCACCAACCTTAAGACCTACCGCGCGCATCTTTTGGTCAATCATTTCATTCAGATCAGTTATTGAGGCAAACCCAAGGCGCAGACGAAGAGAACCATAAAAATCAGCAAACGTGTCACCATTTGCTCCGAGGTGATTTTTCCACACCTCTCGCCATTGCCCTAGTTCAGAGCGATCACTCGCCATTAAGAAATCTTGTTTCAGCCGATAACCGTGGCTCTCGATCAAGAAGCCAAGAGGGTCGTCTGACGATGCAGACCAATTACTCACTAACCAGATTTCACTTGTGCCGCTGCGGCGTAGCACATTCCAACTTTGCCAAAGCTTGGTAAGGAGGCTAGTGGAGCGTTCAGACGAGTCAATCAATGAAGCTATCGAGTATCCTGATCGCTGGTCAACATGCCATTTGACCTGATAGTATCTTGATGTCTGTATTGACGGATTTTTGGGGTGAACGGTAACATCATCTGCCGCACCGGCGTCAGGATGCTCAAGCCAAATGCAGTCAATGTCTTGAGGCTGATCGAGCAAATCCAGAATCAAATACCAGCTATACAAATGCTGATAATGGTCACCCTGAAGACGACTTGAACTTTGTTGACCCATTTGAGCTCAACTCACCCACAATATCTAGTAGGCGTTTTGCGGGTTTATACAATATGCAGATTTTAGCCCCTAGAAAATTTGTGCTACAATAAGGCGAAACTGCTGATACAGGAGTGAGCCTTGTTTACCCTCCCCGACCATTTCAAACTGTTGCTTAGCAATATTGAGCCCGACGAACAACGCGCCAAAAAGGCTCAAGAAATCCCGAATCAAATTCGCGATTTTCTTCAGTCCTCAGAGGACATTAAAACGGTCACGCCGCACACACGGCTGGCTGGCTCCTACGCGCGGTGTACTGCGATCAAATACATAAAAGACGTTGACATCATTTTGCTCATAGCGTCCGAATATATAGAGCAGGATCCAGAAGAGGTTCTTGATTTACTTTTCCAAGTGCTTCAAGGCTTACCCGAGGCTTTGGACGAAACCGGTGAAGTTGTAATTTGTCGCCACCAGCGGCGGTCCGTAAATGTTCATTTGGAAAAAAGCGACTTTGATCTGGACATTGTCCCCGCAGTCGTCGTCACAGACCTAGATAACCCACTCCAAGTTCCAGACAAGGACTGGAGCAAATGGGTTGCAACTCACCCATTGGGGTATGGTGATGCACTCAGTAAGCTGAATGCCGCACGCAAAGACAAGGTTGTGCCAGTGATCAAATTGCTGAAGCATTGGCGTGATGTTCACATGATCTATCGCCGCCCGAAGAGTTACTGGCTTGAGTGTATGGTGTACCACCGATTTGACGACAAAACTCTGTCGGCTGACGGCAAGTCTTATGCGGAAATATTCCGCGATTTGCTTGCGTCTATTTACAATGATTACTTACCAGACTATGAAAAGGATAACGCCGTTCCAAAAGTAAAGGATCCAATGCTCGGCAATAATGTTGCTCACAATTGGGAGCGTGACAATTTTGAAGCGTTCATGCGTCGGATTTACGAATCATATAGGTGGGCGGAGCGAGCGTTAGCGTCGGATGATGCAGCTGATGCTATTAGTCTTTGGCAAAAGGTTTTTGGAGATGAGTGGTTCCCGCAAAATGCGGACCAGTTCAAAGCGGAGAGCCTGAAGTCCGCCGCAGTAGCGGGTAGTATTTTTGTAACGCCTTCAGGTAGAGTAGAAACCATAAGACCCGAAGGTCGCGCGGTTCAGGCTCAACCGCAAAGGTTCTATGGTGAGAGATAATGCGCGTGCGTTCGCCCAAATTGACAATCGGTCAGCAAGTATCAATTATGGGCGTTGACTTTGCACAATTTAGCTACCGTCGAGAAAGGAATGTTCCCACTTGGCGAGGTACATTGCAACCGAGCGAGACCTCATCGCTATATGTTGTTAAAGTGATTTATCCAATACCAAGCTCCCCAAAGGTATGGATTTTATCTCCAAAACTGGAACCCAATGCTCCTCATCGCTATGAGGACGACTCACTGTGCCTGTACCACCCAGATGACAGAAGCTGGACGGCGGATCGCTTTATCTCAAAGACGATTGTGCCCTGGACCGCACTATGGCTAGCATTTTACGAGATGTGGCTCAAGTCTGGTGTCTGGTACGGACCCGAAGCACCACACAATGGGATAAAGAAAGCCTTCTGATCAAGTTACTTCCGCCGCTTGTTCGATTGCCTCTGCCGCTAATTCATATCCACTAATCGCCCGCACCTCGCGCGCAACATTTTCCAATCTGTGACCTGGGTCTTGCACAATCTTTGGCATCACTCCAGCGTCTTTCGGATTCCAGACAACATAGAGATAGTACGACTCTGCTAGCTGTCGCGCCTTTAACCATTCATTCGTCGTCAACCGAATTGGTTGTCCACGCACGCGTCCTTTCACCTCAATGCGGCGCACAGGTCGTTGCCCTGTCGCGGGATCGGCGGGACCCAAACTGCGAATGTCAAAACCGCAGCGATCATGCAGGTCGCTGACATCAAACGGCTCCCAACCCCGCGCGCGCTCATATTCCATTACAACTCTCATCGCCGCCAGTTCAATTTCGCGTTTCACATGCTCATCAGCCGCGAACTCGGTAGCGAGTGCTTGAATCTCACCTTGGGGAAGAATAAGTGCGGTTGCCAAATGACGAACTGCGCCGCTGCGCGCAATCTTCAGGCGTTCCAGCCCTGCCATTCGTTCGGCACGCGTCCTTTTGAGATCATTCAAATCATTTTCGGCTTGCTGCAAGGCAAGCGAGACGGCTGTCTCGCCCGACGCTTCACGCGCTTTAAGTGTCATCACTCGATTTTCGGATGCCCGGATGCGCGCGTCGAATGACTTGCGCAAATAATCGCCGACGACCTTGGCATACTGCTCACGTTCGCGCTGAATTCTGACGCGTTGTTCCAATTGGTACGTCACCTTGACGAAATCAATTGCGCCCTGCACATCAATGCTTGAAACACTAGTCGGCGAATTCGGGTGCGGGGCAAGATCATGTAGCGCGTCCGCAGGAAGAAGCGAATATTCTCCGTTCTCTTCACGAACCGCAACTAACTCTGCATGCAGAGTCGGATTTGACCGTGTTGCAGACGGCTCACCGCGAATTTCCATCTCGATAAAGTGAATTCGATAAGGCGCAGTCGCATTCGCATCCACAAAGACGCTGGCTGCCCCCCGAAGGTCCGCAAACCGCGCATTCAATTTCTCATCAACGACGGCATACAGTGAATGCCCTGGACCCAGCAGCAGTGCGTCCCGTCCTTGATCTTGCTCCAACGCTTTTTTGTGGAAGGTAATCTTGCGATACGATACCTCTGGCTTGCCCAGACGCTGAACCGCGTCCAGACGTTCCGAGCGCAAATCCTGCGGCACATGCTCGACCCGATAAAATCCATCTGCACGCGTTTCAACTCTTAAGCCAACCTGCTCTGCCGCCGAAAGAAATTGACGCGCGACATACTCGGGCATCAAGCGTCGTTCCTCGACTTCAAAGTTGCGACTTTGAAATTGCTTGAACCATTCGAGGTCAATATGCTCGCGCGCCAACGCGATCCCCGTCGCCTCTTCATAGCGGCGCAATTTCTCTGGGTCAATCCGATCAATCTGGTCGAGATACTCATCGAGGCGGCGTGGATCGTATGCCGCCTCACGCAGCATTTCGGACAGATTTACTTCGTTGATCGAAAGCACTTCGCCGATCACGTCAAACACACGGTTCTTGCCCAACGCGTCGCGCATCAAGTCCAATTTGTCAAGCAACCGCTTGAGAATCGCTCCTTCGATGACTGGCTGCCCATCCACGGATCGTTCTGCAACAAAATTGAATGCATAGACATCGCGGTCTTGACCAATGCGATGTATTCGTCCGAGGCGTTGTTCGAGCCGCGTTGGATTCCATGGCAAATCGTAATTGATCATCAAATGGCAGAATTGCAGATTGATGCCTTCGCCTGCTGCCTCGGTCGCTATGCAAACCTGCTTGTTGTAGTGAAAATCATCCTGCGCGCGTTTGCGTTCGTGCGGATTCATCCCGCCGTGAATCGTTACGGTCGAATAGCCCCACCGTTCCAATTGCTCCTGCAAATAACTGAGCGTATCGCGATGCTCGGTAAAAATCAAGAGTTTTCCGCGACCATCTTGCAATTCGGCAAACTGCGCCCTCTGTAGCGTTTGGCTCAGTGCGTTGAGTTTACTGTCGGTAGCATGTTCTCGCACACGGCGCGCTTGCTCGACCAAATCTTTGAGGGCAGCGACTTCCGCCCGCAGCTGGTCGAGTTCGACTGCGGCTGTGAACTCGTCAGTCAAACGGTCACGCGCTGCGTCGTCTAGATCATCTTCGTCTATTTCGTCATCGGTGAGGCGACCGCGAATGCGGTCCAAGTATCGCGCGCGTTGATTCGCTGGCAGCGCCTCCAACTCTTCCATCAATTTGCGCTGTTTTTCCAGACGGCGTTTCAGCGATTCGTGAATCGCGTTGGTTGAACTCGCGAGACGACGCTGCAAAACAGTTCGCGTTAGCGCAATGTTCTGCTTTTGGCGCCCGCCTGCTTGCGGCAGAAATTGGTTGATATAGGCCGTGACTGCTTTGTAAAGACTGAACTCTTCAAAGTTCAGTTGAAAGTTCACCGTTTGGACGTGGCGATCGGGAAAGAGCCGCCGTCCATTCATATCGCGGAGATCCTCTTTCAAGCGCCGCAAGGCCCAAGGGCATTCCGGACCGAGACGCAAAATATCACGACGGATTTGTTGTGCTTGATCACCGAGGCGATGCGGTTCGGGAAACAGGTCGGGATCGAGCAGGCGTAAAAAGTGACCGAAACGATCATCATCGCCATGATGCGGGGTCGCTGTCAAAAATAGAATATGGCGATCGGGTTCTGCAGTAAGACGCTCTGCAAGCTGATAGCGTTTTGTCTTTTCCGCTTCTGGCGAACGTCCGCTCGCGCGCTTGGTGTATGCCGCGCATTTGTGCGCTTCGTCAATGATGACCAAATCCCACCTTTGCTGCCAAATGCGCTCGCGCACATCATCTTGCTTGGCATAGTCCAGCGATGTGATAACCTGTGATTCGCGCTGCCACGGATTGACCAATTGCTGCTGATCGTTGCTCGCCGTTATGATTTGAAACGTCTCGCCGAAAAAGCGCAGCAGTTCATCTTGCCACTGAATGGTGAGCGGCGCAGGCACGATGATCAGCACACGCTCAAGTGCTTCGCGCAGCTTCATCTCTTTGAGCAAGAGACCTGCCATAATCGTCTTGCCAGCGCCCGGGTCGTCCGCCAAGAGAAACCGCAAGCGGGGCTGAGGCAGCATTTTCAAATAAACCGCTTCGATCTGATGAGGTAGTGTGCGAATGCCAGATAGACTGACCGCGAATTGTCGATCATACGCATATGCTAATCGGATCCGCGCTGACTCGACAAATAGTCTCAAGTGGTCGGGATGTGTAAGGGCTTGTGTGGTAGCAGCTGCAATTTGTGTGGCAGAAATTGAATTGAACTCAGATTCGGAGAGAACAGTCTCTTCAAGCTGTCCGTCGGCGCGGCGAACACGTAGCTCCACACCGGAACCGAGTGGACGAACCGCCTCGATCTGGACTGGCTCATCAAAGTGTCCGGCGAGCGATATTCTTTGCCCCATCAGTTTGGCAACTGCGTCGTTGACGTCGTCCACCGTATCCTCAGTAACTTTATGGGGTGAAAGCAAAGCCCGCCCAGGTACCGCGACCTGAGCGGGTAAAATGCCATGAGTGAAGTTCAAGCGCCCGCAGGGGCGAAACGAATCCCGCGCGGTATGGAGCAGGTAAACGGGTTTTTCGATTCGCTTGCATTATAACCACCTTAAAAGGATTGTGCAATACGAAGTTAGCAATCACAGTGCGAACAATGATTTTGAAGCGTTGTTTCAATGCAAGACACCGCGCTAAACGTTCCACGACTTTCAGCCAACTCGACGTCCGGCGCGAGTTGTAGTCATATATTGTTGACTGCGGACTGCAAACTGGCGTGGCACAATTCCGATAAAAACTGATTGGGCACCCCTGCACTGTGGCCCGAATGCACGCAATTAGAACGCGCACGCCCGCTACTGCCAATCGAAGTAGAGCTTATGAAAGATCCTAATTTCGAAGGACAGCGAACCTCTATGTCAGCAAAGCCGCCGCAATTCCTTTGATTTGACGAAATTAACGTATACGTTTATATTTGGCGCGGATGAGGGTTATTCGTAGTGGCAGGTTTAGCGTTTATGTTTATAGGGAAATCGGACAACGGCACCATTTACCACATTGCCATGTTCGATGGGAAGGGCGCGTCACAGTTATGGCTCTCCCTATCCTGATTCACATCGCGGGGCCGCCCCTCCCGAAATCTGGAAGATCAATATTACTTGATAATCTCGATACCATCTTCCGCCGTTGGAGTGAGCTGAATTCGGAGACGAACAGATGATGAAAAAAAACAGATCGAGTGATCCCAGATATCAGCGAATGAGTTTGGTTGAAGTACGCGATGGCGAGCTTCTGGTGACGTTTGAGGATGGCTCTCGAGTCGAACTTGCGCTTGATCAACTCTTGCCGCCCGGTACACAGAGTCCCGCATGGAACAGTATCAGGTTTGATCCGTATGAAATTGTAGTTCCCACGTCGTCAGGCGAGATCGAAATCCCCTGGACCACGATTCGATTGTTGAGCGATCCCGCCTTTGCAAAGATGTGGACCGAAAGCGAACAAAAGCAAATTGTTGAGGTCGGACTCAGATTGAGAGAGTTGCGCAGGCAGCGGAACCTAACAAGTAAAGAGGTCGCTGAAAGAGCAGGGATCACACCTCAAAGTCTCTCACGAATTGAAAAAGGGCATCACGATGTTACCTTTGACACGCTGAGTGGGGTCTTGGCAGCAATGCGATACTCATTGAGAGATTTGGCTGAAACTAAAGTCTCGCCAGTCTCACTTACGGATTTACTAAAACGATTGGAGCGTCTCGGTATTAAGAGAGAGTGGATTCTTGATCGGCTCTTACCGCGTGAGTTATTAAGTCGCTTGAACGACCCACAAAACGACGTAGATGATGCTCTCTCAGAGGCTGCTAAATTCATTGGACGCATATATGGTTGGAGCCCAGATTCTGTACTCAGCTCAGCAACTCTTGCATTTGATCCCGCGATAATCAATACAGCCAAATTCAAGGTGCAGAACAAGACTCAAGAAATCCAAGCAACTGCTTACACAGTATATGCACATTATTTGGCTCTATTGGTATTGCACGCAAGCCAGCACCTCCCATCTGCGAAGAGTCCAAAATCGGCAGACGAAATGAGACAAGCAATTATTGCAAAATACCGAGTCTTGAGTTTTGAGACTTTCACAAGGTATAGTTGGGATATCGGAATTCCAATTCTACCGCTCTTTGACTCTGGCTCGTTTCATGGGGCCTGTTGGCGTGAGTCTGACCGGAGTATTATTGTGCTAAAGCAAGTCACACCATATCAAGCGAGATGGCTGTTCGATGGCTTACACGAGCATGGACACGTGGCAAAGCACTTGACCAAAGATCGCACATCATTTATTGAACCCGAAGAGATTTCACCTTTTGCACGGGAGCACGAAGAACGCGAAGCTAGCGAATTTGCATCGCGTGTAATCCTTGAAGGTCGTGAAGAGGAGATTACGGACCGCTGTGTTGAAGTTGCAAAGGGTAAGGTTGAATATCTCAAGTCGGCAGTCTTTCAGGTTGCCGCGGCAGAGCATGTGCCTGTGGATGTTTTAGCAAATTACGTGGCATATCGCCTTGCTCTTCAATCTATCAATTGGTGGGGTGCAGCAAACAACTTGCAAATTACAGATCCCGCGCCAGCGCAGATCGCTCGCGAAGTACTTCTCCAGAAAATCAAAATGGAGCGGTTAAGCGCTGAAGATCAAGGAATATTATTGCGGGCGCTCGGGATAGGAGGTTAAAGCACGCATGAGCGGTGATACAGCAAAAGAACTGAAGCCATTGAAGATTTCGTGTACAAGCTCGAAGTGCGATGAGAATCTCCATTGCTTCCTCAAGTCAAAAAAGATGGCAGACGTGGACCGGGGAAAATGTAGGTCCTGTGGCATTGACCTGATCGATTGGGAGCGTGTACACAAACGTGAACTTGCCGATGCTAACTTTACGTTCGAAGCTCTAAAATATGAGCTGATTCGACATCATAACTGGCACAAACCGATAGACGAACTCGCGCTGAATCATGCCCGGCGGAAAGGTCGTGTTGGGCTGCGCGAATCCGCTAGAAAAAGAATCACCAAATCTGTGGGACCTGCATCCCCTGCCTTTGATGGACGCCAAACGCCAGAATCTAAAAACATTATTTTTTACGCACAGCACGCCTTAGCGTGTTGCTGCCGGAAATGCATTGAATATTGGCATGGCATCCCGAAAGGGATTGATCTCACTTCGGAGCAGATCGATTATTTTGTGGAATTGACGATGATGTTTGTGAATGACCGCTTGCCGAGTTTGACCGAAGTGGGCGAAAGAGTACCGGCGATACGAGGCAGGTCACTGAGGCAGGCTTATGGGCAAGAAATTCATTGACACAGTCAAATTTTCTGAAAGACTGCGCGCGCGC
The DNA here is from genome assembly GCA_937870825.1 of uncultured Chloroflexota bacterium. Taxonomy (GTDB): domain Bacteria; phylum Chloroflexota; class Anaerolineae; order UBA4142; family SHND01; genus SHND01. The sequence goes on along the minus strand of CALMZO010000035.1, from coordinate 97,262 downwards.
GGGATTCGTTCGGAAGAGAAAAAACTGCTTGTCACGAACTTTCACGGAACAGATCAAGAACGCGACTTGACTGAACCTGCAAATTGTAATGGTTTTGGCAGGATTCGCCATTTCCGCCTACACACGGACCACGGCTGGCCCGAGAATCCCTTACCCCTAGAACCTGCATTGAAAGCGCTGAAATTACCTTCTGCAGAAGTGCTACGGGCACAAGTGTTTCAGAATGCAATCTGCAATTGGCGTTGCTGGTATTGCTATGTAGATTTTGATCTTCTCTCCGCCAACCCGAAATTCGCATCCTTCCTTACCGTCTCAGAATTAGTCGACCTCTATTTGGCTGAAAAAGACAGACCACAAGTCATTGATTTAAGTGGCGGTCAGCCAGACTTAATCCCAGAATGGGTTCCCTGGATGATGCGCGAATTAGAAGCACGAGGACTGGCAAAGAAGACATATTTGTGGTCTGACGACAATTTGAGCAATGACTATTTTTGGCAATTCCTGAGCGATGCCGACCACAGTTTAATCTGTAACTATCATAACTATGGTAAGGTCTGTTGTTTCAAGGGTTTCAATGCCGAGAGCTTTTCATTCAATACGGGTGCGCCTCCTGACCTTTTTGAGCAGCAGTTTCTTCTGATGGAACAGCAATTGGCATTAGGTATTGATATTTACTGCTATACGACCTTCACGGGTCCGAGTAGCAAACACGTGCGAGATGACATGGCAAACTTTGTAGATAGGCTTCAGGAACTTGATCCTATGCTTCCGCTCCGGACTATTCCACTGAAAATAAAAGTTTTTAGTCCGACGAAAAAAAGACAAGGGAGTATTGCTTCCTTGGTGCTTGATTCACAGGAATCTGCCATTGATATATGGAATAACGAACTGCTTGGCAGATTCACAAGTGATCATCTAAAGACTCGCATCTCGGCTATCCCACTTAGGAACCGGTCTGTTTCTGCGGAATAGCCAAGTTGATGCTTTATAATCAGACTCAATTATCTTCAAATTAGGGTTTCCGCGGAGGTCTCACATGCTGAACTGGCGCCGGATTATCACCGAAGATCTCATACCAGCACTAGCAGCAAATGAGTATTGGAGGAATTCAATAAGCGAAATTCTTGCAGATGACCTTTCGCCAAGCGGTTTACACTTGGCAGTTTTTGTCGAACCATATCTTCAATACATCTTGGAGGGGAAGAAAACCGTGGACTCTCGTTTCGGGATGCGCCGCACAACGCCCTATGGACGAGTCGTTCCGGGTGACGTAATGTTACTGAAACGGTCTAGCGGTCCGGTCATCGGCTTATGTCGAATTTCTCAAGTTTGGTTCTACAAGTTAGACCCATCATCATGGAAAAATCTCAAATCAAATTTCGCTCAAGCCCTTTGCGCACAAGACCCCAAATTTTGGGAAAAACGGAGTGAGGCAGCATACGTAACATTAATGCGACTCACCTCCGTCTTGCCCATTCCACCTGTTCCATTTCCGAAACAAGACCGGCGCGGATGGGTCATTTTGAGAGGGAACGCCAATCTTAAAGACGGAGATATTGCGAATTGAAACCTGCAGGGGTTGCATTCGCTGGACCTATTGGAAGTGGCAAGACTACTATCGCCATGGCGCTGTCAGAAAAACTTGGGTGGACATTTGCGAGTTTTGGTGATTACCTTAGAAGGGAAGCCCAACGACTGAACCTTGACCATACATCTCGGGAAGTTCTTCAGTCTTTGGGAAATCAATCAATCGCTGGCGGTTGGGAGGATTTTTGTAGCGCAGTCTTGAAAGATGCCGGGTGGCAGAATGGCGACGGGCTTGTAATTGATGGCATTCGCCATATACAAGCTACGGAGGTTCTTCGGCGTCTTGTTGCACCTTTAGAGCTCTTTCTTGTCTATGTTTCCACGGATAAAGCAGTTCGTAAAGTCCGCCTACGCGAGAGAAGTGTCTCCGAAGATTCGTTGATTGAAATTCTTGAGAAGCACGATACGGAAACGCAAGTGAAGGAAATCTTGGAAATATACGCAGATCTCGTTGTAGATGGCAATCGCGACTTGAAGGAGATTATTCGCTTCATACTCAGCTGGATGGACGCTCGAACCTTGTAAAGAGTGGATTCACGGGAGCGGCGATACTTTCATAGGCGGAGCGTAGTTATAAACGGGAAGATTATACGAAAGATATTAATACAGCCGGACAGTTTCATTGACTTTCGACTGACAAAATAAGCGCGCAAAAATTCTTCTGGAATTAAGGTTTGCCAAGTGCACACGTACTGGGGTGTGCCACTAAGCATGAAAATGTACCAATCTCCCCTTGCCCTGCTCACGCAGCGGTCGTCGAAATGACGGATACTTACGCACAACACCCACTCCCGATACATTTCACCAGACGCACGGGTGTCAACGAATTTGTAGCGATGCTGTCTGGTATATACCCACCGGGCAACAGCGTCCATACAAAATGAGAATGTATCAACCAAGTATAATCTTCTGCTGACAAATTATCGCGTATGACGCGTCCGATTAAAGTCGATTCACATCAATTCTTCAAGTCGATTCACATCAAAATTCGTCGCGACGAACAAAATCGCCCGCAAAATAAGCATGATCCCCGAAAAAGATCTGCGACCATATATATGTATTTCTATTTAATGAACAGACACCCCTTCTCTCTAATTGATGCAATCTTCTATTCAACCTCTTGGGCTTGGTTGCTTGGGTCTGAATCTTTAGTTTCTCTTGTTCGTGGGGTCAACCCGTGCTCATCCACTTTGTTCAACTGATGCTGATCGACTTGCTCTAGACCATTTCAACCGGTTGCTCTTTTTCATTCCCCTCGGTTCGATGATTCGTTCTTCGTATTGAGTATTTTCTTGCGCCATCTGATTGAGAATTTCTCGCTATCCAAGCCCTTGGTTTTCTCAATTTCTTTTGCTCTTTGGCTTTCTTGCTTCGTGTTGGGGAAGACGATTTTTCCCAAACGAATTGTTTCTGATGCCATCCCCCTCATATCACTTCGAGCAGATTCTGCTGGTTGGGTTTCTTCAAATCATGCTCAGCAATGCAGAGATTTGGGGCGAGGCAGCCTCAGAGGAAAGAGGTTAGCCTTTCAGATTCCTATTCGTTGAAATAGCCGCCGCATCTTTCGCGGCATTCGCAAGAATGTTGTTATCCCACCACACAATCGCCCCGAAACTGTTCGATCCAATTTTTCAAAACTCGTATCAAAAGTTATTGACGCGGCGATCGGACTTTGATATGCTACTCACACTGAAAATAAATTAGTTTCCTCTACATGCTATAAAGAGGCGCGTCGCACTCTTCCGACGACGATGGATTACGCGGCGGTGTCGTTTCCCAAGGTCTAGTCAACCAAAACAAGCGGAAGAAAAACAACCCCATAAGAGTCCTCTGCACACGCGAGAGCAAGTTCTTTCGAGTGTGATTGATGTTTCCCTAAAAGAACGTAAGTTCTATTCGCCGCTTTTCCTCCATTTTTTCTTGAAACCAATATCGTCTGCCCAAAAGTTGTGGCACCGCGGTGCCAGAGAGCAGTACGCATGTCAGCCGATGTTGCGCCCGCCTGTAAAGGATGAGACACAATCGCAGAGAAACCATTGCGAGTTGAATGTCCGTGCTCTGTATTGGATGTGCGTTGCGATTCGAAGAAGGATGTCACTCGAAACATTTCGCAAGGCGGAGAACAAATCGGACCATCACTGTTGAATTTGGCGATGGAGCAATCGTATCCGTGTAGGCGGTTCGCGACAAGCCCTCTCGATGGATCGGGCGCGTGAAGGTGTTGTCACATCAGAGATCGCGAGCAAACGAAAAAATTTTCATGGCGAAGAACGCATCCAAGATTCGATGCGTCCTTTTTCATGCAAGGAGGGAATCATTGGCGTGTCGCTGACGGCAAGAAAACACGAGCGAAAAGTTTCGCGGCGATTGAAGCGGAACGTCGAACGACGCCAAAAGAGAGAAAACACAAAACAAAAAAGCAGAGTTGACGGCTCTGCTTTTTCAATGTGCTGAACGCGCAAACATGCGTGTTCAGCATCAAATTGACCTGCCCCATTCTATCATGGGCAGTTGAGCGCGTCAAAACAAGTTTGCCCTTTGCATGTGCAATGGCGGCGCGCCAATGTTCAAAAACGCAGTTGTGGCGATAAAGCCGCTTCTGCGTTTTTTCATTCCCAAAAATCTGCGCGTCGGCAACCGAACATTCCGGTTGGCAAGGCGCAGTCCAACAAGGAACCGAAAATGTTTATGCAAACCAATCCAACTCAAGATACTATAACCTCCAATCCTCAGTTGATTCCAACACACGATGCCGATGCACGTTTGGACCGCTATCTCGCCATCTTGATGAGCGCGATGGCGAACGAGAACGCGGAACTGTTCGAGCAGCCAGAGGTGGTGGAGTTGACGTTCGAGTCGCTCGAACAAAATGTGCTGCAGGAGTATCAGCAAAAAGATTTGCTGGCAGCGTACGAGCGCGTGGTTGACGTCGAAGTCGCGTTGGAGAAAGCGCTGCGCGCGGCGGAATCGGCGGCGCAAGACGAGTTGGATACCGCGCGAGCGGAATTCCAAACGATTGAGGACAAACTCGCACGCATCCTTGCCGATGCGCAGGGCATTGATTCCGAATTTGCGCCGCACTATGCCGAACTCAAACGCCAAGAACAAAATGTCAAAGCCAAAGCCGCCGAACTCGCACGCAAAGGAGAAACACTTTCTCCAGAGAATCGCGCGCAGTTCGAGCGTGATATCGAATTGGCGCTGAACATTCAACTTGGGAAAATTCAGAACACTCGCGCGCAGCTGGACGCGGGACGCGCCGCGCGGCGCGAGCCGTACGACGCGGAGATGCAAGCCCTCCAGCCAGCGCGCGAGGATTGCACGCGGCGGCTCAAGCAGATTGAGACGGGTGGGGCCGAATGGGCAGGGCGACTGAAAGACCTCCGTGACGGCAGCGCGGCGGAATGTGTCGCACTGCATGATGCGCTGCGGGATTTGCTAGTGCGTCGAGATCGATTTCCCCATGTTGTCGCACAGGTTGAAGCGCAGTTGGGCAAGGAAGCGCAGATGGATGCAATCTCGAAACGGCACGCGTCCCTCATAAAGCGTCTGCGATTGCAGATGGATGCGCCAGCGAATCTTGAAGCCGCGCGCCAAGCGGTCGCACGCAAGGACGTTCTCGCTGCAGAGAAATTCTTGAAAGCCGCGGCGGACGGTGGTGCAACAAGGGAACAGGTTGAACCACTGCAGCGCCAAATCCAATCGGCGCGTCGGCAAAGGGAAATCGAAACGGCATTGGCAAAGGTCGAGGTCTGGGCATCACATCTGGGCGGTTGGAATCGGATAAGCGACCTGCAGCAACAGTACGCGGAAGAATGGAATCGGATTCCCGCGCTGCGGCGGCGGATGGAACAAGTGATAAACGCAGCGAAAGAAGGCATGCGAGAGCGCGGACAAAAACTTGAACGTGCGGTGGCGTTGATGCTGCGCCGCGAAGGGACCGAATTCGCCGCCAAAATCAAAGCCGACTTGGGCAAACTCACGCTTGCGCGCCGCGATAAAAAGGGCGCGTGGTTCTTGGTCGCGACGGGTGTGCTGGACGAAAACGGTCAGGTCAAGATGGAATTCTGGGAGCAGCCAAAATACGCGCAAGACCAAGACCGCTGGAATCAAGTGTGGCGGGGTCAGGAACGCGAGCGAGAGAAGTGGGCGACATTAGCAGCAGAGATGGAAGCGGAAGAAGAAGAATTGCGCAATGCGCAAGAGGAATCGCAAGCCGCCTTTGAACGCGAGCGCGCGCGAATCACAGAGCAAAAGGACCAAGAAGAGGTTCGCCGACGCGCACAAAAACGCGTGCGGCGCGAGAAACGATTTGAAGAAAAACGCGAGCGCCATGATGCGCGTGTTGTGGAGATTAAAGATGAGGAGTTGGAAACCGAGAGCGCTGCGGAACAAGTAGTTGATAACGATTCGAGCGCGAGCGAGCTGTCGAATGTGTGGTGGCGTATCTATGTCACCAAATCCGATGCAGCCGAACTGATTCTCAATCGTCTCGAACAACAGGCGCAGAATCTGGCCATCGAACGGCTCGGAGCAAATCTAGTTGAGTCGAGACAGAACGCGTACTCGGTGCAAGTGTTCGACAATCTAGACAAAACACGCGCACTGCTGCAAGTGGAAGGTTTGGAAGTGATCGACGTCGAAGAGTACGCTGCGTAAGGTTTCGCTTATGGCGAGAGGGAGCGTGGAGACGGCGCTCCCTCTTCGTGATGCAAATGCAAATGGAGAAAACAATCCTGGGATGAATCTTGAAAGGTGTGCGATGTTCGTTGGTGATACAATGGCGGCGCGGAAAGAGACACATCATGCCAAGAGACAAGTATAATCATCGTCGCGTCAGAGCCATTTGCGGCGATTGCGGTGCGCGCGAAGGCGAACTGCATGCGCTGGGCTGCGACATGGAGGATTGCCCCTTTTGCGGACAGCAGCTCATCACCTGCGATTGTTGCTACGAGCATCTCGGTTTGTTCGACACCGAAAGGTATGACGAGACGACAGCATATCTTCCGCCCGAAATCTATCACGATGGTTTGACGAACAAGCAGGCGAAAAAATGGGAAGCGCTGCTGAACGCGAAAGGTCGCATCCCATTCATTCTCTATCCCGTGATTTGTTCCAAATGCGGCGCGTTGTGGCCCGAGTTCTTTATGGTTTCCGATGAAGAATGGGCGTACTATATCCAACCGGACAAGCAGCGAACAGTGATCTGTGCGGAATGTTATCACTACATCAAACAGTTGATTGACGAAACCAAGGGTCCGTTCACACCGCGGCAGGCGCGTAAAGAAAAGAGCCGTGGCATTTGATGCTCGCGGCGAAACACAACAGATAATTTGCCTGAACTTTTGCAAAGAAAAACGCGACGAGATCATTACATACCAGTTCGCAGAGACCTCAAGTGAACAAACTTGGGGTCTCTGTTTTATGAATCCCAATCAACAATCAATCCGAATGCGAATTGTACGGCGCACAATTCGCATTTTTTTGTGGAGGTGAAAAGCAATGGCTGACATGGCTCACGACTCGACGCACACTGCGCGGACGCGACATCACGGAGAATCCGAGACCTTTAATGGTCGCACTGGAACGGTGATTGTGCTGCCAAATCGCGCGCTGCCCGGGATGTACTATGTGGTTTATCGGATTTATCAAGAATACAACGCCGTAACGCGGCAATGGCTCGAACTTGCCGATGCGACCGCGCACTTTCCCGATGGCAAGTCGATGGGCAGTAGCGGGCGCGTCACAGATTACAAAACCATGCTCGAACTTCAAGAGGCGTATCGCGCGTATTGGCGCAGACAGCGCGCGTATGAATTGCAACAGCCCGACGCGCATCTCGAACAAGCGTATGAGGATCGCGTCAGTGGGTCGAACGCATGGTTTGAGGACGAGGAATAAGGAGGTGAGCAACAGGCGGCGGAAATAAAACTCTCCAGCGTCGAACGGCATGGAAAACAAAAATCTCGATTTGGCTGCATTGGGTTCGGCGCCATTCGATTGGAGCGATCTCTCCTCAAGCCAAATCGCTCCCGTTCGACATGTCGCCGGACCCTTGCTCATCAATGCGGGCGCGGGCACCGGCAAAACGCGCACAATCATTTATCGCATTGCCTACATCATCGATCAGGGTGGGGTCTCGGCGCACTCGATCCTCGCGGTGACCTTCACACGCAAGGCAGCGCGCGAGATCGTTCAGCGGCTGGAAAAACTTCTTGGCGCAGACCTCGCACAGCAAGTCACCGCTGTCACTTATCACGCGCTCGGGCTCAAGATGCTGCAAGCGTACGGGGATCGCCTCGGCTACCATCCCAAAAAACTCGTCGTCTATGACCAAACCGAAGCGCGTAAGGTACTCGTCGAGGCAATGCAAGAGGTCGGCGCGAATTTAGGTATTTGGGATCCACAGCGCGCGGCGGATGCGCTCAAGATGTGGAAGGACAATCGCATCACGCCTGCGGATTTCGAGAGCGACGAATTCCGCGAAGATTTGTGGAATCGCACGATGCGGCGCATCTTTGAACGCTACCTCGACAAGATGCGCGCGGCGAATGCGCTCGATCAAGATGATTTGATCTATCAACCATGCTTGCTCCTAGAAATCGAGGACGTGCGCTCGCTGTGGCAAGAACTCTTCCGCTACATTACGGTGGATGAATTTCAAGACACGAGCATCGCCCAGTACGGACTCGTGCAAATGCTCGCGTGGAAACACCGCAATCTCTGTTGTGTTGGTTCGCACGCGCAAGCGATTTATTCGTGGCGCGGCGCGCAGACGGAAACCGTGCTGCGCTATCTGCGAGAGGATTTTTCCGAAATTCAAGAGTATGCGCTGCTGGAGAACTATCGCTCAACCGAAGCGATCGTGCGCACGGGCGAAGCGCTCGTCGCAGAATGGAATTACGGTCCGACGCTCAACGTGCATCGTAAAGTCGGTGAGCCCGTGCAGGTCACTGAATTTCAGACCGAATGGGAAGAAGCCGACTTTGTTGCACGCGAGGCGCAGCGATTGCTCGCGGACGGCTATCGCGGCAGGAATCTCGCGATTCTCTACCGCACCTGGGCGCAAGCGCATGTCATCGAGCAAGCGTTTCTGCACGCGGGCATACCATATGGCATCGTCGGCGATCGCTTTTTCATGGACCGCGCAGAAATTCGCGATCTGCTCGCGTATCTACGGATCGCGTATTACACCAATCCCACACCCGATGCGCTTCAGCAAGAAATTGGTTCGGTGCTGCGGATTCTCAATCGCCCGGAACGCGGGTTGGGGCGCGCGGTGTTGCGAAAAATTCAAAAAGGAAATCCCGGTCTCTCCGCCGAGATGCTCTTGACGGCGAGCGAACGCGAGGATTTGAACGAGGAGGTGCAGGAGCGAATCAATACGTTTCTCAATTTGCTGTTTGACCTTCAGGAATGTCAAGGCACAATCACGGAACAATTCGAATGGATTCTCGAACGCACGGGCTATCTCGAGTGGTTGGGCGATTCGCTCGAAGGACGACGCAAGCGGCTGAGTCTCGAAATGCTCCGCAGCATGCTCGCCGGGTATGAGGGCGCTCAAGACCCACTTGCCGAGTTTTACCGCGAAATGGAACTGGGCGGCGCGGAGATGGGTTTTGGAGAGGATGATCGGTTTATCACGCTTTCGACGATTCACGCCGCGAAAGGATTGGAATGGCCTGTCGTTTTTCTAGTCGGTGTAGAGGAACATGTATTTCCAAACGCGCGAGCGGTTAAGACGCAGCGCGGATTGGAAGAGGAATACCGCTTGGCGCATGTTGCGGTGACGCGTGCGTGCTACAAACTCTACCTCACCTACGCGCGGGCGCGCATGGGAGAGGATGGCAAAGTTGTTGAACACGGTCCGAGTTCCTTTCTTGGCAAAATCCCCCGAGAATGGGTTAATCTCATCCAAACGCGCAGTCATGCGCCGCCGTACCAATCCGAGCGCGCGAGCGCAGAACAGATTCGATTCGCCAAATGAGGGCGCACTCTCAACGAGTTGCGTCCTCATTTGCATTTTAAGGAGGTCTGAAATGCTGACCGACAATGTGTTAATGGCAGCCAACATGGAGTGGTTCGATTTCGATACTGTGCCGTATGAAGAACAATGCGCGCAAGTGGGTGAACCCGACGCGCTGCAAAAAATGAAAGACGAAGTGAAAAGAACAAAGGCGCTCTTGATTCAAAAATTTGGAGAGCCGCCTATCGGCGTATTGCTTCGCCCGCATCGCAACGAACATGACTTTGGTTCTTATTATTCGCTCCGCGTGTATTACAACCCGAACTTGCCCGATGCCGTCGCATATGCTTTTGCGTGCGACGGCGATTTTCCAAGAACGTGGGACGATACCGCGCCGGTGAATTGGCGCAAGTATCTGTCCAAGACAGAACACCAAGACGTTTCACTCCAACAAGAAGCCAACTAAAAAGTTCGCCACAAATTTCAAAAAGAGCGGCCGCAGAAATTTCTGCGGCCGCTCTTTTTGCGTTGGGAGGAAATTGACATGAACAAATTGCGCTATGTCGGATACGGATTTTTGTTCGCGCAGTTGGCATTGTGCGCCAAAGGTTCGCAGCACCCGCGCAATTGTCGCTGCGCGCAGTGCCAGCGCGAAAAGAGTGATCGCCGCACGTCGGGCAGACAACTTTGCGAGCTGCTCGGCGCGTACTATATAGATTTGGACGACGCGCGTTTTATTGCGTATGCGGCGCGGTACGATCTCGACGCGCTGCCCGAACCGCAGCGAGAAGCACTGGAGGAGTTGGCGCAGCGTAATCCGCGCTTGTTGAACGACTTGTTGCAAGATATTCAAGCGTGAACTTTCAGGGGATAATATGCACACCTTGCGTGAACTGCCAGCCGACCTGAACCCGTTGATTCGCATGGACCAACGCGGCGCGCAAATTCTTGCCAATCATGAACTCGTCGCCGTTCTGCTTGGCGATGCGCCGCATTGCGAGAACGCGGTGGATTTAGCGGAACGATTGATCGAACAGTACGGCGGCATCAGTGAAGTCGCGCGGCTGCCCATCGGCGAATTGATGAATCACAAAGGCATTGGCTTCGGACGCGCGCGCCGACTCGCTGCAACATTTGAGCTTGCGAAACGAATCAGCGTTCCCGAACAAGAACGGGTGCGCGTGAGTTGCCCTGCCGACATTTTCGCGTTGGTGAGTGAGATGCAATATCTCGAACAAGAGCAGATGCGCGTGGTGCTTTTGAATACCAAGAACCGCGTCATCAAAATTGTCACGGTGTATCAAGGCAGCGTCCACACTACCGTCGTTCGGCTTGCGGAATTGTTCCGTGAAGCGATTCGTTGGAATGCCACCGCCATCGCGCTCGTCCACAATCATCCCAGCGGCGACGCCACGCCGAGTCCCGAAGACGCCGCCATTACACGCGAAATTGTGAAAGCGGGTCAATTAATGGACATTGATGTCGCTGACCATATCGTCGTCTCGCAAGGCAATCGGTTTGTCTCGCTTCGCGAACGCGGATTAGGATTTTCGTAATGTCTGTCACGTCCAACGTAAGTCTGGAATGGAATGAAATCCGCCGTAAGTCTGGAAAACGGATATCGCAGGAAAAAGCGAAAAAGTCACCCTACAGATGAGATCTGTGCGTGAAAGACGGGCATGAGACAATCCCCACATTCCAGAGTTACGGCGGACGAAGTAACCGTATTCCAGAGTTGGGCAAGACAGGAAAGCCCTTTGAGCCCAACTTTCACAAATGTACTTCGCGTTTGTAACTATCTTTTGGGTGTCGCGCCCTATTCCATTCCAGAGATAGTTCGGACGCGACAATGTCATCACGTCACACGTAACGCCGCGTTGCTCTTGCGTTGGAGTTCCAAAACTAAAATGCAAAACGCGCGTTTTTGCGCGTTTTGCATTTTATAATAGACGGGGAAATGGAACGCACACTGTTGATGTGAAAGGATAAATGCATGTCAGAGTCCTGGGAACAGCGCAAAGAGCGTGTGCGCGCGGCGAATCCGATTGAGGTTGTCGCCGCGCGCTATACCCAATTGATGCGTGCAGGGCGCTTGCTCAAAGGGCGGTGTCCATTGCACGAAGAAGATACGCCCAGTTTCGTCGTCTATCCCGAACAAGGACGCTGGTGGTGTTACGGCGCGTGCCAAACGGGCGGCGATGTGTTCAAGTTGGTCATGCTCAAACAAGGTCTCGATTTTACAAGCGCGCTGCAATTTCTAGATACAGGTGCAAGCGCGTCCATTGTTCCCTCGAAAGAAAAAGCAAAACCCGTCACACATAACGATACGGCATCAGCGTCCGTTGTCCAAATCACGGAAGAACATTACACGTATCTCACGCTGGCGAAGGACGTGTACCGCGCGGCGTTGGCAGGCGAACATGCGTTGCTGCGATACCTCGACGAACGGCGCATTGACGGCGAAGCGGTACGCCGGTTTCACATCGGTTACGCGGACGGCGAGGGACTGCGCCGCTACTTTCAATTTCGCGGTTGGAAATGGATTCCAATTCTCGCGCAAGAATTGGGACTCGTGCGCCAAGACGAGCGCGGTCGCGAGCGCGAATACTTTCGCCAGCGGCTCATCATTCCCGATCTCGACGGCGAACGCGCCCTCTATCTCGTTGGGCGCAGCACGCGTGCCGAACAAAAAGTGAAATACATTGGCTTGAGCGGTGTGCCAAAACCGCTGTTCGGATTGGCACAAGTTAGCGCGCGTGAGCGCGTATTCGTATGCGAAGGTCCATTCGACTGGCTCACGCTCAAGTTGTGGGATTTGCCTGCCGTGTGTTTGCTCGGCTCGTACTTGAAAAAGGATTTACGTAGCGCGCTCGAACGATTCGAGCGGGTTTATATCGTCACCGATTTCGATGCCGTTGGCCAAATCGCTGCGCGCGTGATTGCATGTGAATTGGGCGCGCGGGCAGCCATTGTGTCAGGCGATCCGACATTGCGTGGGAAGGACGCGAACGAGCTCGCCCAAAATTACCGCGACGCGGCAGCGCGCTTTGAGCGACTGGTCGAACGCGCCAATGCGCGCGCCAACGCAAGCGCCCGCGTCCAAGACCTGCTGCACCGTCTGAGAATTCATCTCGCCACACGCGCAGACCGAATTGATCTCATCGAAGCGGTGCGGTTCAAACTGGCTGATGCAATTCATGAAGAAACCTCGCAAGGCAGAACTGTCGTGCTTTGGTCGAGAGCGTATGCGGAGCGCATTGCAGGAAAAAACAAAATCGTCGGGCGGCACGTCATTCGCTGTGTCGGCGGACTGCGCGGAGAAATCCTCCTCTACAGCGCGCGTCCGGGCGGCAAAGCGGATGCCGAGTGCAATCTCCACGCCGCCGAATTTGGAGAAGTGATCGTCGAGTAGGAGCGGAGCAGTGCGGCTCCCGATCGCTCAATTTCGCTCAATGCTTCGGGACATGCTTGTTTCTGCAGGAAAATGCGATGAAGTGAATCGCCCTGATCGCACGCGACGGATGCTGTACAAAAACGGTCAAGGTCAGTCTGTAAAATAAGAAGCAAAAACGCGAGAAATCCGAACGGGTATCTCGCAATCGGATGAGGTGCATCGGCGTGGCGATTTATTCGTACAAAATTGAGGTATTCATGCCTCAGCGATCTGTCGCAAAAAAGAAAAAGAACAAGAACGGGGTTGCCGCGATCAAAGACGAGGGACGGTTATTTTCTTTTGTCATTCCCGGCTGGGTCGCGGCGGCGGGACCGCAAGAAGCCAAACGACATGCGGAGCGAATCGGACGCGGCATGTTGATCGGCTCGCGCTACAACGAATGGCAGGATGTGTATCAACTCGAACTGACGCTTGCGCCGCGAGTCAAGCGCCGCGTGTATTGGACGGTCACAAGCGTGCGCGAGTGCAAAGAGGGAATCCTTGTGCAAAACGCGCACGGAATGGAAAGTGTTCAGTTGGTTCCCGAGGAAGCCAAAGAACTACATCCCTTTTTGCAGTCCTTATCCGAAATGCGTCACTCAACGCCGGGTTAGAGCAAATTCCTATTCGATGAAATGGAGACCTGACAGGTTTTTGTCGCGCACGCGCCGGCCAAAGAATCCGCGTCCAAAACCTGTCAGGTCTGGACTCCCTTTAATGATTTAGGAGTGCGCCATAGAACACGCGGCAGTGAGAACGCGCTGCTCGAGAAATATTCATGCGTACATGAGTTTCCATCTTTGTCAGTGATTTTCCACTCGTTGAGCAGCTGGTTGCGCCGCGACGTTGCGACCATCTCCCCATCCAAATCTCCTATCCCATTTTCATTGTTCCGCCTGCAGATCCTGTTATCACGGGCGGATTCCGTCATTACGAATAGAAATCAACCCTATATCTCCGCGAGCTGTACACCGTCAAAGGGTTAGGCGCGTGGCATCGCGTCGCGATGTCGCGGCTGCACCCAGGAGGGAATCCATGGACGAATTGATTACGTTTGAAGCGCCGCGGGCGTGGTTGGTCGAATTACCGTTTGAAGAATTCAACAGACTAATCATTCGCCTGGCTCAACAGAAGCACTTTAGCGCCGCGCTCGAAATCCTCTGCGCTGCGTATCAATGTGATCGTGAAGACGCGAGGGAATACCTCGAGCGCATCCTCGAAACAGGCACCGAGAAAATTCCATGCGATTAAGAGACGGAGCGGGCACCATGCAAGTGCTGTTGAGTCAAATCGTCGTCGATCCGCGCGACAAATTGACCAAGTGGCAGGGCGAAAGCGAATTCACCCAGTCCATCCAAGAACGCGGAATGCAGGAAGAAATCGTCGTCGTTCCGCTGCCCGACCCGCCAAAAGCCAAGCGCGGGAAAAACTTGTCCCGAACCTCTCGGTCCTTCGGGGCAAGCTCTGTGAGGGATCACAAACCGCGTTATCTCTTGATTCACGGGCGACATCGTTATTTTGCCGCGCTCAAGAGCGAACAAAAAACAATTCGCATCAAAGTTGTAGACCTCGATCCTGGGGATCGCCGCGCGCATCTTGAATACGCGCTGGTTTCCAACGAGGTTCAAAGCGATGTGGATCCGGTAACGCGCGGGTTGCGCTATCAGCAATTGATTGACGAAGGTGCGAGTGTGGAAGAAATCGCGACGTTGATAAAAAAAGGCGTCGGCTATGTGTATCAGCATCTCGACATGCTCCAATTGATCGCGCCCATCCGCCGCGCTTTGCAGTGGAGAAACGTCACTTTCACCCAAGCGCGCGAATTACTACGTCTCGATCCCGAAGCACAGAAGGAAGCGTGGGCGGAACTTTCGAGACTCGCTAGCAATCGCGGCAAGCAGGTGGAAGAATCGTCCATGAACGAGGTCCGTATGGTCTGCCGCGCGTTCAAGGCATTGGATGCGGCATACAAAGCAAGAGCCAACGGGAATCGTGACGACGAAAGAGACGACAAAACGCGCGAACGCGCGAATGGCAAATTTAATTCCCAACCGAATATCGGGAATTTGTATCAGAATTTTCTTCGCGCGAGCGAGTTGGGCGAGAGTCAACAACACGCGGACACGGAACAGCAAGCGCGCGACCCAATTCAAGCCCTTGAAGAAATTGCCGAGCGACTCGTCGTACTTGCGAATCAGTGCGACGAGAGTGTCGGAGAATCCGAGCTGCGACAGCTCGCGCGGCTGCTCTACACGCTAATTGCACAGATTGAATCGCAGCTGCGACAAAGCAACGCGCGTGCTGCGATGGCGTGTGTAAAAACTGGTGAACGCATTCAGAATCGCGCCGCGATACAGAAACGTGTAGCGGCGTGAACGCTCACCGATTTGAAACGCAGAAAGGACTAGACCTTCACGATTATGAAGACAAACGGCAAACTCTTTACGCTTCACGAGGTCGAAGAACTGATGGCGCGTCGGTATCAGGTGACGCGCCGTTTTGGTCCGATGTCTGTGGGGGATGTCGGCAGCATCGTGGATGTTAGTCAGCAGGGTGAGGATGGGTACATGCTGATCTTTGGCGCGCCCAAACGCGACGATTCGGGCACATACAAACTCGCGCCGCTCACCCCCCGCGAGATGCTTTTCTTGCGGCTGATCGAGGTGGAAGAACCCGTCGACGTTCTGGTCACTTGCGGAGAGGAATATTGGGCATCGCCTCAAGTGCTGATTAAAGAAATCGAGCGTATGGGTTTTTCGCATCGCATTTCCAACAACCTTGACGCGCGTCGAATCAAGCGCGGCATCTCGCGCGCGTTCTTGGGTCATAACCGCGCGGTGATGCACGTTGGCAAAGGGAATTACGATGTCGTGCTGGCATATCTCGCCGGTGTAGCGGATCGTGAGGTACAGGAAATTTTGCGGCGCGAGTATATCCACGAACCGTCGCGGATTCTGGACCTGCCGCCCGCGATTCGGAACAAAGTCTGCCGAAAATTTCGCATCACGTTCGAATATGGAATTTTTGGCTATGTGTACTTAACGGGCTGCACCTATTACGTTAAACCGAATGAGGAGACAGTGCCCCAGGACCTTGCCGAACGGGGCTACAAAGGCGCACGCGTAACGCGCATTCAAGAACAAGCTGTGATCGTGCATGAGAAAGAATTGGAGGTTGCATGAGCGATGTCGTCGAACGCGAAGTGGGTCCACGCGGCTGCGGCTATCCTGTTGAGGGGGGGTGCTACCTTGAGTCCATCGGTGGCGCGGGGGGATTGCTGCCGTGGTTTGTGCCCATCAAACCAGAAGTACCATGGCACTTTTTCCGTGGGGTTACGATCGTAGATGGCAGCTACATCCTGCGCCAAACCGAGGGCAGCAAAGATGTAGATTATGAACGCCTCAAATTGATGGAAGAGTTCGCACAGATTTTCTTTGGTGAACACGCGAAAATTGCCGAAGGACACATGGAACAATTTGCCCGCGAACTCAATCTCGTCTTGGACGAAAACGGGCATCCAGAGGAAGGCGCCAACGCAACGACATTCGAAGCCGCCGTATTGCGCGCCCGCGAATCGAAAGTGTCGCTGCGCCGCCTCGCGCCGCACGTTCGCGTATAGAGACTACGGAGCTGACATGAATCAATTCGTACATCTGCATGTTCATTCCGAGTACTCTCTCCTGGATGGGCTGCCATCCGTAAAAGCGATCGCCGAACGCGCGGCGACACTGACACAGCCCGCTATCGCGCTCACCGATCACGGGGTCATGTTCGGCGCGATTGAGTTCTATACCGCGTGCAAAAAGGCGAATGTCAAACCTATTATCGGCATGGAAGCGTACCTCGCGCGGCGTGGGCGCGGCGACCGCGATCCACATCTGGATAGCGATCCCTGGCATCTCCTTTTGCTCGCCGAGAATGAAGAGGGCTATAAGAATCTCATGCGCCTGGCAACGACGGCGCAGCTGGATGGATTCTATCGCTACCCGCGCGTGGACAAGGAAATCCTGGCAGCGCACAGCGCGGGATTGATTTGCACGAGCGGCTGTCTCAGCGCGGAAATCCCAGACCTATTACGGGCAGGGCGCAAGAGCGAAGCGTATGCCGCACTCGAACGGTATCACAATGTTTTTGGAGACCGCTTTTACCTCGAACTTCAGAAACACCAAGGGTTGGACGAACTGGAACCAATCAACCGCCAGCTCGTCGAATGGAGCCGTGAAACCGGCTTGCCTCTGATCGTGACCACCGATGCGCACTATCTGCGCGCAGAAGACGCCGAAGCGCACGACATTTTGCTGTGCGTCCAGACCGGCAAAACGCTCGACGATCCGAAACGGCTGAAAATGACCAGCCGTGATTATTACTTGCGCTCTGCGGCAGAAATGGCGCAGCTATGGAACGAAGTTCCGCAGGCGCTGACCAACACGCTTGCCATTGCGGAACGCTGCAATGTAGATTTGTCCTTCCAAGGATATCGGCTGCCGCACTTTGCCGTTCCCCAAAAACATTCTCCAGAAACGTATTTGCGCGCGTTGTGCGAGGAGGGGATTGCTCGCCGCTATGAGCCGGTGACCGCCGTCGTACGGCAGCGCGTGGAATACGAGCTCGGCGTGATCCACAAGATGGGGTTTGACACGTACTTTCTCATCGTGTGGGACCTCATTCGTCACGCGCGTGAAAACGGGATTTGGTTCAACGTGCGCGGTTCGGCGGCAAGCTCCATCGTCGCCTATGCGCTCGGCATAACCTCTATCGAACCGCTCGGCAACCACCTGATCTTTGAACGCTTTCTCAACCCCAACCGTGTGTCCATGCCCGACATCGACCTCGACTTTTCCGACGACGCGCGCGGGCGGATGGTCGAATACGCGGTCGCCAAGTATGGACAAGAAAATGTCGTGCAGATCACTTCCTTTGGTCGGATGTTAGCCAAAGCGGCAGTGCGCGACGTCGGACGCGTCTTGGGGTATCCACTTTCCGAGGTAGATCGCATCGCCAAGCTCATTCCCGCCGCGCCGGGACAAACTCTCGCGGACGCGCTTGCGCAAACCGCGAATCTCAAGACGCTCTACGAGAATGACCCGCGCGCCAAGACCCTGATCGATAGCGCGCGTCCGCTGGAGGGCGTGGCGCGGAATGTTTCGACGCATCCCGCCGGTGTGATCATTGCAGATCAACCCATTGTGGAATACGCGCCGCTGCATCGCGGGACTTTGCATGGCAACGGCGAGAATGGCGTGCGCGTGACGCAATATGCGATGAACGAGCTCGAGCGGATCGGTTTGCTCAAGATCGATTTCCTCGGGCTCGCCACGCTGCGTTTGATGCGCGAGGTATGTGGGATGGTGCGCACACAGCACGGAGTCTCGCTCGATCTGTCGAACATTCCCATTCAAGACCCGGAGGCGTTCGCGCTGTTGGCGCGCGGCGATGTGCTCGGAATCTTTCAGGTGGAATCCGAAGGGCTGAAAAAAGTGCTGGTCGAAATGAAGCCGGCCCGGTTCGAGCATATTGTCGCCGCGATCGCGCTCTATCGTCCCGGTCCGCTGCAGTACATTCCCACATACATCGCGCGCATGCACGGCAAAGAACCGGTGACGTACCTGCATCCCTCCCTCGAACCGATTCTCGCCGAGACTTACGCCATCATGGTGTATCAGGAACAGGTGATGCGGATTGCGCGCGATTGCTGCGGTTTCACCGGCGGAGAAGCCGACACGCTTCGCAAAGCCGTCAGCAAGAAAAACAAACAAGAACTCTTGGCGCAGCGCGACAAGTTTGTGCGCGGGGCGACCCTGCAATCGGACATGTCAAACGAAATCGCCAACAAACTCTTTGACGATATCGAGTTTTTTGCGCGCTACGCGTTCAACCGCGCGCATGCGGCGAATTATGCCGCGCTCACGTGCCAAACCGCGTACCTCAAAGCGCATTACCCTTTGGAATACCAATGGGCAATGTTCAATAACGAATCTGGAGATTTCGCAAAGATTCCATTGCTTGTGGCGGAGGCGCAGCGCGCGGGCATTCAAGTGCTTCCACCCGATGTGAGCGCGAGCGATGTGCAGTTCACCCTCGAATACGAGAGACGCGCGGTCCGCTATGGGTTGGGCGCGATCAAGAATGTAGGCGAAAGCGCGGCGCGTGTGATTGTCGCTGCACGGCAAGAGGGCGGTGCGTTCCAATCGCTCGATGATTTTTGCCGGCGTGTGCCGCTCAAACAAGTGAATAGCCGCGGACTTGAATCTCTGATTGAGGTAGGCGCGTTGGATTCGCTTGAGGAGCGCGCAGCAATGCGGAAAAGCATCGATCGGCTTATCGGTGCAAGCGTCTCCGCTCTGGCGACGCGCGCCAATGGACAAATGTCTCTGTTTGGCAGTGCCGGGCAGGATTTCGCAGGTGTGGAGGTTGCAAAAGTGCTGCCCATGACGGACGCGGAAAAAGCGGACCGCGAGCGCGAATTGCTCGGTGTCGCATTTTCGGAGGATCTGGTGGAACGCCTGCAGCTTGCGCGGCGCGAGCGTACGATTCCGATCCTTTCATCGGCGGCGTTGGCGGAATGCGTTGCGACTCAGAAAAGTGGACTGGTCACGACGGCGGGTGTAATCAAAAACGTTCGAACCACGAAAACGAAAGCGAAAGGCGAGACAATGGCGTTCGTCCAAATCGAGGATGACGAAGGCGACGTCGAGCTCGTTCTATTCCCACGAACCTACACTAACTTTGTCGGATTACTTCGCAAGGGAGTGACGGTGTTGGTGGAAGGCCGTGTACAAACCCGCGAAGAGAAGATTTCATTCCTCGTGGAGCGTTTGAGTCGGTTCTTTGAGGACGCAGAGTCGAGCGAAGTGGAGACCGCGCGCCCTTTTGCTCAACCCCTCGCACGTCATCGCCCATAGAGTCCGAGATACACATTGCGGGTTCGCAAGGCGTCGCACCAATCGCTTCGGGTGAAGATGGAGTGCGACGATTTGCAAGTGATGACATGCGATTAGTCGAGGGGGCGGACACGATGCAAGCAGCAGCAGAAACGGCAAATGATGATGGGCACGGAAAAAACGACGTGCGAGGTATTTTAGAAGACGACAAAGCAGAAACGAATGTGACTGCTGAGGAGGACGCTGCACTCAACCCAAGCGCAGAGCCGTTGCGCGCGACGATGCCAACGCGCCGTGTGGGGAAAGTGAATATTGGCAACGCGCCGGAAGTTGCCGCCCAAACGACGAGTGCGCCGCCACGCCGCCGCGCTGCATCGGTCTTTGGCACCCGCGGTAGAGAGATTGTGTCATATCCCGAGGCAGCGATGGCGTCCGCGCCCGCACATCCCGTTGCAGTTATTGAAGAACTGCCCGACGACCAAGAGTGCAAGACTGGAACTCAAGACAATGCGGCAATAGCTGTTCAAGAAAGAGAGAGCAGCGAAACAGAAGCGCCGGGTGATGTTCAGCAGACGAACCACGATGGGAGCGGAGAAAAAAGTACAGAACGCCGCGTCTATGTTCGGTTCAAAGATCTGCCCCGAGAGACTGGCGCGGCGTACGTTCATGTTCTGATGGGGTTGTTCGCAGACAATCCGGGCGATGATGCAGTCGCACTTGTGTTTGATGACTCGCGAGAGGTCATTGAAATTGCCGCGCCAGAGGGTGTGGACTATGACGAGGTATCCGAAGTGGTGCAAAACATTGTCGGCGAAGACGCTGTCATAGAGGTCATTGAACAGGGCGGCAGGTGATCGAACATCCCTCACGCCCGAACTTGTTTCGCTCAAGTGCACGATCAAGTTGCCAACTGAAGTTCGAACACCAATGACGGTACGCATTCGAATGTGTGCCGTCATTGTCATTTCACGACACGAGGGCAATTGAAATTGTACCGCGTACAAAATTTCGAGGACTCGTAAGTCCGAGTCCAAATCTGTCAAGAATAAGTTGAGGTAGGAGTGGCAAAACGCTGCTCCTACCTCAATTCTTTTTCGAGGAGAAATGAAAAGATGATGACCACAACCAAGTACACTCGCCCAAATTCTCGTATATGGCTCGTATTGGCTTTGCTCTTGTCACTCGCGATGTTGGCGGGACAATATGGCAAGGCGATTTTTGATCCGTCGAAAAGCATGCATTCGGAAGGATCGTACCAATTTCCGCGCGGCGATTGCGGCGATAACTATTTCCTCTTTATTCGCCTGCCCGGTGATTTGTGCTTGCAGCGCGGCGACAGCGCGGAAAAAGTGGAAAAGGCAATGGAAGAAGTGGACCCGACTATCTGGAAGCAGCCATTCGATGAAGCGAATATGCGCTGGGATCAGGTGTTGTTTCGCGCGCTGCGCGATGTGTTGAAATGGCCTATCCCTTGACCTAGAACGATTGTTCGTCCTATAATGCGCGCAGGAGGTGCGCGATGGACGAATTCTTTCTGCAACTCGCAGAACTCAATCGGGCGGGCTGGGCATTTCAGATCGATCCAGAATCGAACGGTCCGACGCTGCCGGCGACGCGCGCAGCAATCATCTGGACGCTGCGAAAAGAGCAAATTGGTGCCGTGGTGTATGGACTTGCAATTTATCCACAGATTGACTGGATCAATCTGTTTGCGCCGGAAATCGAGTTGCGGAAAGCGGTGGCGAAAATGCATGCGTGGGTGTTTCCGACTCCGCCCTATGGAGACATCGCCGCGTAAAAATGGGATACGGAAAATCAGGACGCCTCGCACCAAAATGTGCGAGGCGTCCTCACATCGAGTTCGCCTTGATCATCCGCGAGGGGCGTAGAAAACAAGGGGACGGATTTTTCGGCTATGTTTGCCATCTGCGTGAAAATGCATTGCTCTACCCGCACTGGACATCATGATTTTGGAGCAGATTGATTTCGATTTTTCAATTCAGCCCAGGCTCCATCTCTGCGAACATGACCAACCTACTCGAATGTTGTTTTGCCTCTTCTTGCGCCGCTTCTGTAAAGCCTTCACGCGCAAAGAACGCATAATGCACTTGCCATCCTTCCCCGCGTTCGGGCACCACTAATGGCGTCTTGGCCACCATCTCCCGAATGACCTCACGCGCAACGTTGCCTTCGCCCCATTTTGCTTCTCCCAACAAAATTTGTTTCTCGCGCCAATTGATCGCGACCACATCGACTTGCGCATCGCGTGCCCAATGTCCTCCGACGACATCCGGCTCAAACGGCAAGGCCCCGCGCTGTGCCTGCTTGAGTACCCAGACGCGGCACTGCTCTTCAAATGTGTCTGCCACAAACGCCCGAAACGTTTCCTGCATGCTCGTCCATAACCGATGCGACAAGTCTTGTTCGATCAAGTGCAGATTGGGATCGACAAAGCGATAGTAAAACCGGAGGAACGGATCTCGCAGAAAGTAGCGACTCTCTTTGCTGATCTCGCGTTTGGCTAACGGCACCGTGGCGGGAATCCGCCGTTCAATCAATTGCAAATCCAAGAGGCGCGGCAAATAATGGCTGAGGGACTCGGTCGGAATGGTTGCCGCATCTGCAATGCGGTCACGAATGTGATTGCCATTGGCGATCGCGCGCAGAATCATTTCAAACTTGTCGGTTTCGCGCTGGGTCAAATCGCTGATGAGCACCATCGGCTCATTGCGGAACCACCCCGTTCGTTTCAGAAACAATCGCTCGATATTGGTATTCAACCCTTGTGTGGTGTTCCAACGCTCCAAGTATGCCGGAATACCACCCACAACGGCATAGACCGCGAGCCGTTTATGAACATCATAGTCGGGCAGAAAACCGGCGCAGTCGGCAAAGGAAAGGGGCTGCACCGGCAGTTGGGCAGTGAACCGCCCATACAACGGGGCTTGATACTGCACCAAGCGGGTCATCATCCCGATATGGGAACCGCTGACGAACAAGCGCACCTGTGTCTGTTTGAAATGATGGTCCCACGCGGCTTGCAGGTAGGAAGCAAAGCCAGGGTCCTCTTCCAAGAGGTAGGGCAGCTCGTCCAAGATGACGACAGTTTTGCGCGAGCCGATGGCTTTCGCCAACATGCGCAGCGCCGTATCCCAGTCGGCGGGACGAATTTCCACATCGCCGGCATCGGATTGATGCTCCCAGCCATAAATGTGATTGGCGAGATTGGACATCAGCACCTGGCGCGGCGCATGTTTGGCGACCCAGTAAAAGGTGGGCAGCCCGGATTGTTCTGCCCAGGCGGTCAAGAGGGTGGTCTTGCCGACGCGGCGGCGTCCATAGACCAGCACAAACTGCGGACCGCGTTCGGCGGCGATTTGGTCGAGTTCGGTGAACTCTTGTTTACGATTAATGATTGACATATTATGCAACAGACTATTATAGTCTGCTTCATAATATAGCAGACCGGGAATCCTTTGTCAAGCAATGCAATCAACCGCATCTAAATCTCGCCCGCCCAATTCAGTTCGATTTTGAGGATCTTCATCACGATGCTGCGACGAGTAGCGAACGCGTGATACCCCATGCGCCAAGAGCACCGATAAGCCATACTTGCCGCCCCGGGCGCAATATCCTTGATGCCCATGACAGTCTGACTCAATAGACTGGCATGGGCATTTCTATTGGCATTCCCATTGGAAAGTGATTCACCAAGCAGGAGGTAAAGATGATCGAGAATGAAATCGATTTGACCCATGTCAAATATGTCATCGTAGACGGTCCGTACAGCGGCGGTATCAGCACCGACATCGGCGACGAAATTCCCGAATGGGTGGTCGCGTTATGTGACGACGATGGCGGGGACATTCAAACCCATACCTGCGCCAGTTACGAGAGCGCAATAGAACTCGGAAAATTGATCGCGCGCGAGATGAATGTCGAACTCGTGATTGAGGCAATGCGCGCGTAGTGGAGAGTTGAGCGATACCCTGCAAAAAGAAAATAGAGTTCTCGAGGAGGAGGAAGTGATGATGATTTCTGATGGAGTAGCGAGCGTACCCGGTCACACACCGCAAGTGTGCGGCTGGGCATCGTTTCAGGGAATTAAAGCACACGCGGCGGGATACGCAGTAGACAACATGGGGCAGGTCATTTGGCTTTATGTTGGCGGTCCGCAGCAAGCAGTGCGGTCACTGTGGGCGTCGCTCGCTGGCGGCGGCGCATTGGAGATCGACCAAACCCCGGTGCGGTTCGAGCGCGAAACCTCGTACGTGCGCGTGGAAACGCAAATGGGGATGACCCGCCTGTATTCGACCTCGCTGCTGCATCCGCAGGCGTCGCTGCTTTTCATGCAGCCGGGACAAGATTGCTTTTACGTCTTGAGCCAAACGCCGGAGACCGTGCCGCTGCGTCTGTTCTTTCGCATGCTGAACAAGGCGCTCGCGCTCCCGCTCACGCTGGAATGGATGGACTATCTATGGAAAGCCGGAACCCAAATGAACTTTGCCGAACGAACTGAAAAAAGAGAAGGTCTCGCGGCACCGCGCGAACGCTTGATCACCACTCTGAAAGCCAAAGCCTGCGGCGGCTGGCGCGTGTTGACCGACCTCACGTACTGGATGCTCGTCGTCGAGTTTGGTTTAAAGCAAGGAATGATTCGGTGAGCCGAGAGATATGGCACGTTTAGCTTCTGTAGCAAAGGCGGGCTACTATCCGACTCCCGAGCGCGTCACGGAATGGATTGCCAACCATCTGCGGAGAGAAGCAGAAGGCGGTCGTTTGCTCGATCCGTGCGCGGGAGAAGGCGTTGCCGCGTCACACCTTGCCGAAACCTTTCATCTTGAATCCTACGGCGTCGAGCTCGACTATGAACGCGCGACTCAGGCGTCATACAAAATGGATCACATCATTGCCGACGACGTGGACATGGCAAAAATTTCGCGCGAGGCGTTCGAACTCTTGTGGCTCAATCCACCGTACGACGTGGTGCAAGGCAAGCGGCTCGAACACAAATTCCTCACCCACTGCACTCAATTTCTCGCCCCCAATGGCGTCCTGATTTACATCGTGCCCCAACACGTGATCGGTTCCAAGATCGCCGGGTATCTGGCAAAAAATTATCGATCGCTGCGCGCTTATCGGTTCCCCGATCCCGAATATGCGGATTTTCGACAGATCGTCGTATTTGGCATCAAGCGCGCGACTGCGAGTGATGACACCGCGGCGGAAGAAGAAGCGCTGCATCGCGCCTGCGCCGGAACGCTACCAGTGCTAATTGAAACCCCGGACGAAAACCAACAATACCTCATTCCCTCGCCCCACGAAGTTCCCGACTTTTACTTTTACGCGAAAAATTTATCGGACGCCGAAGTGATCGCGCTCATGGCAGAAAGCGGCGCGTGCACCACGCCGGCGTGGCAGGAACACTTTGATCCCGAAACCGAGCTCGATTCATTTCGTCCGTTGATGCGCTTGAAACAAGGACATCTCATTTCGCTGATCGCAGCCGGATATGTCCAAAACATTCGACTCGAGCGTGACGGTGAGTCCATCCTGGTCAAAGGGCGCACGTACAAAAAGCAAGTCGAAAACGAAGACGAAGAAGCCAAACGCGTCACCGACACGTTCGTGACCGAGTTGGTCGTCCTGGACCTCAAGACCGGCGAGTTCGAACACATTGACGACACGAGCAAGTTAACCGCGTTCTCCGAAAAGTGGAATTCCATTTTGTTGCAGCAGGTGTTGGATTCTTATCCTCCCGTGTACAACATGGACTATGAGACCACGCTACCCGCTGAAAAGGTGCAGCTGCTCAACCGTCTCAGCGCGCACCGTCGCCTCCCGCGCCGCAATACCTGCGGTCTCTTTGAAGCGCAAAAACACGTCGCGACCGCGTTGTATTTTCTCTTGAAGCAGCAAAAGAATGTTGTGTTGGTCGGCGAAATGTCTGTTGGAAAGACCACAATTTCAACCGCGCTGGCGGCGCTGATGGGCAAAGACGCGAATCCTGTATTCGTCATGTGTCCCGCGCACTTGGTTGCCAAGTGGAAGCGCGAGATTTTGGAAATTCTGCCGGGCGCGTATGTGGAAATCGTAGAACGCATTGCCGACGTCGCGCGTTTTGCGCGAACGGTGAAAACTTTGCCGACCGAGCAGATAGCTTTTGCGATTTGCTCGAAAGAAATGGCGAAACTCGGCTCGGGGACCGAACCTGCATACATACAAAAGCAACAGCTCGAGTTCGTCAAAAAAGACGTTCAAGACCTCGATGCGCCGTTGGTGTGGAAATGGATTGCAAGTCACGCGCCGCGGTGGATCGAGGGCGCGGAAGGCGCGGATGGCGAGCCAGATGCGATGTGGGATGCGGAACGCGAGGAGGAAGAGTACGACGACGCGGAGATCGAAGATGCTTTTTCTCCGCGTTTTCTCGAACAGGCGTATCTGTCATCGGGACACAGTTATGAACCCAGCCCCGAATCTTCGCTTCAATCGCTCCGTATGATCCCGAACATTGAAGATGGCTACATTATTCTTCGCGAGCGAATCTATTGCGCGCACTGCGGTGCGGAGGCACGCGACGCCGAAGACCGACTCGCCACTCCAGAATACTTTGAAAACAAAAAACGCTTTTGCTCCCAATGTCACAGCCCGTTCTTTCAAATGATCCATCTCAACCAACGCGGCAAGCGTGAGGTGGAAGTAGCGCGCTTGCGGACCATTCGCTATCCGATTGCGGAATACATCCGCCGAAACCTTCGAGGCTTCTTTGGTCTATTCCTAGCTGACGAGGTACACGAGGCGAAGGGACATTCGACCGACGTAGGCTACGCATTGGGCGCGTTGCAGCAGGCATGCCGCCACACACTCGGAATGACGGGAACCATCTTTGGCGGCTACAGTTCGACGCTTTTTTCGCTGCTCTATCGTCTTGATCCCAAAATTCCCGCGCAGTATCGCTGGAATGAGATGCAGCGCTTTGTAGCACGCTACGGCATCCTCGAAGAAGTCACCTTCAAAGGTAATGGTAATGCCGACGATGAAGATGAATTTGGGGTCTACACCGGGAAACGCCGCAGCCGCACCTATGTGCGCGAACGTCCGGGGATTTCTCCCGAACTGATCGTTCGGCTCCTCAATTACACCTCGTTCGTGCAGCTCGCCGACCTCGGGTACGATCTCGTGCCGCTCACAGAGCATCTGGTCGATCTCGATCTCGCTCTAGATCATCGCGAGGAGTATGCCAAGCTGCAGCTTCAGCTGGAAAAAGCACTCGAAGAATTGCGCGAGAGCGGGCAGAGTCCGAAACGCCTTCTGTCAGCGTATCTCCAATCTCTTCTGGGCTACGTCAACTCGGGGCATCGCGAGGAAATCGTTCGCGATCCACAGGGCGGCGTAATTGCGGTGGCGAAAGGATTAGGCGAAGACCGGCTTTACCCGAAAGAACAAGAATTGCTGCGGATTACCAAAGCAAGTGTGATGGAAGGACGCGGTGTGATTATCTATCTGCGCCAGACCGGCACGCGCGATATTAGCGAACGGCTCCGCAGATTGATCGCCCATGCGGGCTTGCCCGTAACGGTCCTCAAGTCCAGCATCTCTTCGACCAAACGCGAAGCGTGGATCGCGAAGCAAGTGCAGAGTGGAGTCAAGGTTCTACTCACGAATATGGACCTCGTTCGCACTGGCTTGGACTTGATTGACTTTCCGACCATGATCTTTGCGGAGCCGAATTACAGTACGTATACCATGCAACAAGCACTGCGGCGGCCGCTCCGCTTGACGCAACAAAACGACGTCCACGCATACTATCTGGTCTATCGCAACACAATGGAGAGCGCAGCCGTGTCGTTGATCATGGAAAAAGTGGCTGCGGCGGTGAAGGTCAACGGCGACAGTCTGGAAGCGTCCCTCATGGCAAGCCAAGCCAGCGCCGACGACGTGCTGAGTCAACTCGGCAAAGTATTGCAAGGTACGGCGCAAGTACAAGACCTGCACGAACTCTTTCACGAAAAAGAGAGGGAAGCCGCCGCACGACGCGCGCAAGAAACCGAATGGCTGCGCGCGACTGCGCCCGAAATCGCGGAGACGTTATCAGCCGCCGAACCCAATGCCACATTGCCACCAGTGATATCATCCTCGACAGACGATCCCCTATTTGGTCAGTTAATCAACACATCAGAATTCACAACGGGCTATCAAGCCACACTCTTCTGATTGGCATATCTGTATTTTGATGCTTGCGAGTCCATTTCGCCAGTCAGGATCAATTCGCGAAAGAGAGTCCAGCATGATCCAAATGCTGGACTCTTTATTTTAGAAAGGAAGGGCGGATGCGCTGTTCGGTATGTCGCGCCAACCGCACGCGCCTTTATACGTGCGCCGTGTGCGGAAAGAAATACCTATGCGGCTGCTGTTGCATTCGTTCGCGAGCGAACGGCAAACGCGTGTGCTGTTATCCGGGAACAAACAATGCGTGTGTGATTGTCTCGCATGGCGAGACGACGAACCTCGAGAACTCGCGAACTCAAACCCGTGACAAAGCCAAGGACGCGACCCCGTAGAGGAGGGACGAGCATGATCTATGAGGACGAAGCGACGCGTGCGGAGTGCATCTTCATGCGCGCGGAATTGGAAAGGCATAGATTGACGCCAAAGCAGATGACACCGCGGGGGCGCATCGTGGGCGTCATCCAAACCGATTCACTGCGCGTATTTGCGATTGTCTGCCGCCCTGACACAATGGACTTGGAACAGTATGATCTTGGCACCATGCAAGATATTGTTGCTCCAGCAGAAGCAAACGCAGCAGGGGAGGAGGATGCATGCGCATCGTTCTAGGAACGAAGGCGGAACGTCTAGCGAACTATTTACTACGAATGCAAGAGGGATGCGTGCGACGCGCGGGCGTTTGTCTGAGCTGGCATCGCTGGGACGATATGGGGTCGGGACGCAAAGTCATCACCATTCGATTGGCGGTTCGACAGCGCGCGCTCATGGGCAACCTATTTTGGGGCAAAGGGATGTATTACGGGCAGATTGAGCATCAAGGATGGTATCGCCATCGCGGCATGTGGCGGCGTGACCCAAATCGTTTCAATCCGCATGCAAAGCCGCACGTTCAAGTTCAGCGCCGCAAACCCGACCCCGATCCATACCCATATTTTGAGCTTGTGGCGTGGCGCGTCATCGCGAACTGACGGACGAGTTTCGCTAACGACAAGAGCCAGCGTCAACCCACTCTCGTTCTAATCCAAACGCGTCGTCGTAGACGAAGCCAAAGAATGCAAACACGCGTGCGATTTGATTCAATCAGACCGCACGCGTGTTTTTTTATGGAGGTGTCCAGATGATACACGCGGTCCGATGCCCTAGCTGTGGGAATCCGCACTGCCGCGCGAGCGGTTTGGGCGGGTTGTACGAATGTCCCCAGTGCGGACCCAACCAACTCTTTTTTCGTGCTGAGTTTCCTCACGAACGAGGAGGAAAATTTCGGCACAAACGATTCCTTCCGAAACAAATTTTGCTGCGGCGAAACCGAGCGCGTCGGCACACGAGACATGCGAGGCGGCATGACACGGCATAAATCGATTACTGCATCGCAGCAAGGATCATTCCTCGAAGCGATGCTGCTTGGGATCGAGACAGAAACAACGCCCGTGGAACTGCCCGCTGCGCTGCCAAGAGACGACACTACTCCAGCGGCAACCGAATCGGCGGCTCCGGAGGACGCGGCGAGTGACTTGTTCGGATTCATCTTGGCGCTATCCGAACCGAGTCTCGCCAAGGATTTCTGGGTCCAGTCGCCGTCTATTGGAGGTAACGTCGAACAAACCGCGACGCTGCTGATGACGGTGGACACATTGCAATCGACAGTTCCCACTTCGGCAATTGTTCGCGCGTTTGCCGGTGAGACCGATGGACTCTCGAATCCGGTAACATCGGACGCACTTCTGCATTCCGCCACACAGACCTCTCTTCGGATCACACCTCTTTGGCTGCTCGAGCATTTTCCCAAAGTCGTCGCGCGCATCGCCGATACTTGGAATTTGCTGCGCGAACGCGAAAGGCTGCCGCCTGTGAACGCGGAGGCGGCGCGGCAGCGGCTCGCGGCGATGTTGGTTCATCCGCATGGCAACGCGCGCACATTGGAAGATGCTGAGAATGCGTTAAACCACTGCTTGCAGGAAATGACCCAATTCGCACAGCGTTTATATGGCAGCGCGCTGCAAGAAAATGAAGAGACCCTTCAATCTCTGGTGGATCGGCTAATGAAACACGCGCTGCGCGAGCATGTGGAAGAGCCGGAGTTGGTGCGCGCGGCGTTGGAGGCGGGCGTGCGCAAGATGCTGACCGGTCAATCGCAACGCATCTACTCCGCGATCGTAGTCTCGGCACTCCAACACCCCTTCCGCAAGGCGGTGCGCGAACTGTTGGAAGCGAATGAATTTGCTCTTCCCTCCCAACTGCTGGCGCACGCGCGTCAAAACGGATACCGAAACGTCATGCGCGAAGCCCTCAAGTCTCTCGCTCGCGGCGGGCTGACTGCGCAATCCGCGTCCGTCGGCTGGCTCAAGGCTCAAACCAAAGAGCAAGAACATCAAGAACTGTTTTGGAAAGCGCGCGGCGGCGAGCGCGCGGCGGTCATCATTCAAGGGCACACTGTCGTCAACGAGCGTGTGATCGAACATCCTGAGGCGGTGCTGATCGTCACGTTCAATTGCGGACGCGCGGAAAACTATTACCCCATTCAGCGCGAGGATTTTGAAAGGGCGAAACGCCTGCTTTGGGCAAAGGGGTATCGCGCTGAAGAAGAGGAAGGGTATCCGATTCCAGAAAACGTGGCGCGGTTGTGGGAGGAGTATTTTTCCGATCGCGAATATGGATGGTGGTATGGTGACGAAGCGGGGCGGGTGATTGTGGTGATCCGGTACAGCGCGGCAAGGAAAATCCGAAATCACGATAGATTGCGCGGCGCTGCCGCAAAAATGCAAACGTGGGGCTACAGCTTGCGTTACACCGACGACGCGCTCTACTTTTTACCCGCTGATGTGGACATGCCACCAGAAATAGAAACCGACGATCGCGATTCAGAGGAAGAGAATGACAAATAGGACATGAACTCCGAACCGGAGATTGTAGGGAGCGATGACGAGTCATAATGGATTGGGGTGGACATCTCTCGCGTACACTCTCTTGCGAGAGAGATAGTCAAGGAATGAAACTTTTCAATTTTGCCAACGAAAGGACAACACATGAAACTCATTTGTGCGTACGACACAAAAGAGGATACGTTCGCCATCCTCAGCCATAATCTGAGCGTTGCCGACGCGGAACAGCAGCTGCGAGAGATGCGAAGCGCAAAGATTCCGGCTTATTCTCTCAACCAGCCCCGCACGCACAACAGCATGCACCCAGATCATTGTCCCAGCTGCGTCCGGCTCGTTCTCAAAGCGATCAAGTCGAAAACGCCCAATCCTTCTCAAGACAACCAAATTGCGCGCACGCGCGCCGTCAAACAACGCCATGCGCGGCACGCATAGGTCGGGCAGTTCTCAATAAAGCAGGAGCCGAACAGAAAGGAGCAATCCATGCCAGTCTATACAATTGATTGTTATTGGACGATGTACGCGCGGTTGCGTATTGAAGCAAACAGCGTCGAAGAAGCAGAGAAAAAAGCGCACGAGGCGAATTTGCCGGAAGGCGAGTACGTCGCAGATAGCTTCGAAACCTATCCGCAAGTGGAAGAAGATGTGTCGGAAGATGATTCAACCGAATAGTGATAGAAAAAACCCAAAACGCCGAGTTCGGCGCAGTCTGCCAATTGAACAAGAATTGCATGACGATGAGAATGACGTTTCTATCGTGTGCGCGCTTCTGTTTCGCAGGCGCGATGCCTTGCTGATCGAATTTCCCGATAGCGAAGGACATCGCCAAGCCAGCGTGCAAATTCAACATCACAACGGCTCCGTCGAATTGGTGTATTGGGACAAAGATGCTGCACAGCGCGGAGGCGAGGGCGCAGTTTTACCTCTCTTTGACACGCAACCTGTCGCGAACGAATAAGGGTAATCTGTGTCAGACACCAAATCGTTCGTCTGAACGCGATAACTTGTTTTGCGGTACAGCCGTTCACTTTTGTAGTGAACGGCTGATTCATTTTCCTAACGAAAGGACATTTATGCTCGCACAAACCACAGAGCCACAAACGCTTCCTCCAGACACAACCGAACCATCTTCCTCCAATGCGACGCTTATCAATGCTCCGCTCAATCTTCCTACGCTGCCCGCGCTGAACGCGGTGTGCGCGCCTGCCGCGCTTGCGGTGACGCTGCGCAATGTGAAACACACGGTCGCGGCGCGCACGACGTTGCCCGCACTCAAATGTGCTCTCTTGAGTACGACACCGCAAACTGACCAAACGGATGGCGTTGGACAACTCAGTGTTTCGACCAGCCGACTGGATGCGACGTCGAGCGCATGGCTTGCCGCGCGGGTGAATTCGCCCGGCAGCATCGCCGTACCGTTTGACACGCTTTCCGAACTCATCGCGCACTTACCTCAAAATGCAACGGTCAACTTTGAAGTGGATGCCGCTCTGCAAACGCTGCGCGTCCGCTGCGACGACATTGTCACGAACATCAAAGGTCTTTCCGCGACAGAGTTTCCGCAGCCCCCCGCGTGGGAAACGGGGGCGCAAATCGAGTTGGCGGGAAAAGAATTCAAAGGATTGATGCGACAGGTGGTCTATGCGGCGGCAGTAGACGATTCACGTCCGGTTCTTACCGGCATCTTATTCGAGCTCAATCCGAATGGCCTCGCGTTTGCGGCGGCAGATGGATTTCGCCTCTCGCTGCGCGCACTCGAGGCGGCGACGGGAGTACAAACGGCGCAGCGCGTGATCGTTCCCGCGCAAGCGCTGCGCGACTTTGAAAAGATCGTCGCGGAGGATGCAGTAGTGACCCTTGCCGTGAATGCAAGCAAAACGCACGCGCAATTCACCATGCCGAACTACCGGTTAGTGGTCTCGCTCATCGAGGGCAATTTCCCGGATTATCGGCAGATCGTGCCAACAACTCACGCGACGCGCGTGGTTATGGATGCAGGCGCATTCGGCGCAGCGGTGGACCTCGCCATGATCTTCGCCAAGCAGTCGCACAATCTCGTCATCCTCGACGTGCAACCCGGCGAGAATGAAAACGCTGGGCTGCTGCGGATCACGGCGCGTTCGGCGGAAGGAGGCGATACGGTTCGCGCGCTCGCCGCGGCGGTGAACGGACCCGCGCAGCGCATTGGACTCAATGGCAAATTCGTCAAAGAGTTTGTCGCGTCCGTGAGCGCGCCCCAGATAGTCCTCCAGTGCAGCACCGCCGCCAGCCCGGTGCTATTCGGCGAAGTCGCCAATAGCGGCTACAAGCATGTGTTGATGCCGATGCATATCACCAAGTGATGAGCGGAATCCGATGCCAATTTTCTCGCAATGGTTTCACGTGAGATTTTTTGTGACCCCTGCGAGAAAGAAGAAAGGAAAACGCGATGCCCGATACTGAAAACGAACGCGATGCAGCGTTGCTCAATTCGGAAACAGCAATAGAGTCGCAGAGCGAAATTGCTCTTGATGACAACGCCGATACAGGCGACAGCGCATCGGAATTTGAAAATGAGAATCAAGAGGATGAGGTCGTCAAAGCCGATGCTGTGAAAATGAGCGAAGCAGGGACGCATCGATTCGCGGCAGAGAATCTCTCGGCACGGCGTGGGCAATTCGCCCGCGCCGATGAGCCATACGATTGGAATCGCTGCACGACGGTCATTACATTGCAAGTCATGCCGCCGCGTGCGGAACAAGAGGCAGCTTCCCGAAAGGTATTTCTGTCTGTACGCACACACGCGGACCCGCCGCATACCTTGAACATGCGATGGAGCGACCTCGAACCACGCTTGCCGGAAGAAATCAAGGTACTGCTCACGCGCGTGCAACAAGATTTGCCTCAGCGCGCGGCAAAGCGCGCCGCAGCCGACCAAGCGGAACGCCAACGCCAAGAAGAACTTGAAGCCCAAGCCGAGAAACGCGCCGCCGAAAAGAAAGCGAAAGGACAATCAATAACATCCGCGACGCGCGGAGTCAAGCACAACAAAAGAGTGGACCTTAACGCGCCGCCTGCGCTGCCAGCATCACAAGCCGTAGCGGAAACTGACTCCGCCCCCGCGCCGAGCGCTATTGATTCGCCGACGAATGCGCCAAGCCAAGCGGTTCAGCCCGTTTCAGTGGATGCCAATCCCGAAGCGACCGTGGCACGCGCGCAAATGTCGCTTTTCTGATCCCTTCACACAAAGGAGGATTCGATGGATCCTGAAACGACAACACCTTCTCTCGACAACCCAATGCAAATCGCAAATGATGCGCCAAACGAACAACCCGATACTACACCGACAACAGACGTTCCTGCGCCGACCAAAGCCAAGGTGATATTCGAGCAGGTCGAATTGTTTGAACTTGAACCCGACGAGGCGCGCGACACGGAATATCTGCGCAAGCTGCTCGAGCCGCATTATCCCGCCGCCACCGATGCCAAATTCGAGTACAAGCAAGAAGGAGATTGCTTGGTCGTCACGATGATCAAACAAAATCCGCCCAAAGGATAACATGCGCGCCGCGCAATTTCCTCATTCAACACGCAATGCCGCGCAAGCCGGATTGTGTACCTTTCTTGCGCGCGCCGAGAGTGAACTCGACGCAGCGCCGCCGCATCTCAACCCTGCGATCGCGTTGTACGCGAAACTCAAACCCCAAGTAGGACGGATGACGCTGATCGATCTTCAATTCCATGTGGCCGAGATGGAAGAAGCCGCGCGCGCCGGAGCGGGTGAGGCAGAAACGGTGAAACACCTTGTCGCCGCACTTGATGCGCTGACGCCCGAACCGTTGCGCGCCGCGCAGATCGGATTCTGAACCGCGCAACAGTGATTGGTTTCGCGGCGTAATACAAACTCTCAAGATTCAAAAATTGGAGAGGAAGTATGGCTTCCTCTCCAATTTGTCTCGATATGATTGCTTCTCATTATCCCAAGTACACACACCTGCCGCGTCCCGGGAGAGTGCCTCTACACGGCGGGCGCTATGCCGTGGAGCGCTGCAAAAAAGAACTTGAATCCTGGGCTGCCCGAGCTGTGACGGCGGACGAAGCGGCGGATCATCTGACCGCATGGCGCGAGTCGCTGCAATTTGTTCGGCTCTTTGAAAAATATTTTCCACAAGAGTATGCGGCGACGGCGCGCCAACCTAAAGCGTGGCTTTTGGACTCGCGCTCTCGCATCGCGCCCATCGAGCAGCGCTTCTTTACTCTCGCCGAATCGCGTCTCTTTCCTTTCAGCGCGGACTGGATGGAGATGACGTTACAGGAAATTCGCCACGGTGAAGATTATCTTCCGGTGATTCCGCTCTGTGCGGTAACGCCGCGCCCGGATGAATGGGACACCTCCAGCGAGGAGTACCCCGTCATCCAGGTGCTGCAATGCTTCAGCTGGAACAACTTTTTCACGCCAAGTGAAACAGATTGGCGCGACGTTACAGCTCAATTTGCGGAGCGAGGGGTGCTGCTGCCAATACCGATGCGGTATCCGTGGCACAACGCAGAACATGAATCCCTCCTCGCAACCCGTCTGCGCCGCATATTGATGCAACTGCATACGAACGTATTTCTGGATATGGCGCGCGCCTCTGGCTGCGCCTGGGTGGACACGACATTACAAGTGCTCTACCACGAGACGAATAACGCACTCGTGGACTTTGACGAAGAAACGATGTACGAACCGCTCGAATGGGCCGAAGACAACATCGATTGGCTAATCGAGGAGTGGAAAGTAGGCAGCCGAATGTTGGATACGTTTTGGCGCAGCATCGCAACCATGCAAAAACAGCCGTCACTCTGCGCGCGCTTGATCGAATTCTGGAACGCGAGCTGGGCTTGCGCTCCACAACAGCTTCGGTCACTCCGCATGGGTTGACGAAAGAACGAATACATGTCCCCCTGGAACTTTGCATATCGTCGTATGAGATTCCGCGCATTTGCGCGCGCGGGCGAGATAGAAAGAAACTGCGAGGTGTAAGAATGCCAAAAAGAATCAAGTTGTCCAAACCGAAGCGATTGGCGCATCGCGGTACGCGCGCGCGGAATCCACAACTCTTTCCAGAGAACGCGCACGCGGCGCTGGTCTTTACTGCGGATGGTCAGATCATTTGGTGTAGTCAGGACCGGCGCGGCATCCAGCGCAAAGGGATGTCGCCGGAAACCGTCGGCAGTGTTTTTGCCAACGCACCGGTGTGGAGCGGGTTTTTACCCGCCGATGTATGGAGTTGGGGAAAAGCGGACGGGGCAGAATGGGTTGCGCTGGTCGTGCCCGCGCAAATACAAACGCTGCTTCTCACCAATGAAAAAGAGGACGAGCGATTTACCGTGCCGCTGCCGCCGCTCGTTTTTGCGGGCAGGCGCTTGGACTATTACATCTGGGCAGCGGGCGACGAGAAATGGAACCGCGAGCCCGGCACGCCCGCCTACAATGCGCCATTTCCGAACGTCGATGCAGAGGGCAGGATTTGTTTTGGAGCAAATATTTTGCCTCCCGCGTCAACGCAAACGATTCACGCGGCTTGGGATATTTTCCTCAACAGCCCATTCAACGCTCACACGATCGCGAATAAATCTAAACAGTTTCCCGACGACGTGCGCCAACTATGGCGAGCGCTGTCCGAGCAGCAAGCTGATTGTTATCCCTACGACGACCTGCAAGCCCTCGGCGGCAGTCTCGGGTGGGTGCTCGAACGAAACCTGATGCGAAGTTAGCCGGGAGAAGGAGCAGATCACGAGTGGCAACTTGCAAACCGATCACGCGATTTCTCTTTGCCGAAACCGATCCGTTGCCCGAGTACGATGCAGCGCTGAGCGAATATATTTTTGGAACAAACGGTGTGCACCGTCGCGCGCGGCGTCCGGGCTTGGAAGCGGTTGTGCCTGCCAAGCCGCCTACGGGTTTGTTGAAACCAGTCGAGTGCTTTGTTCGCCTGAGTGCGCCGCGCGTGCCAGTCCACCTGGTGCGCAAAATGCTCGACGAAGCGCGGCGTCAATGCAATCGGACGAACTCCGTCCGCAAGTGCTGCGAATTTGTCGAGACACTGTTCTTTTTCCTTTGGAATGACAGCGAGTCGAACTGGAGTCTTCATGTGCCGCCGCAAGACCAGACACGCTGGTCTGTCCGCGCGACGGATACGAGTGCGGACAGCGCCTACGTCAACGCGCTCATCGAAGTGCATTCCCATCACTGGGAGAGAGCGTTCTTTTCCCGCGAGGACAATCTCGATGAAGTGGGCTTTCGAATTTACGGCGTGCTTGGGCGCATTTTTTCTCACCCCGAACTTAAAGTGCGCGTGAGCGTGTATGGCGATTGGTGGGAACTTCCCGCGGGTCAGATTTTTGAATTGCCCGAGGAGGTTTGCGAACGCTATGGCGAATAAAAGAAAGGGAAGGAATTCCAACAATGCAGTACGCGCGGCGCAGGAACCAGCTCCATTGCGGCTGGACCCATCGTACGCTCGCGCCGCGTCCATTAAACTGCATCAGGGTCCTATCAACATTTGGATCATTGGGTGCGGGGGGACAGGCAGTTATCTTGCGGAAGCGGTCGCGCAATTATGGGTAGCGACCGATGGCATGAGGCGCACGCCGACACCATTAAAGCATTTGTATCTTGTCGATCCCGATGTGGTCGAATACAAAAACGTCGGACGCCAGCGTTTCTGTCACGCCGACGTTGGCAAAGCCAAAGCGGTCACACTCGCGGAGCGCTGCGCGTTGACCTTTGGACTGCGCGCGTTTGCCATTCCCGAAAAATTCGATCCGGGGTTTTTGAATTCGGTCCATTCGGGCAAGTATAACTGGGGGCGCGACACACAGGACATTCTGCTTGGCTGTGTGGATAACGCGGCGGCGCGGCGCACTCTCAACGAAACTGTTACTCAGTACGAACGGGCCAATTCGATTTGGTGGCTCAACTGCGGCAATTGGGCGCGCTCGGGGGAACTGCTGATTGGCTCGACCAATTCCATTGAATGTTTGAAGAAAGGATTTCCATCGCGGCGCGGCAGCATCTGTACTGCGCTCCCTTCGCCAGCGTGGATGGAACCGGGTATCTTGCAACCGCAACCCGAAGAAAGCGCGGACTCGAATCTGTCCTGCGCCGAGATTGCACTCCGCAACGTCCAATCGGCAACGATCAATCGCTGTGTGGCAGCATATGCCGCCGACATGC
This sequence comes from uncultured Chloroflexota bacterium, assembly GCA_937870825.1. Taxonomy (GTDB): domain Bacteria; phylum Chloroflexota; class Anaerolineae; order UBA4142; family SHND01; genus SHND01. The sequence continues at coordinate 59,092 of CALMZO010000035.1, read as the reverse complement.
TCTTGCAGCTGTTGCTTGGACAACTCAGATATTTTGCCCTCTACTTTTCTCTCGGACCGGGCACATCGCACGCGCGATACATCACTCGCGAGAATATTGCCGTTGCGATTCGCGTGAGCACGGAAGAGGTGTTTGGCGCGGCGAAATCGTAAGGCGATCCATCGCAAAGAAAAGAGGAGCAGAGTCAAATCGAGCTAGTGCAACAGGGGGAAGGAAAGTTGTACAGCGTGCAAGGTTCGCAGATGAGGATGCGACTGGGCTACCGATTTGGAGAGTCTGGAAATTGGTGTTGAGGTCGTGGTGACATTGTTCCGCCACGACCTCAACTTTCCGGGAGGAATGAGAAGACTCTTGTGATGCCGCCCTTTTGTTTGGCAATCACGCTTATCATTCTGTTAAATGTGCCTCTACCTTTGCGGCGAGTTCGTTCATTCCAAACTTCAACAACAAAGGATAACTCTTGCGATAGCACTCAGTTGCCTGAGTGGTTAACCCTTGTTCTCGATAGGCATTTCCAAGAATCTCGTACAGGTCGGCAAGAGCGCGTTCTTGTTTGGTTGCTTCAAAGAACGGCAAACCCTCTGTAATGTATTTGACTGCCAAATGATAATCACCAGTCTTTACATACACGGAACCTAACTCAACTCCCAAAGTGTGACGAAGTACCTCATCAATGTCGGGACCAAGTTTTCTCAGAGCGGTCTCATAAACCACGGTTGCCTCTGGATACTTTTTGACGTGACCCAATAAACGGGCAAAGTTGAGTTGAGTGATGAAGTAATCTTGAGTCAATGGCAAGCCGATATTATCGTGATACTCGTTCGCCTTCTGAAACCAAGTCGTTGCTTCTGACGCGTTGCCTTCGATTCCAGCCAGTGCCAGCGCAAGATTCGCCATCAACGCAAATCGCTGGTCGGGTGACAGATTAGCGTCATCTTCCTCAAGGCATTGGAGGAAATGGGCTGCTGCTTGGGGAAATTGTCGCGTCATCATCAGAATGCTGCCAATGTTGAAAGTTAAGTCTATAACTTGTTCGGTATGGTCATTGGCTTTGTACAACAATGCTGCTTGCTGGTAGGCATTCAATGCTTCATCGAAGTTGTGTTGCGCCGTATGCACTTTCCCAATCTCTACGAGGGTTTGGGCAACGCGCAACGGTTTTTGTGGCAGCGGTAGACCCACACGAGCCGCGTCAGTCTTGTGAATTGCAACCTCGACCAGGGTTTGGTCAACACTTGGTTGGGTTTCTGGGGTTATCGTCAAACTCAAGCTTTGCTCCAGATGCGACAGGGCGCGAGAAAAATCACGCTGATTGGCAAGTGCAACACCGATGTTGAAGTGAGAAGCCGCAATGCTTTCTTGCGACTGACCTGCTTTGACCGCAAGTTCAAGGCCCCGCTCAAGCCACTGGATAGCAGTTGCCGGGTCGCCGCCAGCTTCGTTGTAGAACACTCCAATTGCATTGGCAACTCTCCCCATCTTTGCCACATCGCCAGAAGCAGTTGCCTGACGATTGGCTTCCAAAAGATTCACAAGTCGCTGTTCATCGTTGTGTGCTGCTCCGAATACTCTTGCCAGTACAAGATATAATTCGACAATTTCAGCAGGACTATTGGAACGTTCGTCCAGAAGCACATTGACGATTGAGGTTGCCTCTTGCGTCATGGCATTCTCCGCCAGCTCATTGAATAACTGGCCTAGAATGCGATCCTCGGCGAGAAATTGCGGCCCTGGATAAACGGCTATCATCGTTGGAATCAACTGCCCTAATTTTTCTGGGTTCGTGCGGGCAATGACTTCGATCAATTTGGTTGAGATTCCTTCAGCCGCATACCAAGCACCGGGAGCACCGAAACAATGTACGAACAACTTAATTACGAATGCTTCTTCCTCACCAGCATTCCAATGATCAGCCAAAAGGTGTGCTATTGCTTCGACCAATGGCGGATACCAAAAGTTTCTCAAGGTTCTGAAATACTCGATAGTCGTAATTCTCTCATCCAGGTTGGCAATATCTTCTGACGAAATGCCCACTGGGCCAGGAAGTAAGTCAGCCACAATCGCAACGATATTATCTATGTTCAGGTCGTTACGTCCGCGAAAGTATTCATACAAGGCATATGCAAAGAGTTGATTAGGGGTGAATGAAACTATAACGTCGGTTTTGTCCGGTGTAGCGTGCTCCCACAAGATACTAGAAGTTAGCAACTCTGCATATGGTTTGTTGGCTTCGTAATCAGCGAAGTAGCGACCAATCGTAGTATCTTCGGCCAATTCCAAAATGCTGAACCAGATAAACCGCTTTTCCAATAGTCTGCTTATCAGTTCATTTAGAAGCACACGGGTAAGGTTGCGGTAACGGCCTTTGAGCAGGGGCAAGCGCGTTTCGTAGTAGTGCCGTGACAGTTCCCAAAGCGTTGAAACAGCAAGGAGCGATGCTATATCAGCACCGGACTTGTAAAGTTCGACAAACAGCCTGAAAAAGTAGGGATGTCGGATTAGGTTGCGCGTCGCTTCTGGCAGTGATTTGAAATTGATGCTGATTTGCGCCTTGTTCCAAGCGCCGTGCAGTTCAGTCGGGTTGAACGGTTGGAGCAGAACGCCAGGCACAGCTGTCGAAGTTTTATTGCCATCGGAGCGATAGTATTTCGCTGGTGCGATTGGTTGCCAACTTGCCTTGTCGTGTTCGCTGGCGATTGCCTCATACGCACCCGTTTGAATCGTCGCGACAACTTTGAACCAGGGGTAGGAAAGACTAGCGATGACTGAGTCGAGCACACGCAACAAATACGCTGGCTCTCTAGCGCTCTCAACCGAGTCCACCAGGACAACAAAACTGGTAGGGGACTCTCCCGTTTGATTGAGTTCGTTCAGAGTCTCTAGCAGTGCTGGCAGCGAATGACTTTTGTGAACGCAATCGCAATCTTTGAGGATACGTTGCTCAACGTTCAAATCGTCAAAGAAGTCTGAACCCTCGTAGAAGAAAACTACTTGTCCACTGTTGTATAGTTGCTGGCACAGACGCGTCAGCACGTTGGACTTGCCGACCCCTGACTCGCCAGAGATAAGCAATCCAACTTTGGCGCTGGCGAGAAACTGATTGAAGTGCCGTTCAATATCAGGGCGCGGTTCATAAGTCTCGGCATTATACCGGCCTGACGATTGCATTTCATCGAGTAAGCGGCGCGCTTGGGTCGCGGATTTGACGGCCAGATAATCGAAACTGATTGATTGTGTATCCAGAAAGGCAACCGTGACATCGCCTGTTGCGCGAATGTCGCCCCTCAATTCATTGACAAGGACAACCTTCCCACCTTGGATGATGTAGGGTCGGGATAATGAAGTCTCGTCTGGCATTATTGTACTCCATCAGCCTACATATGAATGTCACCATACATTGTGTTGATGACATTCACGTTGCCAGCCATAATCTGCCCTACGAGCGTACCTATATTTCCTTCTGTTGCAACAACTTGCTGGACGCGATTTTGCAGTTCGGCACCAAACCTGTCGGGGTCACTGGCTGCACGCTCAGTCAAAGTCTCGGCTAATGCCTCTCTTCTTGGTTTCGAGTCGGGCTTCTTTTCTAATTGTGTAAGTGCTGCTTCGGCGTCTTTATCTTGGTCTTTTTCGAATCGTTGTTTCAGCCAAGTGTAAAGGTCTGCGCCAATCTTCGCAGCAGCGGCTTCCCCCGCTTTTGTAAGAAACGGGCCAAGTATAGCAGTAGCGGCTAATCCGATTGCTGTCCAGTCCATTGTTCGTTACTCCTTTCGTGTTTTATTGACGTGCTCTTTACTCGCTATTACCTTTCGCGAGTTGGAGACGCAGCGTAAACCTGAATCTGCACACTGTTGGCGGAATCGTTATTCCTTTTGGGGAAACCAAATTCGATCCCGCCAATGGCGCGCAGCGTGTATTTGCCTATCGTGCGGTCGGTGTACTATAACTTCAACAGATCATCGCGTCCGTTGCTAATGAATTTTTTTGACATATTCATCAGTCCGTCCGCGAGTCTGTAAAATGGATCATCATCCACCCAAAATCTTTCCGATGGCCGAAGTATTCCATCCATGTTCGCTTGGATCTCTCCGCATCTCAAAATCACCATGTTCAAGTCATCGTAGAAGGTGTGCCTTTTCCAGCGCACTGATTGATTTTTCAACATTACGCTTGGTGTGTCCATTTCCCGAGCTCGCATTCAACGCGCTACACGCGCGTCTTCTCGTTCGGTCACAGAGCGGCTGCAATACAGAGGTTGTCGAACGCGGCGAGGAGCAATGGCGGAAATCTTTTGTCCATGGTGTTTCACACTTTCCGCTCCAACGATCAGATTCTGTTCCATAGACGACAGATTGTTTTCCGCAATCAGGCTCTCCGACAGAACAGCGCGTAAGACGTGGAGTCCATCGAGTCTCGCACGCGTCCGACAACTTATATTCTACGCCACTCCAGTGTCGTGGAACACAGCATTAGGGGGGTGGTTCCCGCAATGGGCGTGTCGTGAAACCATGTATCGAAATGCGAAACAGAATACCCGCGTCTCAACGCGCACACGCGCATCAGACCGCAGGTGTCTTTTCACTTGCAGAAGTGGACTGCTCTGGTCAAGCAATCTGCTGAAAAACCAAAAGCGTCGCTGTGAGTGGGACACGGGCGACATCATGCTGAACTCCAACGCAAAGCATTCAAATCGTCATTTGCGGACATTATAGCAAACAACGAGCTGGTCAGCGCGATGAGTCTTTATCAATACTGCTCCAGCTCATGGAAACGGCAGCTCGAATGAAAAAGATCATGCACAGACGAACTCGAAATGAGAGGAGGCAATTACGCTCGTAGTTCAGACAAAACAAGAAGGAGGACAGAATGAGCGATAACACAATCCATGCGACGATCACCGAAGTATGGTGGAGCGTCGATTTAGGCGATGAAGTGACCCCAATGGTGCATATCGTTCTCCCGGACGGCACCGAAGTTGTGCTCCGTGACCAGATTGCAAATGGGTGGACGATCGAGCAAATGACTCTCGGCGAGGGCATTGACCTGTCGAAAATTCTCAATAGCGAAGACGACGACAACGGTTTCTACGCGCGCTATGGTGACGATGCAGAATTTGATTTCGATACCCTGCGTCAAGTGAGACGAACACTCATGCAGAAAGGGTCCGAGTTTTTCAAGGAAGGATACGCGCAGCCCATCGCACTGCGTCATGTGAAAGGATCGGCGCTGCAATCGCGTCAGAAACGAGGATGAATGCAAGAATCACTCTACCACGACAACGGCGATAACAACGTATCGAATCCATCAGAAGAACGCCCTGTGCTGTCACAAGCGCAGGGCGTTTCTGTTTGCCATTGGTTCGAGATGAACGAAGACGAATACATTTGGTTTCGCTTTGCCAAAAGCAAAGTGAGTTTTGAACGGGAACGCATAGCAAGGAATAAAGAATTACAAACGATTGGACCCCGCGCACATTCGAAACGACTCGCGCTCCTTTTGCGCTTGAAAGCAATCGCGCGCGCTTTGGAAGAGATCGAACAACAAGGTCTCACGCCCGAACGTGAAAACAAATATCGTCTCGAATATGGTGACCGCATCAGAGATGCGATTCGCCATGGCGAACCGGTGCCACCGGCGATTATTGCGCAGCGCGTCGAGTTTCAGCGCGCGTTCGATGGACGCGCCCGCTATGAGAAAGGAAGGCACACTTCATTCGCGAACAATAGTATTGCAGTAGACCTGCGCTTATGGGAATCGCGCGGCGTCAAGATCAAACTGCAAAACGGCGATGCGATGCGCGTGCAAGTCGCAGAAGAGATCGCGCGGGGACTCGACGAAATCGAAGCGGCGGTGGATTGCTCCCTGCACGATGCGCTGAAAGCAACGAACATCACCATCGCGCACACGCAAGGCAAACACCCGTTTATGCGCGGCGATGCGGGCGGATTGTATTCGTCCACTGACCGTACGGTCACAATCGGCACATGCACGAACATGGGACGTTTGATCCGCTCGCTCGCGCACGAACTGTTGGGGCACTGGCTCGATTACGAAGCGGGAGCGACGATGCAGGCGGAAACGCGCGTGAGAAAAGGCAAACACTATCTCAGTATCAGCGCTCTGTCGGAACACAGCGTGGCGCGCGGACAACACAGCGCGGACAGCGACATGCGTGAGGACGGATATCTGATTGCGCTCGCCGCAAGTCGGATGCGCGACCGCATGCTTGCAGAAAAGATTGCGCGCCAAAAAGATCACGATGCGGAACTGGAACCGGACGACCGCGAAATCTATCGCTTTGTCCTCGGACGCGGCGATTATTACTATCGACCGCGCGAAATTTGGGCGCGCTTGTGCGAGATGTGGACAGCACGCCATGTTGTAGAGCCAACTATCGCGTTCGAACCCTACGCCTGGTATACGCAACGCGCCGCGTATTGGTCCGCGACGGATTTTGAAATTCTCGAACCGCTCGTCGCCAAAGCGATACAGTGGCGACTCGCGCGATTGGGCTCTGGAAATAGCACTGGCAATAACAAGCAAAACGAAACTGACTGATTGAGATCGTAAAAAATCAAATTGAATCCGTCAAACAATAGACGGAGCATCCAATTTCGCTTAGAATAGAGGAGGTGGCACGTGGCGGATAACCAACGTCCATGGGAAGGCGATGCGCCCGATAACGCGCAGTATCCGAAAAATGACACCGGCGAGAACTTTATCTTTTATTTGGCGCTCGCGCCGTTTCGCGCGATTGCGTGGCCCTTTCGCTTTGTCATCGGCATCGTCTCGGCAAAAGAGATTGATGACGAAATAGCCAAGCGCGGTGTATTGGACGGCGAAGAATCACCCGAAGTGGTAGATGAGGTAGTACAAGAATATGGAGAACGATTTTATCGCGGCGGCAGGAGGCGAAAATCTTGACGCGCCCAGCATCGAGCTCGCCCGACTCACAGCAGAGCTTCTTCGTGCAGGTTGGCAGCTCACCTTTCAAATTGTCCCCAATGAATGGGGCGCCGTCGCGGAGGCAGAGATCATTTTCGAGCGCGTGCGGGACAGCACCCCACCGCGCACACTTCGGGAGGATTTCGAGGCACTCAAACGAGGTCTTGCGCCGCAAGCGCCCATCCACTGGAAATTCGATCCGTTCGATCCAATCTCGATGTACAAAACAGTGAAACGTTTTCACCATCTGTTCTTGCAAAAGCAAGATTCAGCGTAAGTTTCACCCCCCCCCCCTCTCTCTCATTCCTGCCAGATTCCGTCGGCGTTCGTGCAAACCTTGCGCGGCTCCACAATTGAATGCCAAGTTCTGCTCCGCTTGGAGTTCCGCGCGGTGCGTGGTATAGTGCGCGCGATGGAGGCGCGTATGAACCATTCGAATGCTGATCGAAAGGCAGTTCGTCACATCGAAACTCAAATCAAAGCGGCAGTGCGCGTAGCACATCTCATGTGCGTCGAACCCGTGGAAGAGGGAATCGACATTCGCACGCTGCTCGCCGCGTCGCGCGAGCTCGAAGCGAATCCCGAGATGCGTCAAGCCATGATCCTCGCCGCCTGTGCGGCGCAAAAGAATCAGTATCAAGTATAGACACTGGCGCTGCGAGCAATCCATCGCGGTGCGAGCGTTCATCCTATTTCAGCGAGACTGCTACTGACGTCAGTAGCAGTCTCGCTGTTTTCTGCAATTTGCCGTTCGCGCATGATGAGTCAGTCAGCGATTTTGTACGCCGTACAAAATCGCTGACTGACGTTGGAGGTCAAATGGATGCTGAAACTGACGAATAATGAACACGGTTGGAGTTTTACGCCAACCAAATGGTCTTCTGCTGCGGACAAACACAAATTCGCGCTTCATTACATATCGTTCATCCAAGCGCGCTGTCCTCTTGAAAAATTCCACGAGTGGTTCTACAACCGCCTTTCGCAAATGTTCATGCACATCGCGCATTACAATCGCCATGGGTTCTACGAGGTGTGGTGCGACACTTCTGAAAAGCGTTTGGCTCTGCTACGTCACCATCTCGAATATCCGTATGTTGGCGATCCCGCATGGACATGGAGTGACGTCGAGCGTGAATTGCAAATCTGGCTCGCCGAGAGTGGCATTGTGCGCGCTTATGAATTCGAGGCGCAAACCGAAACACGACATCACCTTACCGCCACCGTTCGCGTAGCGCTAACCGAACTACCTGATGAAGTTGTTGTGCGCCTTGTCCAAGAACGGCTCGCTCCACACTCTGCGACGCTGAATGAAAGAAATGGAATATCCGAACCGAATTGCGAGGGTGCGACCACACGAACATTGCACCCAAGCGACGCAAAGCGCTCGGAACAACAAATGCTCTTTGAAGTGTAACAGAAGGAGGAAGGAATGGATGATATGAACTCGTCGACTTGCAATCGCATCAAGAAATTTGATCCGGGACAAATCTGTATTACGCCCGGCGCGCTCGCCGTATTCGCGCAGCCGCGTCCGCGCGAACAAACTCTAGAGACCTTACTGATGCGTCACGTTTCCGGAGATTTTGGCGACGTGGATGAAGCAGACCGTCGCGCCAACGAAATCGCTATGACCGACGGGAACATGATTCTCTCGAGTTATCGCCTCGACGCAGAAACGACGATTTGGATCATCTCCGATCCTGCTGATGACGCGGGGCGGCGCGTGACTACCGTGCTGCTGCCCGAAGAACGATAGAGCTAATGCCAAACGCGTGGAGAAAGGAATTGATGAACGCATTAACCAACGATCAACCAATTGAGCGAATACGATTCGCAGAACAACAGGATATGGTTCAAGCCACGCGCATCCGCCCGCGCGTCTCGCTGCATGTCGCACTTGAAGCGCCGCGCATGTTTTCCAGTTTCAAACGCGCCCTCCGCGAGGTGTTCCAGAACGCATATCGCGCTGGTGCGACGCGTGTGGATGTGCGATGGTATCGAGAAACCGCAATTCTCGAAATCGCGGATGACGGTCCGGGTTTGGCGCATCCGCAGATTTTGCTTGATGCTGGCACAAGCAGTTGGAACCCGGGAGAAATCATTGATGCAGCAGGTCTGGGATTCTTTGCGCTCCTCAATCCCTCGTATGTAGAGACGTTGGAGATCATTTCCCATGGTGCAGGGGATTGGCGTATGCGACTCACGCCAGACGACATTCGCCGCGCCGTCGAAGCAGGAACGAATGAAGAAGAATGGATTCCCATCGAACCGATACCGGAAATTGCTCAAGCCCACGGTCTCATCGTGCGAATCGGCGTGACCGAAAAAGAAAGAGCGAACCTCCAACGAGACATGTTTATCGAGGCGCGCGCGCAATATCCGTATCAAGTCATGTATGTGGAAAATGACAAGCCGCCCGAACTTTTGCCATTGTATCGGTTCGAGCCAGAGCGGTTTCGAATCGAAATGACGGTGGGACTCGCATATTGGAAATTTCCCGCAGGGCTGTGGAGACCGCGTGCCATCGCGTGTTGGGAATATGTGCCGATCTATTCCGCGCAGCTCGACGAGGCATTGTCCCAAGCCGTATCGCTGAATCCCAATCCCGCGCTCGCAGACTTGGCGGCTCAAGCGCTCGTTCAGTGGAATGTCGATCCTCGCTGTGGCGTGCGCCCGCGTCTGCCCGAGCGCGATGAACTGCTCGGCGATGCGTCGCTGCGCGCGGCGGCTTGTGCACTCGTTGCTGCAATTGCTGACGACATGCTCACTCGGGCGCGCGCCGATTTTGCGTCCGCGCCGGACCGCATTGTGGTGGGCAACGTCCCTTCCGAACCGTTCAGCGAATGGTTGCTGCATGCTCACGCGAGCGAGATTCTGCTCAAGCAATTGGGATACGCGCGCGCAGAACTGCTGGATGGTTCTGATGTCGGGATCGAGCGAGTTGATGACGATAGCTGGAATGCCAAATATCCCGTGACAGAAGTGTACAGCCGCACAGCACCAATCGTGGGGGATGAACAGCTCGCAACGACATTGAATTTTCTCGGACACGAAGTCGCGCACGAACCCAACGCGCCAATTCCAAACATCCACATCCGCGATCTTTACCAAGATCTCAAAACTAGTCCGTTTATCGCGCTTGCAGCAGAGATTGAAATCGAAGGAATTGGGGAGGTCCCGTTCCTTATTCAATCGATTCAGAGTGAGTACGACCTCTTGACGCGCATCGTGTATGTGGGCAATGCAGCCAAGTGCGTGGAGTGGCTGCATCAAGAAGTGTGGCCCATCAACTATCTGTTTGTCGCCAATCAGAATGGAGAATGGGTCAGTTTTGACGGTGACGAATATGTGTTTGAGCGCGAAGAAGCGCTGGAACAGGTGATGCGTGGAGTCGCCAAAGCATGGGCATCCACACTGGAAGACCAACTGCGCTCGTTCTATGATATGCAGCGCGCTCTGCGGTGCATCGAAGAATGTCTTCGCAGCGCCGAATCCGCCGCACATTGGCTCGAGCCACACCGTACGCTCGCCGCGCAGGAATATCCAGCACACCTTGCGGTGTTGTGCGATCAGATCCGAGTGACAAAAGACTTGCTCTCCGGAGCATTAGAGTGCCGCGCGCTTGTGCCGCGCCTTAATTCAATCGACAAGTAGATCGCTTTTGGAAATCCAATGACGGGACGTGTGCGACCTTTTCGCTCAACAAGGTCGCACACGTTTTGTTTTTTTTGCGAATCCAGAAGCGCTTGGGAAGGCAAAGCCCCGTCCACTTGCTCACAGAATCAAACAAGTCAACAGTTGCGCTCCTCTGCCCCAATGATAGGGAGGACATATTGCATGAGAAAGCGGATTACTCGCGCAGTGCCTTGCGAACTTTCTCAACGTTACATTCGCAGTAAAAAAATTTTCGTACCTCGGTTACATAAGCAAGGACGCCCCTGTCATCTATGGCAACACTGATTTCAAAAAATTTTCTGAACTCATAACACCCGCATGGGGCAACACGAGAAACACCCTATAAAATAGGCGTATTCATCTTATCACAATGAGACTCGACGCCTGCATCCAATTCCAAATTCATATCAAAATCCATTGACAATTCCAGTCCAAACCTGTAAGCTTGGACGGTCAATTTAGATTGAGGAAAGTGTGCATGTCGGGAAAACCTCGTAAACCTGAAGGATTACTGCCCCAACCAAATGAATCGGTCGAATCGTTCGTCGAACGCGGACAAGCGATCGTAGCCGAAAACGTGTTTGAGTTCCGTCCGCAAGAAGGAGACTCGATCGGTGAATATCTGCTGCGCCTGCGCCTAAACTCGGGTTGGTCCGCCGAAGATGTCGCTACGCGCCTGAAGAACTTCCCTGACAGCGTTGTGTTAACGCCTGCGGAGCTCGCCAGGCTCGAGAGCGGTGACTTAGACTTGGTCAACAAGCAGCGCCTTAAGGTTCTGGCTACCCTGTATGGTGTTCCACAAGATTGGGTCCTGCAGACAGCCTCGTATCCTGTGGATGCCGAAGTAGCAACCCTTCCTGCGACAGATAATCTCTTTGCGACTATGACTATGCGCTCGGCGCAGCTGGATTCGCTGGACCCGGAAACGCGCCAAGCGCTGAATCAGATATTTAACGAAATTATTTCCGCTGTGCAAGGCGCGCAACAGGATCAACCATCCGAACCATCCTCTGCCCAAGAATAGATCCGCACATCTTGCGTAATTTCTGCGCTTTGACAGTTCGGCGCGTTCCGAGTATTCTCGCCCCTTGTGTTTGCCGGGAGACTTGCTCGAGAGAGCGTAGGTAGATTCGGTCCATCGATGGAGCCGCGTGGAATTTTTTCGCAGGACGTTTTTCTATGCAATGCCGATTCGATTACGATGATCATAGAAATGTACACAGATCAAAAATCTTGGTTTGTGAAAAATGAGTTTCCTTAAATTGCGCTCCATCATCTTTGCGTCGTGCGCGCGTGAATCTGTGTCCAGGCTCTTGGCGCGGGTGAATTCGTCGCCCCGCCAAAGAAAAGTCGAACCGAAGCCAGGACAGGAGTTGGGAGAATACCTTTTCATGCTTCGAACACGGCGAAAGCGGAGCGTACAAGAAGTTGCGGAAACGCTGGGAAATGCGTTTCCACAACTTGGAATCAGCGCGGCGCGAATCGCGCGGTTGGAGAGCGGCGATCAGAACGCATTATCAGATGATGCAATTCGCGTCTTGGCAGGTCACAATGGCGGTTTGCCAGACAAAGCGGTTGAATTAGCACGCATCCCGTCAGCGTCTAGGTCATGGGTTGCCATGAGCGCTCGCGCCCGGGACGATTTGCAAATTCTTGTTTCCGAGGAACGTGATTTTTTGGAACACCTGCTGGACAATATCCTTGACGAATTGCGAAAGGAGGATTCGACGCCATAGCACAAGAGCCGAGGGGTAGAAGGATGATGAAAACAGAAGCATTTCATTCTTCCTCCTTGACTTTTTCTCCGCAGCCAAGTTCTCGCTCATGTTCCGAAGGCTTCGACTGCCGCCCCACACGCCCAACACATCCTCGCCCGACTACGACCTAAATACGCTTGCCGTACCGCCTTGCGGTCAATATACGCCCGAAAAATGGGCTGCCGCACTGGAACGCCGCGACTCGAAGCGATTCCGGTTCTTGCAAGTCGCACTGCCGCGTTCCATTTTTGGCGCGCGCCTGATCGTTTGCCCGGAGCACCGGCACGCCAATTCGTGTCCCATTGAACTAATTATCCTGTCACGCGAATTGACAGATCTGACACTGCTACACACACAAACCCACGAGCTCGCGCACGGCGCGCTGGGACACCCAACGACGATGCTCCTCGAGCGCGATGTGCCACAGCTGCTGCAGACCAGCGGCAAGGACCTCTTGGCGTATCTCACCTGTCGAGCGATGACGTCAAGTTCTCGCCCGCAATCCGAAAAAGAGTTGTTGAGCGACCTGCAAGAGAAAATGTTCAAGCAGGACCTCGAGGCGGAACGTTTGGCACAGCAAATTTTGGGACGCGAAGTCCGCTTCTCCCAATGGCGCAAGAACACGCGCCTCTTTGGCGAAAAGTCTTTTGAAGAGGTTGGACGAATGCTTGGCTTGGGCTAAGTTCTGAAGAGATATGGTCCTCAACCAATTCTGATTGGAGACAAGTAGGTCTTGATGCAATCCGAATGGCTTGCGCGATTGGAACCACGCGCGATTTCGATCCTCATTTATTTTCTGCTGATTCTTTATCTCTTGCGCCCCAACGTCCTCAAGGGACAAAGTGGTCGCGTCGTTTTGTTGCTCCGTTGGTGTCTGCTCTTGAACGCCATCGGAGAGCTGATTATCAAATTCGGCGATCTGCTGTTGCCGCTTTCGCCACAGGCATCGTTATTGGTCGGGCGCGGGTTCACCACGACCGGCTTTTTCTTGGCATATTTGAGCTTGTCCGAAATGGCAGGAACACCTGCGCCGCGATGGATTCGTTTCGCGCTACTCTGTCCGGGTGCGGCTATTGGATTGGGACTGAGTACCTTGTGGCTTGGCAGCGCAATGTCTCCCGCCTTGTTAGCGGGGTTGCTCGAATTTGCGCGAACCACAATGGTTCTGTTTGAAGGAATATTGTTCGCTCTGTTCATCCCGCTCTTTTATCGGCTGGTCAAGCGAGAAAAGGCGCTTTTGGGGCGAACGCGGTTTGGATTGTTTTTGCTCGCCGTGATCTTGGGTGAAGTGGTCATTGTTCTTTACTTTGCGAGTTTGTTTTTCCAGTACGCGGGGCAACAGGGATTGGCGTCGTTTCTGGATGAGATCGCGTTTTGGTTCGATTTGCTGAACACGCTCGCGCTAATCACCGGGCTACTGCCCGCGCCTCTGCTGCGTCCTTTGATCGAAGTGGGTGTGTACATCGAAAACCAAATTGCAATTCTCGAGATGAGATATTTGATTGCGGAATTGGATCGCTATGCGCCAAAATTCAAATGGCCCACTCCCACCCTAGTTGAGTGTCTGTGCGATCCGCACTTTGCCCGCTATGGGCTTATGACACGCGCACTCGATCAAGTTCACTTTTTAGGAAATCGTTCCGACCTTCCACAATGGCTTCAAGCGCGAAACCTGAACGAATCCGATCGCGATCAACTTGGCGGCGAATTGCAAACCCTCGCCAAACACTGCGTACAGGCGCGGCTGGTGAATCTCGTTTCGCTTGGTTACCCTGCGTCGCTCGACGTGCTGCGAAAAGATGTGAATCCAAAAAATTGATCCCGTGTGATCGAAATTTACCACGATTGAACATGCGTCGAATAATACTCTGTGTGATAGCTAAAGAACACGTCCGCATCACTCGCGATTATTCGCGCATGCTGCGACGACGTGCCTGCACGCACTCCGCGTGAATTCGTTTCGTGCTGTTTTCGCAAACGAAAACGACCGTAGATTTGGCGAACGAAACAAGCACTGTGCGTGCAGGCACGTCGATAGGATTATCCATTCATGTTTCTCCGATTGTATTGGAAGTTGTCAATTCTTGAACTCCTCAGCGCGCTCGCCATGCTGATATTCTTTGCGCCCACGATTCGCTCTTTCTTTGCGCCCAGCGGCGTCACAGTCCTCGAGCGCTCGGATCACCGCGCCGTTGTGGAATTGGTGTTGCCGTCCTATCAGATCGAGACGCGGCAGGGCACATCATCCTATTCTGCAATTGCGCTCGACGCGCCGGGATGGACGATCTGGCACGACGCACAGGCGGGCTCTGTTGCACTCCCGGTATTGGTGTATCATCTGCCTGTTGGCACGAATACAGGTCGCGCGGACCTACACATCCTTGAGCAAGAGACGGAAAAGCAGTCCCTCAGTTATCCTCTGGCGAGCACTGACGCGCGCTCCATATCTGGCACAACCGTTCAAGCCTACCTGGATAGTTCGGCGCAATCTCCGACCGTCGTCATACAATGGTGTCCGTTCGGCTATGCTGCCGAGTCACGCGAACTCCTTGTGCAGCGTCGGGTAAAAATTCAGATCGAGAATTGAATCTTGAAAGGAACCGTGAGACGGTAAAATGCAAAAATCACTAATGGCAATTTTCGCGCATCCGGACGATGAACAGTTGGTTTCTGGCACATTTGCCAACTATGCAGCATCGGGCGTCGAAACGACGCTCGTGATTGCAACACGCGGCGAAGAGGGCGAAATTGCGCCCGGCATCAATGCTACATCGGAGACGCTCGGCGCAGTTCGTGAGGAGGAGATGCGATGCGCGACTACGAAATTGGGGATACACCATTTGCACTTTCTCGATTATCGAGATTCGGGCATGGTAGGCACCGCCGCCAACAATTATCCGCGCAGTCTGCACTGCGCCGACCTATTGGGCGTGAGCGCAAAAATCGCCGAACTGATTCGACTGTACAAACCACAAGTGATTGTCACTTTTGATCCCACAGGTGTGTATTCCCATCCGGATCACCTGCGGGTCCATCGTGCGGCGCTGACGGCATTTTTTCTCGCGGGCGATGCGAATGCGTTTCCAGAGCAATTGCAAAATGGTTTATCGCCGTGGACACCGCTCAAATTGTATTATCCGGTCTGGCGGCGCGTCTGGGTGCAGCTCTTTGTGATTTTCTTGCGGCTCATCGGTCAATCGGTTCCAGAGTTTTTACAAACCTTACTAGATAACACACCGCCGAATAGTGCGATCACGACGCAGCTCGACGTCAGCGCTTATGTGCAAATCAAACGCGAAGCGCTGCTGTGCCACGCGAGTCAGTCGGGACCTGACGCGCCGGTCCACCAAACCCCAACGCCCGTGTGGGATTATGTGATGCGGACCGAGACCTTTGTGCGCGCGTATTCTGCTGTCGTATCCACGCGTTCGGAACGCGATCTATTCGCAGGCATCTGATTTTTTGTATGGCGCAAAAGAACGTCTCTGCGTCTCTCGCGTGCATGCACCAAGAGGACTATTGGATCGCAAATCCAGAAATATTACGCTTCGTGAATCATCTTGGGACGCGCTATTGTATCGTTTGCCTGAATTGGATTCGGGAACGCGATCGGCTTAAATTTGTAAAATATGTGCGCGCAGCGTTAGCAGAAGGGAAAAATGAATTTGAGGTCGCAGAAGAATTGGGTCTCGAGGACACTGCCGATCCGTTTGCTCCGCCCACGCGGCGAACTTTTTTTCAGATACTCTTGCTCAAATCGGGCTATTCGATTCAAGACCATTCCCTACGGCGCGTGAATCACCTTCCCGACAAATAATGGTATTCAAACGGAAGCTGTGCCGCAGCCAAGGCGCAATCGGCGCGGAGGATGCACGTTTCTCATTCTTGCTTTCAGCTCTTCTCGATCTCGCGTCTACGTAGTATTTCCTCAATCATCGATAATATCATCCTTCGCGTATCGGGATCATAGGTCACTTGCCGTGCGACGTCATGAGGATAGGGTTGGGCAGCCTGCTTAAGTGCCAACGCGCTCATTTCACTTTTCTCGATGAGCCATTGCGGCGGAATGTCCAAGCCCTTGGCAAGACTTGTCAAGTGTTCAATTGATGGGTACGCAACCAACCCGAGTTCAATATGCGATAGCTCGATTTGACTCACTTGTGCGCCGAAGCGGGCGGTCGCACGCGAAAAGTCGGATAGTTTGATACCTCGTATCAGGCGGAGGCGGCGA
This sequence comes from uncultured Chloroflexota bacterium, assembly GCA_937870825.1. Lineage (GTDB taxonomy): Bacteria > Chloroflexota > Anaerolineae > UBA4142 > SHND01 > SHND01. The sequence goes on along the minus strand of CALMZO010000035.1, from coordinate 42,484 downwards.
ATGTATTGTCCAAACGTCTCTGCGGAGTCTGGCTGCAATACGGGGTCGAGGTTGTCTTTGCGTGTTGCTTTCTTCCTATTAAACATGATTCTCTCTTTCAGCATCGGATCGTGATCCGTCGCAGAAGTGTCACTCAACGGGTTATCAGGGCATGAACGGAGCGCACAATTTCGCTAGCGCAAAGTTACGGTTCTTGTTTCAAGACCTCCAAAAACTGTGCAGGCGTTACGATTCGAATTCCCCGAAACGTGCCCAATGCAATCAAATGTGGATCGCCGGTGACTATATAATCCGCCTGACCATCCACACCGCATGCCAGAATGGGATTGTCTTTGGGGTCTTTTTCAACCTCTGTCACGCTCGTCGTGACCTGTACAACTTCCGCCACTTGCGGGATCGCCTCGAGATAATGCTCGCGTTTGTTGGCTGTTACTTGCGCGCGATACTTTTTTTGAATGTGGGGTCGAGCAAGGACGTCGGCGATCTCCTCCAAAATAAATTGCGAGACCAGCGGCGCGAACTTTCCCGCTTCCCCCTGCGAGAAAATTTGCGCGCAGTTGCCCTCCGGCTTGATCGCCGCGCTGATAAAGACATTGGTATCCAAGACGGCTCGCATCATTTTTTGCCCTTGCGATGTCTCACTTCTTGGACTGCCCTTTGAACATCTTGCTCGACCTCTTCTTCACTAAACTTCTCTCCACCCTTTTGCATGTCCGCCAGTGCGCTCATCATATTTCGCCACGCGCGTTGATTCTTGGCGCTCGTTTTCGCGTTTGGCACCGCCCGCATCTTTTCTGGATAGAAGCGTTCCAACTCGCTAATCGAGATAATTGCCGCGACGGGCATGCCCGAACGCGCGATGATTTGCGTCTCATCATCTTCGTAGACGCGACGAAGTATCTCGCCAAAATTGTTCTTGGCTTCGCGTGCTCCCACAATACGGACAGGCGTTCTGTGTTTCATAACACTCTCCTCCTCAATCTTCTTGTAGCCCTATATAGCCTCTTGTGGCTACTATAGCGAAGCAAGAGCCATTTTGTCAAGCGGGACAATGACCACAGTCCGGTGATTCCTATTCGGTTGCTACTTGGCTGCGGCGAATTAAAAGGCAGTCAACCCTCTTGCTGCGCTCACACGTCAGTGAGATTGATGCCTTGCTCACGCAGCGTTGCCTCGATAAATTGATTGGCGCGCTCGCGGAGAATCCAACGCGCCTCTGCAGCGCCCAGACGTCGTGCCGCCAATTGAAGGGTTTCGAGATAATTAGTGCAGCTCAAACGCAGGTATAACAAAAGCCGCTCGCGCGTCAACGCTTCGGGTCCAAAATAGCGTCGCGCCGCGGAGAAAGCCGAAGGTGGAATTGGATCAAGATGCAGCGCCGCCGTTTGACTCCATTCGATCGTTTCTTGACGTTGCCGCTGAACCCTGCGACGCGCGCTGGTTTGCCGACGCGGGCGCAAGGCGAGAATGCGCTGAATGCGCGTCGCATGTTCTTCCGCAAACCGTTCGACGCGCTCGAGGTCGTAATAATAGGTATAGCCCCACTGCGCGTTCGCTTTCACAAAATCGGGCTGACCCAACTCCGAAACGAGGTTGGCAGAAAAGCCGTACGTTTGAATCATCGCTTGACGGGAGATATACAGATCTTTCCGCATGAAATTCTGTTATTCGTTGTCATCCCCAATTGTCCACGCTGGAAGTTGCTCATCAAGCGAGATTTCTTGCGATGGTAGGCGCTGCAAAACTCGGAATGATTCTCCGTCAACTAAAATGGTGGAACGCTGCGTATCCGGCGGTTTCAATAGCGTGTCTTTGGCGACCGTGCCTTCGACGACGACCAAAGTTCCGCGTTCGACGCGTTGGGCGTATTTGTGAAACTTGGTCGCGTGATAGCGGTAGCGGTACAGTACATGTTTGTTTTCGTCCTCGACAATATCGACAAAGGTGGTCTTGCCCTGATGCGGAACGTGCACTGTAGCAATGTCTACAATATGCCCGACCGTAAAGATTTTGGTTGGCACGCGGGTTTTCCTTCCCGTTGAAACAGGTTTATTTTTCCATCTTACGACGAGAGTGTGACTGTTTTTGTACGGCGTACAATGAACGTACAAAAGCAGTCATGGTTCAACCGTACAGTGAGATGTGAAGTGAGAGCGGCGCGGACATCTCGCGTCCACACATTGGCAGCGCGATCGATGCGCGCAGTGCAACGGATATCCTCAGCGCCAAGTCAAGCGGGGGAAAAAGGTTGGGGAAAACAAATGGCGATTTCACGGAAACCGGTGGGCAAAGGAGAAACTGTACAGCCCGTTGCTCGCGAGAAGAAATAGTCCTCACCGTACGATGAACGGCAAAAAGATTCGCTTCACCTTGAACGGTGGCTGCGTGAGATAGCCCACGCGCCATTCGAACTGCATGCCCTTGCAAGTTGAGTCGAGCGCGAGAAGACGGAGCACGATGAGACACCAATGAATCTTGATCGAATCTATCGGCCGTGAGAGGTTCGTTATCACATTTGCAGAGTGTACAGTTTGTAGGTTGGTTCATTCTTGAATGAATCTCAATACGCAAGCGTTCGCATCGCTGTTCCGCCGCGCGCTCATTCATCCAGAGGTTAGGCAAGCGATTTGATCTGTTGAATCTTTCTCGCGGTGATTTCATACAAGGCATAAGTCTGTCCATCGGAATAGGTATGAACGTAGGGGTTGCCTTCGCGCGTGGTTCTGGGTTCTCCATCGACAATCACCTGAGCGCCCCGTTTGAGATCAGCAAACCGCTTCGCTAAATCGTCGTGGGCGGTTACGGTGACAATAATCTTGCGCGGTTCGAATGTCCCGACTCGCGCGATGACACGAAAAACAATACTCCGTTCATCCACGCGCTTTGGGGCTTGGTGAACAGTGCCAACGACAAAAAATTTGCAGATCATACCGGCACTCTAATCGGCAGAAGTCAGAGAGCCAATCTCTGCCAGATAGGGTTGAACTCTTTCAATGAATGTAGGGCTGGGCTCGGCCCCCAGGTCTTGCTTGAAGCTTTCCCAACACAATAACCAAGTGCGTTGGGCAGCAATGCGATCGCCGCGCGCGGAATGCAATGCGATCAAGTGATAATACGCGTCTTCATTGAGCGGATCCGCGCGCAATAACTTTTCATAGCAGCCAATCGCCTGTGCCGCATTTTCTTTTTCGTACAATTGTCCGAGTTGCAGCAATGCGGCAAGATATTTCATCCGAAGACGCGTCCGAATCGATGCGGTCCAGTCCTTGTAATTTTTCTCTAAAAAGTCGCCGCGATACAAATCCACCGCGCACTCCAATAGTTTGGTACGCAGCGGAGGATTGAGAGCGCTCTGTGCGCGAGTACACAAAGTCTCGAATTCGGCAACGTCAAACCAGATCGGCAAATTAGGATTCAATAGATACTGCCCGCGTTTCATGATCAGAATCACCTCTTCACCAGCGAAATCATGCAGCCGATGTCGCGCGGTGTGGAAAGCTTGCTGTGCGCGCACGGAATCTTTGGCGGGCCACAGCGCTTCAGCGATTTGTTCGTTCGTACGCGGACGACGCGGTTCAAGGAGAAAGTACGTGAGGAGCTCACTTTGCGCTTCCGAAAAGCGCTCTGGTTTCTTTAGCCGTTCGAGGGACGCGTTGTCCGATGTTGACGACGAGGCGTTGACTGATTGAACAAAAGCCACTCCGAATGCAAAGCTGCGGAGACGCGGTGGTACGGGTTGTGTATCGACGGCGATCTCCAACAAACTGTGCAGGTTCAGAAAGGTTGAATCCTCCAAAATTACGGAAAAAGGCAGAACTTGCAGAACGCGTTGCAGTTGGCGGAGTGCAATTAACACATCAGGACGCGGGGTTGTGCACATCTGCACACAGAGATCGGCAAACTCTTCCGAAATTTCAAGAGGCAGCGAACTGCCCAACGGGAGCAGGGGAGTGTGATTGCCGTTGGTACTTGGCTCGTTGAATGGGTGCTCTGGGCTTGGGCTGCTGGAAACCTTTTCCGCGTTAATATTACGCGATTGATCAGACATGCTCTCTACGCGCGTGGTGAGGGGTCTGTGCGTTGCCGATCCGAACAAGAGTTAATAGCGAGTTGGGGCGAGGAACAACGAAGGTTATCTTGAAGGATGATCAATGTATGACGGGCAACGTCAATTCGGAAATAGTACGATGCGGATTCTGGCGCGACTTTTCTTACCTTCGCGTTGTTACATGTGGACTGAAACGATAAGGTCGCATCTCAGTACCCAGAATTGCACAGACCTCTTACGCTCTTTGGTCTCAGATTATACTCGGAATTGGCGAATCTTCTGTTTTATTCCCTCCGCCTTGGTTTGAAATTTGTGGCTCAATCAGTTCGATTTTATCGCCGAGCCGAGTTTGAGAACCGGCAATAGCACCCTGAGCCAACTCCAATACTCCGCGCGCTCCACGTGCCCAAACAATCCGATTGGGATGAATCGTGCCCAGCCTCAATACGTGGTGATTATTATCAAAAAAAATGACGTCAATCGTAAATTTCATTCCGAATGTGTGGATTGCCATTAAGGGAAGCCAACTTCGCCCGGGTATGAACAGTCCTTGTCCCAATTCAAGCCGCTCATGCTTTAATAGACCGACGCGGCGCGCGTTTGGAGTATCCGCGAGAGCGACGCAAGCAGCGATTATGGTCTGACGTGTCGCATTGAGTGCTGAGAATTGAGGCATGGAACCCAAGAGAAAGGTGCGCGATAGACACAGTTGTCATTAGGCGCACAAGCCGAGTATACACTCGAACCTTGACCGTTCTTGTACATCCGACGATCTAGTATCAAAGCGTTCGATTTATGGTGAAATTGGCTTTTCTCAGATATCGACAATTGACGGCAAAACTTACCGCGTTTTGTCCGTCGAACTAAAAGCATGAAGAATTCTATTCTATTCCATCACCGAGACTGATTGTCCAATTAGCAGAACGATTAAAATTCAACTTACCGCGCCCGTCAGCGAACGCTCTCTGAGGACTCGGCGGCTGAGACCTTCTTGCGAAGAAAACGTCGAAATGCATGTTCAATGTGACCATTCAGAGATTGGAGAATGAGTGCCACTCATCTTGATCGATTTTGCTTTCACGCGGTGACCACTTCGCCCAGATTGTAATCGGGGCCGTGCATGCGCAGCCAGCCAATCAGACTGCTCACGTTGAGGATCGAGGCGTTGCGCTTGTAGCCGCGTATCGTGCGATAGCGTTCTTTCACACACTGCCCAATCACTTGCTCGGTCACATTATTGGTGCCGTCGAACCATGACATTATCTCTTCTTCGCAAAGACGACATTCTCTCTTTGTCTCTCGCTCTGAGCAGACATTTGTCCGACTGACAAAATCGAAAGACGACATTCTCCGTGATGGCTCTCGGCAAAGAATTTGTCAGCCCGACAAACACAAAAAAGACATTCTCTCTCCCCAATCGTCGCTTCTCAAAAAAAAATTGTCAGCCTGACAATATTGGTGGCTGCCGCTTGATGTTACTCGGCGCATTGTCGGCCGCCGAAGACTTTCCGGTCCGTACACTGTTGCAACCGCGATTTGATGAGAACAGTGTTTGTTCTGATGGATCGGAGATGAATTGACACCAGAGCAAGTGTCGCAAAATCGTAATCGCCTTAACCGTTATGGAGAATACAATCTGACGCGTAGCCTATGACCTTTCGCCCTAGTGCCCGCGAGTTAGCCCTGCTGGGCCAGATGTACAAGAAATCTGGCGCGCGGCTGTTCCCGCTCTATGGACGCCGCCGCGTCGGCATGTTGGATTGATTTGAAACAATTGGAACATGATTTGCACAGGTTGAGTCAGTTAGTATTCGCCGCACGGGGAAGAGCGAGCTATGACATTCGGCTGTCGTGCAAATCGAGCGCGTATTAGGCTAATCGCATTTTTCGTTAACAGAACGGCTGTACAGTCAACTCCTCACGAAAATAAAAGATGTGCGGAAGATGTGTTTCGTTGTATAATTAAAAGTAGAATATAATGATAGTGCAGCGATGAGGCTCGCTGTGTGATCGGATCGCCATTGCTTCATTGGCGAGAGCTCACACGAACCGTCCCATGCGACTGATAGCCTCTACGGATTGTGCGTCCGTAGGGGCTTTTTTGTTTTCTACTGGGTCTATGGCTTGGGCGAGATTCGATGAAAGAGGGAGTGAGATGTAATGTGCGCGTTTGACCGTTTCCCGCGCGTCGTCGAGCGCATACAAGAACTCGAACCAATGGAACAACACGCGCTTGAAAAAGTGTGTGGCGATGGCGCGTTCGATTTCATCGCGCGCTTTCCGCCTTTCGATTTGACGTTGAGCGAATATGTGCGCGCGGGGCGGCGCAGGACGCGCGATGAGGCATCCTTGTCACCGCAAGTCTGGGCGCAGCAAGGGAATCGGTTTTTTGTTTTGCAACAATTGTCTGGCGAGGCGCGCGTTCAGGTCATTGCCCGCGACGACCTTCTCACGTTTGAAATTGGCGAGGTGCTGCTGCACGATTGGCTGGAACTCGCGTATGCACACGCCAACGAAACGCGCATCGTCCATATAGATTTCAACGCGGTAGGTTTGGATTGGCTCAAACCGTTCATCGCAAGTTTGCGAGAGCGCGTTCAAAATACGAATTCAGAAACCGCGTCCAATCTGGAATCTCAAATCGCGCCTTTGCCGTACAAATGGCAAACTATCATGCAGATACAAGCAAAGGCGTTCAACGAAACTGCGGTGTCGTGCGCGCACGAACCGTCTGCGCCGCGGCGTTGGTTTTGGCAAGGCGGACGCGAAGGAAAACTGGTACTGCTCATGCCGCAGCATCTCGTCGTCGTGCGCGAGCCGCTGGAAATTTATCCGCATGGCTGGATTACCAAGTCCTGTGTGCGTTCGCACATTCGCGACGCGCGCCTTTTGCTCACTGAACAATCCGCCATTTTGGAATTGACGCTCGGCGCACGCGAATTGAAATTTCCGATAGAATTACCGCGCGCCCATGCCGATACTCTCACACAGATGGCGCAAGAGATTGAAAATCAATTGGAGCGAATCTAAGTGGATGTAATGCAAGTGCAGAATGTCGCGCATCGAATTAAAGAAAATATCGCGCGCGTCATCGTTGGTAAAAACGAAACGATTGAATTGTTGTTGGTTGCTCTGCTGTGTGAAGGACATGTTTTGTTGGAAGATGTGCCGGGCATCGGCAAGACGATGCTGGCGAAAACGTTGGCGAAATCGCTCGATGCTTCGTTTCAACGGATTCAATTCACGCCTGACCTCTTGCCGAGCGATATTACGGGCGTGAGCGTGTTCAATCAACGCACGAATGAATTTGGATTCCGCGCGGGTCCGCTGCTCGCGCAAATCATTCTCGCCGACGAAATCAATCGCGCGGGTCCGCGCACCCAAGCCGCGCTGCTCGAAGCGATGGAAGAGCGTCAAGTGACCGTTGACGGCGCCACGCATTTGTTACCGCGTCCCTTTCTCGTTCTCGCCACACAAAATCCTGTCGAACTCGAAGGCACGTTTCCATTGCCCGAAGCGCAAGTGGACCGTTTTCTCATGCGCGTCGCGCTCGGTTATCCAAACGAAAGCGATGAACGCGCGATTCTGCGCCGTTTCCGCGAAACCAATCCCCTCACCGAACTCGCGCCCGTCATTCACGCATCGGAAATTTTGGAATTGCAAAAGAGCGTGCGCGCTGTATTGGTGCATCCTGCCGTCGAAGAATACATTGTGCGTCTGACGCGCGCCACGCGCGAAAACGACGCGATACAACTCGGCGCGAGTCCGCGCGGTTCGCTCGCGCTGTATCACACTTCGCAAGCGTTGGCGGCAATACGCGGACGCACTTTCGTTTTGCCCGATGATGTCAAACAATTGCTCGCGCCCGTTCTCGAACATCGCCTAATGACCTCCAGCCAATCGCGCGTGCGCGGACGCGGCGTACGCGAAATTTTGCAAGACATCGCCGCGCGCGTGCCGGTGCCAGTGGAAGAGAGTTGGAGTGTCGAAGACAGTCAAGAGTCAAGAGTCAATAGTCAACAGTCAACAGTATCCTTCATAATGCCAACTGATAACTGACAACTCAAAATGATTCGCACTCTGAATATTCTCACCATCCTTCTTTTCGCCGCCAGCATCCTCTTGCAGAATCCACTTTTGTTTTTGCTCGCAGCGATGCTCGCGCTGGTGATGCTGACGACGGCGTTGTGGGGACGCTACGCGCTTGCGGGGGTGACGTACACGCGCAAACTTGGAACGACGCGAATGTTTGTCGGCGAAGAAAATGATTTGTGGGTCGAGATTGTAAATGCGAAACCGCTGCCGCTCGCGTGGCTCAAGGCGAATGATGAGATTCCCGCCGAAATGCAATGGATCAAAGGCGATGTTCATTTCACGCACAAACAAACGCGGCGCGTACTGACGAATCTGCTTGCCCTGCGTTTTTACGAACGCGTGCGAAAACATTATCGCGTGCGCGCTACGCGGCGCGGCGCGTTGGAATTTGGACCCGTCCAATTGAGTTCGGGCGATATGTTTGGGTTGCGCACACAGCAGCAAGAATTTTCCCAAACCGATTTATTGCTCGTGTACCCAAAAGTTGTGCCGCTCACCGCGTTGAGTTTGCCCGCCGCGCATCCGTTCGGCGACGCGAAAATGACGCGCAAAATTGCAGAAGACCCGCTGCGTTTGATGAGCGCACGCGAATATGTTGCGGGTGACAGTCCGCGTTTTATACATTGGAAAGCGTCCGCGCGACGCGGCACATTGCAGACAAAAATTTTTGAACCGAGCGCGCAGCGTGTGGCAATCATTTTTCTGGATGTGCAAACACTGCCCGCGCGGTATGTGAGTTTTGTACCCGAATATCTCGAATTTGTTTTTACAGTCGCCGCGTCGGTTGCGCGCGCATTGCTCGATGCGCGCGAAGCGGTGGGGTTGTATTCGGATGCCGCGCGCCGCAATGAAAACGCGCTGATTCACATTCCCCCATCGCGGCGTTCCGAGCAGTGGTCGCTGCTGCTCGACGCACTCGCATGGTCGAATTATTTGGCGCTCGCCCAAATCGAAGACGTTCTGCGCGCCGAACTGGGCACACTGCCGTTTGGCGCGACGCTCATTGCGATTTCGGCAGTCCTCACGGATGAATTACTCGCCGCGCTGTTGGAAGCAAAACGCGCTGGACATCCCGTCACACTGCTCACGATTGGCGAAGAACCACCGCGCGAAATCCCCGATGGAATCAAAACGTATTGGCTGGGCGGACGCGCAGCGTGGGAAAATCTCGCGCAGTTGAATCTCGGCGCTTGAGCGGAAATACGATTACGAATGATGCATCAATTCATGCGCTTGAAAGAAACGAAACGTTCGTGGAATTGGATTGACGATGGCGTGCTGCCGTTTGCGCTTGCCGCAATGCGCGCAGTGTGGCTGTGGCTTGGACTGTGCTTGTGGGCACATGTCCTCGAGCCGCCGCGTAGTGAGCTCATTCCGCTGTTTATTGTATTTGGACTATTGGCAGTCAGCACATTCTTTACACAGCTCGCGGTGTTTCGTTTGCGTGATACGCGCGGAACGTGGCTCGTCGTTGGCGGCGGTGTGATTGCGGCAATGCTGACCCTCTACGTTTCGTTTGGCACAATGCCATTTGCCGACCTCGGCGCGTTGTTTGTCGCCGTCCTTGTCACGGCGTGGTGTTGGCGGTGGGGCATCGTGGCGGGACGCGAACCGATTCGCTATGACACTTACGCGCGCAATTTTGTGTATGGCGTGATTGCGCTTGCGCTCGTCGTGTTTGGCGCGCTGTCGACACATACACTTGAGCCCGCCGAATTACTTTTTCCGATTCTCTTTTATTTTGCACTCGGGCTTGCAGTCCTCGCGCTCGCGAGTTTGCGCGACGCACAGCAATATGAAAGCGCAACGTTGGGTCAATCCTTTGCGCTGAATCGTTTTTGGCTCGGCACCGTCGGTATCGTCGTTGCGGCATTGGTCTTGGTTGGGTTCATTCTCGGCGGCGTGTTTGCACCCGAATGGGCGGCGCGCATCGTGGGAGTCGTGGTATTCGTTTGGCGATTGATTACGAGTGTATTGTTGATTATCGTCTATGTCGTCGCGCTCGTCTTTTTCGGAATCCTCGATGTGCTTGGGCGCGTGATTCATTTCACGCCAAGTGAAGGTACACCCTTTCAATTGCAAGAACCCGTGCGCTTGGATGAGCTGTTCAAAAATCAAGACGCCGCGACTTCAACGCTTCCGCCCGAACTCGTTCGCGTCGCGCAAATTGTTTCGGCGCTCTTGATTGTGCTCGCGCTCGTCGCGTTATTTGCCATCGCGTTTCGACGTTTCCGCGCGTACGCGACAGAGGACGCGGACGAAACGCGCGAATCGGTGTTCTCGTTCGATTTGCTCCAAGCGCAGTTGCGAAATTTGTTTCGACGCGCGGCACAAACACAAAACGCAGACGCGCCCTTTGTGGAAATTCGCGGCGACGACGCGCGCGCGCAGATTCGCCGCGTGTATCAAGAGTTGCTCGCGTGGGCGGCACAACGGGGCGTGACGCGCACGGCGGGACAAACCCCGCGCGAATTGGAGCTCGCGCTCGGCGCGCAATTTGAAATGCGCGCGGAACAACTCGCGCTCATCACGAACGAATATCTGAACGCGCGCTACAATGTCGCGCCCATCGCCGCGCAAAACGCCGAACGCGTACGGCACGCGTGGCAGGTTATTTCCGAAAATGATGTCCGCGCATAATCCCAAATGTTATCAAGCGCCAAGTGCGAATAGAGAAATCGTAAATGCCCACCGATAGCAAGTCATCCAGAAACAACTTGACGGCAGAACGTTTCATGGTCATTGTCGGCATTGTGTTATTGCTTATCGGCGCGCTCGTCGTCCAAGTTGCTCCGCCCGATTTGTACATCATCGGCTTGGCAATTCTCGGTTTCGGCGTCGGCGCACTGGTGCGCGCGGCGATTGGATTCGCGCGTGCGAGGATGAACAAGAATTAATTCTTGAGGGAGAGAAGGTATGCACCCTTGGCATGATGTGGACGCAGGAGCAAAAATTCCTAAACATATCAACGTTGTCGTCGAGATTCCAAAGGGTTCGCGCAACAAGTACGAATTGGATAAAGCAACCGGCGCGATTCGTTTGGATCGCGTGCTGTACTCGGCAATGGAATATCCCGGCGATTACGGTTTGATACCGCGAACGTATTACGATGACGGTGACCCGCTCGATGTGTTGGTGATGGTGAACGAGCCGACGTTTCCGCGCTGCATCATTCCTGCGCGCCCGATTGGACTGTTTCGCATGATGGACCGCAACGCGCCCGACGACAAAATTCTGGCTGTGCCGCTGAACGAACCGATGTTCCGCGACTATTATGACATCCGCGATATTCCACAACATTACCTTGCAGAAGTCGCTCATTTCTTCGCGGTGTATAAAGATTTGGAAGGCGCGCATGTAAAAACGATTGGCTGGGAAAATGCCGCGCACGCGCAAGAACGCATCACATACGCAGTCCAGTTGTATCAAAAGAAATTCAAACCACATCACAGGAGAACAAAATGAACACACACATCCAAACCGTAACCGCCCGAGAAATTTTAGATTCGCGCGGCAATCCCACTATCGAAGTGGAAGTGAAATTACAAGGTGGCGCAATGGGGCGCGCGGCGGTGCCGTCGGGCGCGTCCACAGGCGTCCACGAAGCATTGGAATTGCGCGACGGCGACAAGAAACGTTACAACGGCAAAGGCATTCAAACCGCGCTCGCCAATGTGCGCGGTGAACTCGCGAACGCGGTGCAAGGCATAGACGCGACAGAGCAAAAGGCGTTGGACGAAAAAATGCTCGCGCTCGACGGCACGTCGAACAAGGCGCGGCTCGGCGCGAACGCGATTTTGGGAATTTCGATGGCGGCTGCGCGCGCGGCGGCGAATGCGCGCGGGCTGCCGTTGTATCGCCATCTCGGCGGCGACGACGCGCACATTTTGCCCGTGCCGATGATGAATGTGTTGAACGGCGGCGCGCATACGAACTGGACGACGGTAGCGATGCAAGAATTTATGATTGTGCCGCTCGGCGCGCCGACCTTTGCCGAGGCATTGCGCTGGGGCGCGGAAACGTACCGCGCGCTGCAAGGGTTGTTGAAAGACAAAGGACTTGCGACAACGGTTGGCGACGAAGGTGGATTTGCGCCGATTCTCAAAACGCATGACGAGGTTTTGCAATTGCTCGTTGCCGCGATTGAACGCGCGGGCTATCGTCCCAAGGAGGATGTGGCAATCGCGCTCGACCCCGCGTCGAGTGGTTTTTTCCACGACGGGCTGTATGTGTTGAACGAAAACGAAAAACTCACCGCGTCCGAAATGACCGATTTGTACGCGCGCTGGCTCGACACATATCCCATTATTTCGCTGGAAGATGGTCTGGCGGAAGAGAATTGGGAGGGTTGGAAGATTCTCGCCGCGCGTTTGCGCGACCGCACGCAATTGATGGGCGATGATTTGTTGGTGACGAATGTGGAATTTATTCGCCGCGCGATTCAAGACCATATCGCCAATTCAGTGCTGATTAAATTGAATCAAATCGGCACGGTGACGGAAACGATTGCGGCGATTGATTTGGCAAAGAGCGCGGGATGGACAGCAGTGGTCTCGCATCGCAGCGGCGAAACGGCGGACACGTTCATTGCGGATTTTGTTGTTGCGATGGGGACGGGACAAATCAAAACGGGCGCGCCATGCCGCAGCGAACGCGTGGAAAAATACAATCAGCTGTTACGCATCGAAGACGAATTGGGCGCACGCGCGCAGTACGCAGGACGCGGCGCATTCGCGCAGTAATTGCAGGCGATGACGACCAAGGGGTCGTGCCATTTCTCGGCAGCCTGCAAAGATATTTCAGCATCCATCCCGACGCCAGGCGAAAGTGTTCAAATTTTAGAGTATGGACGGAAATCCTGTAACCATCGTTAAAGATGGAAACTTGGTGACGATTGACGAGGACTGCCTGTGCAAGGACGACATGGTTGTCTTTCAAGCGGGAGAGGTCGTTCCGGCAGACCTGCGATTAGTGGAAGCGAGAGAGGTAGAAACGGACGAGTTTGATATTACCGGCGAAATCATGCCGGTGGTCAAGCAGATCCAAGAGGAAGATACTTTCCTCTTTAGGGGGAGCAGAATAACAAGAGGAGCAGGAAAGGGGATCGTCGTTGCAACGGGCGATCAAACAGAATACGGCGGCGCGCTGAAACAAAGCTGGGAGCAAGACAACTCTCGGAAAATCCGTCTGTTGAAAATCGAATACTTTGGACTTGTCCTGCTGCTGTTGCCCGCTTTCGCATTTATTTCAAGTCAATCAGAAAATGAGTTGGTCGTGATTTTGATTTTCTTGTTCGTAGCCGCTGTGCTCGTCGGATTGCAGAATTACGAACTCTTTCGTTACTGGATCCTTTCGACCGAGGCGAGACGATTAAAGCGCGTTGGGATTCAAGTCCGCGACCCGCTCGCCCTCGAGCAGATGCATGAAATTGATACTATCTGTTTTGATAAAACCGGAGTGCTAACCGCACGGGTGCTGGATGTCAGGGATGTTTATTATGCCGATGCAGCTCTTGCATCGAACCCGCTCCTGAAGGATGGAATGCCTTTTGACAATACGAAACTGGCATGCGCGTTATGCCACGACGTTTTCATCCATGAAAAATTGGACCAAGCCAATCCTGTAGATAGAGCGCTAATTTCCTTCGCGTTGAAAAATGGAGTGAACGTAAAGCAGGAGCTGTCACAATACGAACGAATCTATGACAAGCCCTTTGACTCGGAAAACCGTTACATGGCTTGCGGTTTCAAAAGGAACGAGCAACTCTATTATTTTGCAAAAGGAGATCCGTCTATCATCCTCACCCTCTGCGATCGTTACTTGACTGCCATGGGTGATGTGAGCGAAGCGAATTTTGAGTTTTGGGTGAAGATTAAAGCTCGTGTTGACACCATCAACCAAAGCGGTGGAACCGCGATTGCACTCGCGTACACATTGAATGAACACGCTCAGCCGCCCGCCGCTTTTATTTTCCTGGGCTTGTTTCACCTGGAGAACGCACTGCAACCCGGGGCGAGGCAGTTGATTCGTGGCGTATCCCTCGAAGCAAAAAGAGCTGTGTTGTTGACGGGAGACAGGGAGGAGACGGCGGGGAGGGTTGCTGTCGAATGCGGAATCGCGAATGATTCAAAGATTGTTTTAACAGGCAAGATGATTGCAGGAATGGCGCTCGATGAGGTCGCCCGGCAATCTGAATATTGCTCGGTCTTTGCCAGATTGCTACCGTCTCAAAAACGTCTTGTGATAACGCTTCTCCAACGGAAGGATCGTCTTGTAGCGATGGTTGGAGACGGACCCAACGACGGTATCGCTCTAAAAGTGGCAGACATCAGCATATCTTTTGTCAAGAACAGTTCGCCCATCGCGCGCAGACTCTCAAGAATCTGGATTAATGACGTGGGGGATATATTGCGACTGATCGAAGCATCGAATCGAATCAAGACGCAAGCCGAGGAAATTCACACCTATCGAGCGCTCCTCCTCGTTATCCTCTTGGTCAGCGTGTATGTATGGGTGTTTACTTTGTATTACCATATCAAATTGCTCTGAACAGATGCACTCTTGAAATCCCGCATCTCCGTATTAGTCGACTGTAAAGATGGAGCGATGAATTTGCCAAGCATACTTTTCGAGAGACCCGAAGATCAAACGCGCGCAGAGACAGCCAAAGCCCCCGAATGTTTCGGTGATTTGAATCTGGACCAGATTGTTGCCGAGATCACGGCAGGCAAGGATGCATACAATTTGAAGCCATTTTTGTATGCCCCTTTACGTGATATCGACGCGCTCGAATATCGCCATCAAGTTTTTCGCGACCTCGAAGACAAGACGCTGCTCGAGCATATCAAATCCTTTGCGCAAAAAATGCGCCGAGTGCGCGAACAGCTAGAGCAAGCTGACAAGCTGTCCTATCAATATCAAAAGGAGCGTTGGTTTTTGGACGCGGTGGAAACGTATTGCGATGCCGCGCAGCAGCTTGCGCAAGATTTGACTCGGTTCGACTTACGCGCGCGCGGCTTGCTCGCGTTCCGCGAATATCTGACGAGCTATCTCCAAGCGGAACCCTTCTCCTCGCTCGTCGCAGAAACCAAGCAGCTGCAAATCGATTTGTCCACCATCCGCTATTGTTTCCGCATCAAAGACAACAGCATCAAGGTTCGCAAGTACGAAGGAGAAGCTGATTACAGCGCGGAGGTGACAGCGACCTTTGAGAAATTTCGCCAAGGCGCGGTACGAGACTATCGCGCGAAATTACCGAACTGGCCCGAAATGAATCATGTCGAAGCGCGCGTGCTGGATTTCGTCGCCCAATTGCATCCCGACATTTTCGAGCGTCTCGACGATTTTTGCGCGCGCCACATGAATTTCATAGATGAAACGCTTTGCACATTCGACCGCGAAATCCAATTCTATGTCGCCTATCTCGACTATATGGCGATTTTTCAACACGCGCATTTGCGATTTTGCTATCCGCGCCTTTCCACTACGGACAAGCGAATTTCAAACGACGCGGGCTTTGATCTCGCGCTCGCCTATAAACTCCGCTTACAGAACGCCTCCATCGTCTGCAACGATTTCTACTTGCGAGACCCAGAACGCATCCTTGTCGTTACGGGTCCGAATCAAGGCGGCAAAACAACGTTCGCGCGTGTATTCGGGCAGCTGCATTATTTGGCAAGCTTGGGCTGTCCCGTGCCGGGTCGTCAGGCACAGCTCTTTTTGTTTGACCAACTCTTGACGCATTTCGAACGTGAAGAAGACATCGAAAACTTGCGCGGCAAACTCGAAGACGATCTCTTCCGGGTTCACGCGATTCTCGCTCAGGCAACGTCGAGCAGCATCATCATCTTGAACGAGATTTTCACCTCGACGACGTTGAGCGACGCGGTTTTTTTGAGCAAAGAGGTGCTAGAAAGAATTATCGCGCTCGATCTCGTGTGTGTATGTGTCACCTTCATTGACGAGTTGACGTCCTTTAGCAAGAAAACGGTAAGTATGGTCAGTATGGTCGTCCCCGAAAATCCGACGCATCGAACTTTTAAAATCGTACGCCGCCGCGCGGATGGACTTGCTTATGCGATTTCGATTGCCGAAAAATATCGCCTGACGTATGCAATCTTGAAGGAACGGCTAAACGTATGAAGGCGTATCTGATGTATTCAAGCCGCGATTTCGATCTCGAGCAGGAATTGCCCGCGCTCTCCCGCGACCTTATGCAAGATTTGGAACTCCAAACGCTGTTTGGCGCGATGGCACGCGACGACGAATTTTTGCTCAAAGTGGCAAAGCAAACGGTCTTGTCCGGTTTGGACAATGATCTCGACACAATCCTCTATCGCCAGCCAATTCTCAAGGATTGTTTGAACAATCCCGCCATGGTTCGCGAGATGTACACCATCGCGGTGGAAGCGATTGAAAAGGAACGCAAGCATTACTGGGGCATTCTCCGCGACTATCCGCCTGCCACGCTCTCGCGTGCCATCGAGGTACTGCAGTTGTTTATGGACCAGCTCAAGAAATTGAGAATGTTTGCCGATACGTACGCGCGGCAATGCGAGTCAGAAGGGTTTACGCGGTTTTTTGTAATGCTCCAGCAAGAACTGACCAATGAGTATTTTGCCGAGATTCGGCGGCATCTGCGAGAACTAAAATTCCCCGACGGCGTTTTGGTCAGCGCCGAATTGGGGCAAGGCAACAAAGGCAAGAATTACATCCTTCGCAAACCGCCTGAAAAAGAACCGAATTGGCTGAAGCGGGTTTTGGCAACAAAACCGCGCGAGTATACGTTTACCATCGCCGACCGCGACGAGAGCGGGGCAAAAGCTCTTACGGAACTGCAAGGACAGGGGATCAATCTGGCTGCCAATGCCCTCGCGCAATCCGCCGACCACACCCTCAGTTTTTTCAAACTGCTGCGCGCGGAATTGGGATTTTATGTCGGCTGCTTGAACCTGCACGAACGTCTTGCTGAAAAGGGCGAACCGATTTGTTTTCCGGTGCCGATGGCGCGACAGGAACGCTCGGAATCGAAACGATTCCAGCATTCTGTTCGCGGACTTTATGACGTGTGTCTCACCTTGCGCATCGAACCGCGCGTGGTGGGTAACACCGTCAACGCGGACGAAAAAAGTCTCGTCATCATTACGGGCGCAAATCAGGGCGGCAAATCCACCTTTTTACGCAGCATCGGTCTGGCACAAGTCATGATGCAATGCGGCATGTTCGTCCCAGCAGAAGCGTTCTGCGCGAACGTTTGCAATGGCGTATTCACGCACTATAAACGCGAAGAA
This sequence comes from uncultured Chloroflexota bacterium, assembly GCA_937870825.1. Lineage (GTDB taxonomy): Bacteria > Chloroflexota > Anaerolineae > UBA4142 > SHND01 > SHND01. The sequence goes on along the minus strand of CALMZO010000035.1, from coordinate 25,051 downwards.
GATGCCACTATGCAAAGTGGGAAATTTGACGAAGAACTCAAACGCATGAGCGAAATCGTTGACCACATTGCTACGAACTCGCTACTGTTGTGCAATGAATCCTTTGCGGCGACCAACGAACGCGAGGGCTCGGAGATTGCCAAACAAATCGTTTGCGCGTTACGGGAAAAAGGCATCAAGATTTTCTATGTTACTCATTTGTACGAATTTGCGCGCGGCTTTTACGCGCAAGAAATGCGCGACGCGATCTACCTGCGCGCCGAACGGCAGGTGGATGGGACGCGCACCTTTAGGGTGAAAGAAGGCGAGCCACTGCAAACGAGTTACGGCAAGGATTTGTACGAAAGGATATTTGTGACAGATAAATGAACGCCAATGCGCAACTTGTCATTGCAAGCCGTTTTTGCGTCCGATGCAGTTCATCGGCGCAGTCTCCGCGCGTATCGCCAGGAGACTGCTTCGTCCCTCGCAGTGACAGCATGATCCGCAAAGGAGTTGCACATTAGAGCAGCTTCCACATTGGTTTTGGGGACAGACCTTCGAGGTCTCCGGAGACCTCGAAGGTCTTTAACCCTCAACGGAATCGGAATCTGGTCTAGGTTAATGAACTGGGTTTGTCGCGCTCATTGCGCGCGACGAATTTGGTTCGCCCGCGCAAACTCCTTTTCCTCACCAAACTATCCCCGCTTTGTAACTCCATTTTGACCCCTACGAATTAGCATCGTAGCTGGACAGATGAAAAAGCCGCATTCGTCAGTGCGATGCGATCTCGCCGCGCTCGCGTTTCTGGGTCCTCTCGAAGCGCGTGTGATGGACATCGTTTGGGCGCGCCCTACGGTCACGGTGCGGCAGGTGTATGAAATCTTGCGTGCGGAACGCGAGATTGCCTACACCACTATCATGACCATTCTCGCCAATCTGTACAAAAAAGGATTGCTCGCGCGCGACGCGGAGGGGCAAGCACACGTGTATCGCGCCGTGCAGACCAAGCAAGAATTTGTCGAGCAGCATGTGGCAAACTTGCTCGATACTCTCCTCGACCGCTTTAGCGAACCCGCGCTCGCGCACCTCGTGCGGCGCATTGGCGAAGCGGACGCGGAACGCCTGGCGGAATTGGAACGGCTCGTCGCAGAACGCCGCCGCGCGGTGAGAAAGAGCGAATGAGCAGCCCCGAATTTTTTCCCGCGTTGTATTTTTATCTCGGCGAAAGCGTCATCGAGGCGGCGCTGGCGATTGCGCTCGTCGTCATGGTCCTTCGCTTCGCGCACATCGAATCTGCTGCTGTTCGCTTGCGTTTTTATTTGCTCCCACTACTGATTCCAAGTGTCCTCTCGCCTGCTGCCCATCTCCTGCTGCCGCAGTTATCCGAGTCCGCATTGATCGCGCATGTAGAACGGATTGGCTTGCCGTTTGGAACTCTTGCTTTCGAGTCAAGCCGCGTGTTGGCACCGTACATTCTCGCAATTTTCGGTACGCTCCTAGCCATCGGGATGTTGCAGTGGTTTGTCGGGAGCGCGCGCCATTGGCGTTGGCTCGGACAGCAGCGTGCGCAGGATGCGCGCGCGTTGGAACGCGTCGAGCGCCAGTTGCGGACCTTGACCCCGCGGGATCGAATTCCACCGCCCGCAATTCTTTTAACGGCGCCAGCGCGCGGACCTTATGCATGGGGCGGCGGCCGCGGCTGGATTGCCATCCCACATGATTTATTGCAAGCGCTCGACGACGAAGAGCTCGCCGCGCTGTTGGCGCACGAGCTCGCGCATGTGCAGCGCGGCGATACATGGCTGCGCCTCGTCGCGCGTCTCGCGCGGGACCTGCAATTCTTTAATCCGCTCGCGCATTGGGTGTATCGGAGAATCGAAACGCTGTGCGAAGACGCGTGCGACGACCTCGCGGTGCAGATGACGGGCAACCCGCTCGCGCTCGCGTCGAGTTTGCTCAAAACGTGGCGCACGCAGCAGACCGGCGTACAGGTCTGGGCGCACACGTTGGTTTCATCGCAGGTCGAACTCGAACGACGCGTTACGCGACTATTGGCGGCGCAGGTCGGATTGTCCAGCAGGCGGCGCGAAGAGATTGTCTTTGCATCGGCGACGAGCGCGCTGGTGTTTGCGCTTTCGATTGTGTGAGTCTCGCGCGCAATTTTTTTTCGAGCGCGTTACGATGGTGCTTAGTATGAAGAGGTTTCGTACAAGGAGGTCCTCTATCGAGTGAGAATGACGACTGTATCCGTTTTTTATCAATGTACCAAATTCAGGAGGCATAGGAAATGAGAAACAAAATATTGTTCGCCGTTGCGATCACCGTGATCGCGACTGCATTGTTTATTGCGGCGATGCCCCTTCAACCCTTGAACGCGCAGCAAGCGGCTGCCGTTTTTCAGGCGACCGCCGCGCCGACCAAACCCATCACCGCGACGGTGATCGTCTCGCCCACCATTGCACCCTTGCCAACACCACAGGTGTCGGGCAAACCGGGGGTTTTTGCTTCGATTGCGGTCACGACCACGCCGACCCTTGATGGGAATGCGAACGATGCCGTGTGGCAAAACGCGCCCGCGACAATTCTTGACGTCGCCACCGTCGGCAATCCCCCGTACAAAATCTTGATGAAATCGGTCTATGATGACAAGAACGTCTATTTCCTTGTCCAGTATCCCGACATGAACATGGATGTGGATCGGCACGAGTGGGCATATAACGCCGAAAAGAAAGCGTGGGAAATCCTCTCGGACGATTACGGCGATGAGGACGAGTTCGGTTTCTTCTGGAACAATAACATTCCGAACTATGACAAGACCGGCTGCTTGACGAGTTGTCACGGCGACAAGATGGTCGCGCCCAAAGGCGCGTGGACGGACGATTGGCGGTTCAACACGACGCGCGCGAATCCGATGGGCTGGGCGCGCGATTTCCACTTTACGGATGATGAAACCGCGGATCCTTCGGGCGGCTTTACCAAGGATGAGGGCTACAGCACGAATCGCGGCTATGCGGACAATACCCAGAAGATTGGCGATGCGGATGTGCCGCTGTACTGGAAACCGTACTCGGGCGCAGGTGGAGTTGCCGTCGGTGACCCGCGCTATATACTGCAATCCGAAATTGACGCGGGTTTTGTCAAAAAGATCGTCAAGGTCGAAACGGACGGCACGCTGGTGGATGAAGCGGGGAACAAAGTGCCCAGCTTTACGCACATCCCCGGCTGGATTTTGAGCGCGCCGAGCGGTCCGAGTTGGAATGACATTCAAGCCAAGGGCAACTGGCTCAACGGAGTATGGACGGTCGAATTGGCGCGGAAACTCAACACCGGCAACAAAGACGACGTACAATTCGAAACGGGCAAAGATTATTTCTTTGACATGTACATCAAGTCGCGCCAGCCCAACGAGGGTGGTCCGCACGCGACAGTGCTTGTGGCGAAATTCAATCTCGCCAAATAGGGTTTGCCTCGGACGCGTCAACTCGCAAGTCGTCGCGCGAACTCCGCGCAAGCACAATATGGGTTGACGTGTTTCCAATTGGCGAGGCGCGGTGAGGGCTGCCGCGCGTGTGATGGATTGGGGATGTCGCATTGCAGCGGCATCCCTATCTTTTGTTCAGGCGCGGCTTGCACAAAGGACTCCAAGATTTGGTCCTACGTGTGGAGGACATTGGACGTTACGTCGCTTTGAATCTCATAGTACGGTGGAACGAACCAAAAAGCCAGTGCGTCTCATTCTTACGATGAAAGCTCCCTCCCTGCCGATTGGGCTGATTGCTTTGGTCATTGACGCAGCGATTCTCTTTGGTTGCGCGCCGTCCGCCGCGCCAAGCGTAAGCGGCACACCAACCTCGCCAGCTCCTGTCGTTCGCACCGTGATTATTTCTGCCGGCACAGTGACGTCATTCCCAACACCTGCACCGGCGGCAACGGTTCCTTTTCCTCTGGAAGTTTCAGCGACCACGCTCAAGTACAAACTGATTGATCAATTCGGCAATATTTTTTTCTGCGATCGCGACTTTTTTCCCGTTGCCCACGAGGTCAGCGCTCAGGAAATTGCCCAGCGTGTCGCAGAGCTTCAAAACAGCAGGGACGAGTACCTGACGATTCTCATGCACTTGGGACTTGATGGTGTGTCGGATCTCTCAGCGGAGCAGAATCGCCTGATAGATGCGGAACGCAAGCGCCTGGACGCGATCCGGCTCGACGTCACACCACAGGGATTCAAGTTTAGCTTGCGCACCAGTGAGCCGGGGGAGCGTGGTTTCGTGATTGAAGGTCTGATTGCGCGGGACGGCACGACAACCGTTACCAAGAAACAACCGACGATTACAACCTGTCCAATCTGTCTAACGGGCTCCACGCTCATCGCCACTCCATCGGGCGCGATTCCCGTACAGGATTTGCGCAAGGGCATGTTGGTCTGGACGTCAAGTCGTTCGGGTGCGCGAATGCTTGCGGTGATTCAAGAGACGGTACAGCGACCCGTGCCCGCGGATGTTTCACTCGTTCATTTGGTGCTTGAAGATGGGCGCGAATTGTTTGTCTCGGCGGGGCATCCATCCTTTGACGGGCGACCGATCGGTGAGGTGCGTGTTGGAGATATGCTGGATGGCGCACGCGTGGTCCGTGCGGACCTCGAACCCTTCGCCGATGGCGCGACATATGATATTTTACCGTCTGGTGAGACGGGTGCATATTGGGCAAATGGCATTCTTTTGCGCAGCACGCTCGCGCATTAATTGACTGATAGATTCACTACCCATATAATTTCGTAACAATTTAGGACTGCTCGGTGATGAGGCTCACCGAACGTGAAGTCGGCGCAAAACCGGTCTCTGACCTGATGGCCTCTACCTTGACGCAATGTCAACGGTAGGGGCTTTTTGTTGTAACGTGTAGGCGTGAAATGTCAGGCGTCAAACAGAGGAGGAGAGTCAAGTGAATACGAATGCGATAACGTCTGCCGCGAAAAATATCGGACTTGCAAAAACGACCGCGATTCGTTTTGTCATTTTGATCGGGATCGTCAGTCTCTTTGCGGACATGACGTATGAGGGCGCGCGCAGCATTACTGGACAATATCTCGCCGTGTTGGGCGCGACCGGCCTCGTCGTCGGCATTGTCGCGGGACTGGGCGAACTCATCGGCTACACGCTGCGCCTGGTATCGGGATATTTTAGTGACCGTACGCACCGCTATTGGACTTTTACCATTGTCGGCTATGCCGTGAATCTGATTGCCGTGCCGCTGCTCGCGCTCGCGGGGAGTTGGGAAATCGCGGCAGTGTTGCTCATTTTGGAACGCACTGGCAAAGCCATTCGCACCCCTGCGCGCGATGCCATGTTGTCGTACGCGACCGAGCAAACCGGACGCGGCTGGGGTTTCGGCTTGCACGAGGCGATGGATCAAATCGGCGCGGTGCTGGGCCCATTGATCGTTGCGGTAGTGCTGGCGCTGCGCGGCACGTATCAAAGCGCGTTCGCGCTGCTGCTCATCCCCGCGCTGCTCGCACTGACGACGTTGATTGTCGCGCGTGTGTTGTATCCGAATCCGCGCGATTTGGAAATCAATACGCCCAAGCTGCAGACGCAAGGATTCCCGCGCGTATTTTGGATTTATCTCATCGCGGTGGGACTCGTCGGCGCGGGGTATGTGGATTTTCCGCTTATCTCATTTCATTTTCAACAGGCACAAATCGCGCCCGACGCGTGGATTCCGATTTTGTACGCGATTGCGATGGCGACGGATGCGATCGCCGCATTGGTGTTCGGGCGTTTGTTTGACCGCATGGGCATTGGCATCTTGATCGTCGTCACCTTGCTGTCCGCGTTTTTTGCGCCGCTAGTGTTTCTCGACGGATTCGGTTTGGCGGTTGTTGGGATGATGTTGTGGGGCATCGGCTTGGGCGCGCAGGAATCCATTTTGCGGGCGGCAGTGGCAGGCATGACCGTGCCCGAACGACGCGGCTCGGCGTACGGCATTTTCAATACGGGTTTTGGCGTCATGTGGTTTTTGGGCAGCGTACTGATGGGTTATTTGTACGATGTGTCGCTCCCCGCGCTGATCGCCCTTTCGGTGCTGCTGCAGCTCGCGGCAATTCCGTTTTTTCTCGCGGTGAGAGGACAAAAACAATCTTGACGTTATCGTGATTTTGCGTATCATATTGTCAGAAAGAATCGGTGATGAAGCTCACCTTAATTGCCTGCGAGATGGCTGATGGCTTCTACCTGCACAGGTGGAAGCCATTTTCTTTTGGGAGAAATGGGTTCCTGTGCCTGCGCAGAAACCCATTTTTATTTCCTCCAAGGAGGAAATGTGCTTCCTTAGCACGTTCACTACACTTGCACCGTGTAACAGAACGTGCTGTAGAAGCGCCAAGCCATATGGCAAAACGAATTACGTTGAACGAGCGCAGAGCGACAGAAAGAACATTGCTGGCTCCATCCGATACGGCACAAAGACGCACCTCCGTCTCTGACGCAAATCCAATCCAAACAAAAGACGACTCGCTCTCAGGTGATGAAGGCGCGTTCTTTGGATTGAATACGGATTGGGGCAATGGGACAGCCGTCCCTATCGTTCCGCCGAACAAAGGCGCGTTCTTTGGACTCCACACTGATTGGGGAAATGACTCGAATTATTTAACCACGGTTACAAAACCTGATGAAGGGGCATTGTTTGCGTTGCACGCGGATTGGGGTGACGGAACAAAGGTACACAGCGTCAAACTTTCCCCCAAAGGCGCATTCTTTGCCCTCAATACCGATTGGGGGAAATCGCGTTAAGAGCTAGACCGTCTCATCCGACGATGATGATGTCGTTGGATGAGACCGTTCTCACCGAACGGACTTTGGAGGCACGCACAAAAGAGGACACGCCATTGGAAAATTTATTGATTGCGGCGGGCGCGATGGGACTTGTCCTCATCGCGAGCGTGATTTCAGTAGAGGCAGGAATTTCGGTTGCCATCATCGAAATTTTGCTCGGGGTTACGGCAGGAAATTTTCTCGGTTTGCATACGACACCGTGGATGGATTTTCTCGCGTCGTTCGCGTCCATTGTCCTGACGTTTCTCGCGGGCGCGGAGGTGGACCCGAAATTGCTTCGCACGGAATTCAAATCGAGCATCTTGCTGGGCGGCTTGTCGTTTGCGCTGCCATTTGCGTTGGCACTGCTGTTTGCGCTTTTCGTCTTGGGCTGGACAGCGCGCGCCGCGCAAATCGCAGGTATCGCGTTATCTACAACATCGCTCGCGGTGGTGTACGCGGTGCTCGTCGAGACGGGCTTGACGGAAACGCGCATCGGCAAAATCATTATGGCAGCAACGTTCGTCACCGACTTTGGCACCGCGTTGGCACTTGCATTGTTGTTCATCACACCGGGCTGGGAATTGATCGCGTTCGTCGCGGTTTCCCTTGTATTGTTGCTTTTGGTGCCGCGTCTCGCGCCGTGGTTTTTCAAACGCTATGGTGACCGAGTCATCGAACCCGAAATCAAATTGATTTTTTTTGTATTGCTCGTGTTGATGTTGTTTGCGGAATTTGGCGCGAGTCATGCCGTGCTGCCCGCGTTCATTTTTGGTTTGACGATGGCGCGCGTACTGGAGCAATATCGCACGCAGCAGCGACGGTTGCGCGTCGTCGCGTTCGCACTCTTGACGCCGTTCTTTTTTCTGAAATCGGGATTCAATGTTTCGCTTACGGCTGTCGCCGCAAATTTGCCCGCCGTGCTATCGTTGCTCGCGGTCAAACTCGCGGCGAAAGGAATTGGCGTCTTTCCCCTCGCACGGCGTTATGTGCCGCAAGACGCCACATTCACCACATTACTGATGAGTACGGGATTGACGTTTGGCACAATTTCTTCGCTCTACGGTTTGAACGCGGGAATTATTGACCAAGCGCAATTCTCGGTACTCATCACCGTTGTGATTTTGAGCGCGGTCGTTCCCACGTTCATCGCGCAGCGTTTTTTCCAACCCACGCCTCCACCGGAATTCGGGGGCGTCGAATAAAAAATTATTTCGAGGTGATTCATGTCCGAACTACGTCCGTGGAAAATCTTGTCGCATGTGATTGCGTACAAAGGTCGCTTTCAAGTCATCGAAGATTTAGCGCAAACGCCGCGCGGCGAGATTCGCTACACGTTCATTCACAGTCCCGCGCCTGTCGTCGCGACGCTCGCGTTTACACCAGAGAACAAAGTTGTTTTGATTCGCGAATATCGCCATCCACTCAAACGCGTCATTCACGATTTGCCAGGCGGCAGCGCGAAACCGGGCGAGGCGCTCGAGGACGCGGCGCGGCGCGAATTGGAAGAGGAGACGGGCATCATCGCGGGCACTATGCAAGAGTTGGGACAATTGATCGCGTACCCGAATGCGATCGACGTGGGCGTTCATCTGTTTATGACGCGGGTCGAACAGCGCACGGAACGCCATCCGAATCGTTTCGAGTTTGGCGAACCCGTCGAAATCGAATGGGATACCCTTGTGCGTGAAGTGAGTGCAGGCGAATACGAAGACGCCGCGCTGCAGTTGGCGGTGATGTTGGCGTCCACGCGCGTGGCATCGCAAGCGTAATGCGCGCGAGAGGAGCAAGGTATGTTTCGACACATCTTGATTGGACTTGATGGCTCGGATGCCGCGCAATACGCGTTAGCGCGCGCGTTCGATTTGGCAGCACAGAGCGCGGGCGAAGTGACCGCGCTGTCCGTCGAGGAACGTCTGCCCGCGTATGCCGCGTCGTTGGGCGAAGTGCAAGAAACGAAACGCGAGTTGGATGCCTTCTTTCAAAACTTGCACGCGGCGGCGCAGGAGCAAGCAAAAACGCAAGCCGTTACACTGCGAACCGTCATTCTCGCGGGACACGCGGCAGAAACAATTGTGCGTTTTGCGCGCGACGGTGGTTTTGATTTGATTGTTTTGGGCGCGGGGCAGCACGGCTTGGGCGGCACGGCGGACCGCGTCGCGGAGCAAGCGCCGTGTTCCGTGTTGCTTGCACGCGAGTCCCCGTTGTCCATTTGGGTTCAAGACATTATGACGCGCAACGTCGCCACCGTGCGTCCCGAGAGTTCCTTGCGCGAAGTCGTTCACATTCTCCTCGCGCGCGGCGTCAAGGCGGTGCCTGTTGTAGATGTGTACGAACATGTGCAAGGAATTATTACGGGCGGCGATTTGCTCGAACGCGGAGGGTTGCAGCACCGTTTGAGTTTGGTGAGTGGGTTCGACGCCACCGCGCTTGCGGAACAATTGCGCGCATTGATGCTCAACGGAAAACGCGCGCGCGACGTAATGACGCCAAACCCGTTGACAATTCCCGAACGAACTCCCGTCGCGCAAGCGGCGCGTTTGATGACACAGCATCAGTTCAAACGTTTGCCCGTCGTAGATGATGCGAGCAAACTCGTTGGCATCGTCGCGCGTCTCGACGTGTTGCGCGCAATTCTCCACACTGCGCCCCCGCGCGAAACAGAGACCGAGCGCGCGCCCGCCGTCGGTGCGCGGCTCGTGCGCGAGGTTATGGCAACTTCGGCGCCGATAGTCGCGCCGAATGAATCGGCATCTGCGGTGATGATTCAACTCGTCGCGTCGCCCTATCGCCGCGTCGTAGTGGCGGACAGCGCGCGCCGCGTGCTGGGTCTCATTACCGACCACGAACTCATCAAACGCCTTGGACCGGAAACACATGCGACGTTGTTACAGCGCTTGACAGGGCGCGGCGCGGCGAGCGAAGAACTGCGCGTGACAGGCAAGGCATCGGAATTGATGCTTGCGAACGTTGTCACCGTACAAGAAAACGCGCCCGTATTCGACGCGCTGCGTTTGATGTTGGAACACAAAATCAAACGTCTGCCCGTTGTCAACGATGAGAGTAAATTGGTCGGGATGGTGGACCGCGATGCGGTGCTGCGCGCCATTGCAGGAGATTTGTAGGAGAAAAATTGCACGCGCATTTATTGAACGAAAAGCAAAAACGTTCGGTGGCGGTGACACTGCGTTTGTTTGAAGAACGTCTCACCGAAGTGGAACGATTGCTTACAGTACAGGAACGCGGGGTGCTGTACGAACGCGTCGCGCATTTTTCACCACGTCAACAAGAAAAGATGCGCGCGTTGATTGACGAGGCGCGCGGGGTAATTCAAGACATGGCACGCGAATTTGAACTTGAACGCGACATCCAAAATCCCGCGCGGCGCATTTTTGGTTTGTTGAGCATCACTTGGGAAAGTTTGGAAGAACTGCACAGCAAGCCATTGAAGGCGTATGGCGCGGTGGACCCGCGCTTGCCAGAAGTGATTGATCCGTTGGCGGAAAAACTCGCGCGGCTCGCGGTAGAAATCCGTCGCGCCGCCGCGCACGGTGAGGATGGCAAAACGCCATGACCCATTTTATTTTTGTGCGGCACGGACAAACCGATTGGAACCGCGAAAATCGTTTTCGAGGACGCTTGGATATTCCACTGAATGATGTGGGCAAAGCACAAGCGCGCCGCGTCGGGGAACATTTGGCGCAAACACCCCTCGCCGCGATTTATGCGAGTCCCGTTTCGCGCACAATGGTTACAGCGGAGTTTATCGCGCACCCACACAATTTAAGCGTCATGCCCCGCGCTGAATTGTACGATTTGGATTACGGCAATTGGCAAGGTAAAACGCCGAGCGAAATCGAACCAACACAATACGCGCTGTGGCTGCGCGAACCCGCGCGCGTAAAATTTCCCGGTGGCGAATCTTTGTCCGATGTTCGCGCGCGGCTCGTGAAATTGGTCGCCGAATTGAGCGCAACGCACGAGGATGAAACTGTCGTTTTGGTCTCACATGATTTGGTCGGCAAAATTTTGATTTGCGCGCTCCTCAATGCAGATTCCAATTCGATTCATCGCGTGCAGCAAGACAACGCGTGCATCAATCGTTTTTCTGTCGAGAACGGAAACTATGTTTTGCGCGCGCTGAACGAGACGAGCCATTTGAAAATGCCGTGAGCGAAATCACATACTATTGTCCAAACTGTTGGCGAGAGATTCTGCCGCACGCGTCCGTGTGCGCGGTTTGTCAAACGCGTTTGGACGAACGCGCGAGCGATTCGTTTGTGGAAAAACTGCTCGCGGCATTGAATCATCCCGTGCCAGCGAAAGCCGCATTCGCCGCGTATCTTTTGGGTGAATTGCGCGAGCGAAACGCGTTGGACGCTTTGTTGAATATCGCGCGTGAACGCGGCGAACTCGAACGACGCGAAGCCGCTATCATCGCGTTGGGAAAATTGGGCGACGCGCGCGCGGTTCAAGTGTTGTCCAACATCGCGGCGGATAAGGCAAGTTACGCGTGCGAACGCGTCGCGGCGGAAAACGCGCTGCGATTGCTTCGTTCCGCGTCGTTGACGCTCAAATGATTACAGCATGGAGTCCGAACATTTTGCAGAGGTGATTGTCGAAACACCCAAAGGCGCGGCGAACTCGTATGAATGGGACGCCAAAGCGCATGTAATTCGTTTGCGCGCGACGCGTCACGCTTTCGAAACGCAGCCATTTGAACGCGGACATTTGGCAAACACTTTGACCGCGTATGGCGAATCGCTGCCCGCGCTGCTCGCCATCACGCTGCCAACGTTCGAGGGCTGCGCGGCGGAGGCGCGCGTCATTGGCGCATTGGAACGCGGCGACAGCGAAACGACGACGCATATCATCGTCGCCGTCGCGGCGAACGATGCGGGCTTGGCAGAGGTGCATGATTGCGCGGATTTGGACAAGGAGGCGCGCGGCTATCTCGAAAACGAATTGCGCACGGGTGCGCTGTGGCTCGACGCGGATGCGGCGTTTGAAATTGTATGCGCGGCGCGCCAACGTTGGCGGTTGACATGCACAGAGCGTGATGATTCGCAAACTATTCCCGCGTGGCAAATGCGCGACGAGGATGCAATGCTCGCGGGAAGCGAACAAGGCACGTTTCGTCATTCGTCCGCTGAAGCGCGTTTATTCACATTGCCGCTGCGTTTTCAGAATTACGTCGCGTCCTTGCTCGCACCCGACGAACGCATTTTGTTATGGGTGCATCGCCCGCGCGTGGTGCGCACGCGTTTGGGAATTTTTGGACGCGAAATTTTGCGGCAAGGGTTGATGGTGATTACGAACCAACAATTCTTGTGGATGACGGACCCTGTGACGCCGCCACATATTGTCGCAGGGTATGGTTATATCGCGCGTTCGTTCGCGCTCGAACGTCTGACCGCCGCGCGCATCCAAGACAACAACGCGCTGCACATGAGCGTCACCTTAAAGAACGCGCGCGGTGAGGCGGAATCCTTCGCGATGGAATTTCCCGAACATGCGCGTGGGGATTTGCAGCGCGCCGTACATTTGTTGCAGGAATTTATGCCGCGTGCGAACGAAACGCGCGTGATGCGCCGTTTGGAATTTCAACCCATCACGCGTGAATTACAAGACCCGACGACGAGCGATGTAGAGGGAACGCGCACAACCTTAAAGAAATTGCGCGGTAGATTGGCGAACGAATTGAACGGGGAGACGATTTACGCGCAAGCATTCATTCCCGCGTGGGGCGGCGCGCAATTGTTGACGGTGACGGATTCTTTTTTGCATCACACAGCTGACCCATCACTGCGAATCGCGACGCGCACAATTCCGCTCGACGCGATTGGAAGTGTTGAAATCTGCAATTCGCAATTGGGTTCGTGGTTTCGTGTGTGGCTGCCGACCGAAACGAAAATAGAGAAATGGGAAATGTCGTTTCCTGTCGTGTTTGCGCGCGAGTTCAGCGAGTGCGCGTTGGCGCTGCGCGTGCTGCTGGCGGTGCTAGTTATATCGGAACATTCGGACGGTGAAGAGTCATATTGATAGTGTAAAATGGAATGGTACAGGCAGGCAGCCGTCAATTCGGATATAATCGCCGCGCGCACATCAATGGATCAAGAACGTTCGCAGAGGGATTGCCATGAATTTTCTCCAGGGGAGCGGCGACAGTCTCTTTAACCCCGAAGCGACCCTGCTCGCGTTGTTCGTCGTCATCATCCTCGTCCGGCTGACCGCGTGGTATTCTCGTTTGCCCTATACGACGATTCTCATCGGCACGGGTTCGGGCATCCCACTGCGGTCCCTCCTCGCGATGGCGATTCATGCGGGAGTAACGCCAGTCGTTTACAGTGTGTGCATAGTTGGACCTTTGTGCGCGCTGGGCCTCGGCAAAGAATCAGAATAGCCCAAGTGGGGTTGTGGTGATGCGCGCCCGAGTAACAACTTGCAATAGAGTGCCATCACGGGCAGAATCACCACGCACCGTTAGACACACAATGAGTCCCCAAAGAGACCAGCCAGCATGAATTCAATCCTCAAGACTGTTCCGCAAGTTGCCAAAGAAACAATTATCCGCCCGTTTCAGGAATTTACACGCATTGAAGCCTCGGGCGGCATCGTCCTTTTGGCTTGCACGCTTGTTGCGCTCGCGTGGGCAAACTCTCCCTGGGCTGCCAGCTATTTTGCGCTGTGGCAAGTTCCGCTCGGAATTACTTTTGACGGCTTTACTCTCGAACACGATCTGAATTTCTGGATCAACGATGGTCTGATGGCAATCTTTTTCTTTGTTGTCGGACTTGAAATCAAGCGCGAACTGCTCGTCGGCGAATTGTCCAGCCCTCGCAGCGCCGCGCTGCCCGTCGCCGCGGCGGTTGGAGGCATGCTCGTTCCGGCGGCGATTTATCTGGCGTTCAATGCAGGCAAAGCAGGCAGCCACGGCTGGGGTATTCCAATGGCGACCGATATCGCCTTTGCCATTGGTGTGCTAGCGCTGTTGGGAAATCGCATCCCCGTCGCGCTAAAAGTGTTTTTGACCGCGTTGGCGATTGTAGATGATATTGGCGCGGTGCTGGTCATTGCCTTGTTCTATACCTCTGACTTGAACATGATGGCGCTGTTGGTGGCGGCGGGCATTGTGCTAATTCTCATCTTTTTGAATTTGGCGAGCACGCGGCGCCAAATGCTGTATGTTGTGCTCGGTGTCGGACTATGGCTGGCAGTCCTTGCCTCGGGCATCCATGCGGCGATTGCGGGCGTCTTGTTGGCGATGACAATTCCTTCTGCCCCGCGCACGAGTACAATGCAATTTTTGGAAAGGACCCACGCGCTGGTCCACGAGTTTGAGCGCGTGGGAGTTTCCGACCAAAAAACGCTCATCAACGAAGCGCAGTTGTCAGCAGTGCGTGCCATCGAACATAACAGTGAAGAGGTCTTGACGCCGCTGCAGCGCATGGAACATGCCTTGCACCCGTGGGTAACGTACGCCATCATGCCCCTGTTCGCACTGTCGAACGCGGGAGTTGTGCTCGGCAGGGAGATGCTGGAGGCGATTACACAGCCCGTTAGCATTGGGATTATTTTGGGACTGGTCGTCGGCAAGCAGGTCGGGATCACGGGTGCATCGTGGCTGGCGACGCGCGCGAGAATCGCCGCGTTGCCGGAAGGAGTGACATGGCGGCAGATTTATGCTTTAAGTTGGTTGGGCGGGATTGGCTTTACGATGTCCCTGTTCATTGCCGATCTGGCATTCGGCGTGTCGCCGCTGCTCACGACGGCAAAGATTGCCATCCTCACTGCCTCGTTGATCGCGGGCGTTGTGGGGTATGGCATGAATCGTTACTGGCAAGCGCGTGCTGAAAAGCAAGGAGCCCCGAACTGAAGAGAGACAGGTCTCATGAAGTCACAATTTCCTTTGGCGTTGACGGTGTGGCTGTGCCTTTGGCTCGCGAGCTGCGCCGCGCCCACAACAACCAACCCTGCCCCCACAAAGACCGCTAATGAAACGATTGTTGTATCGGCAGCGGCAGACTTGACCTTTGCGTTTCAGGAGATTGGAGGACTGTTCGGGCAAGAAACAGGCGTCAAGGTGGTGTTCAATTTTGGCTCAACGGGACTGTTGGCGCAGCAGATCGAACAGGGCGCGCCCGTAGATTTATTCGCCGCGGCGAATGTCGCATTTGTGGAGGACTTGGAAAAACGTGGGCGCATCCTTCCTGATACGAAAGCGTTGTATGCGCAGGGACGGATCACGATTTGGACACCCGAAGACAGTCCGTTTCAATTCACGCGACTTGAAGACCTTAACCGCCCCGACATCAAATATGTGGCGATTGCGAATCCCGACCACGCGCCTTATGGCATCGCCGCGCGCGAGGCAATGCAGTCGGCGGGTGTGTGGGATGTACTGCAACCGAAATTGGTGCTAGGCGATAATGCGATGACGACCCTGCAGTACGCGCAGCGCGGTGATGTGGATGTAGCAATCGTGCCACTTTCGTTGAGTGTTGAGCAAAAGGGACGTTATGTGCTGATTCCGAACGAGCTCCACAAGCCCATTAATCAGGCTTTGGCGGTGATCAAGGAGACAAAACACGAAAGCGCAGCGCGGGCGTTTGCCCAATTTATCAACGGTCCGCAAGGCAGACCTATCATGCGTAAGTATGGCTTTATTCTCCCAGGCGAGACGCCGCTCAAATGACCTCGAAATCCCCGTCCTTTGCTTCGCAGCACCCCCTGCGCCAAGTCGTCATGCCGTTTCTCGCAGGTGCAGGCGTTGCCATTCTGGGCGGTCTCATTGGTTTGGGCGGAGCAGAATTCCGTTTGCCGATTCTTGTCAACTGGTTTCAAAAATCACTTTTGCGCGCGATCATCCTCAATCTTGCCATCAGTCTCGTGACGGTGTCCTTCTCCTTACTCTTTCGTCTTCCCTCGATTCCGTTCTCCGCGCTAGAGCCCTATGTGCCAATTATCTTGATTTTGCTGGTCGGTTCGCTGTGTGGCTCATATCTTGGCGTTCATTTTGCGACACGCGTATCGGAACGTGTGCTGCGATGGATCATCGTCGTGCTGCTCATCGTCTTGGGTCTTGTTCTTATGGGACAGGGTCTCGTGTTTGGTTGGAACGGCTTGGCATTGGGGCTGCCGTTTCAAATCATTGCAGGATTGGCGGCAGGAATTGTGATTGGCGTTTTTAGCAGTTTGCTCGGAATTGCGGGTGGAGAGTTGATTATTCCGACACTCGTCGTCCTGTTTGGAATGGACATCAAGCTGGCTGGCAGCGCGAGTCTCGCCATCAGCATCCCGACAATTCTTGTTGGATTAATTGGTTATGCGCGCAGGGATAGATTGCGCGGAATGGGGAACGAACGCAGTTTTCTCGTGGCGATGGCGCTGGGCTCAATCCTCGGCGCGCTCATCGGTAGTTATCTGGTGCGGTTTGCGCCCTCAGCGTGGCTGCACATGTTGCTCGGAGCAATTTTGCTTTTTTCGGCTGTCAGACTCGCATTGGATGCACGGCATGATGGAAGAAAGGAAGTGAAAGATACAAGCGCACACGAGCAGAGCAAAGTAAATTATTGATCTCCATTTACGACGCCACCCGCGACTGCCAGTAACAATACTTGGCGGTCCAGCAAGCCCATCGGTTTGCCCGCTTCATCCACCACAATCATCCACTTGCGTTCCGCCGCCAACATTTTTTGCGTCGCGTCCGTCAAGCGCGTTTCGGGTGTCACCGTCAAAACGTCAGCCGACATCAATTCACGCGCGGTGACTGAACTCGCGGGAACCGCCGCGCGACGCTGCAATGCATCCAGAATTCCGCGTTGGTGTGTGGGCTGAATCCGACTCACCACATCCGCATCGCTGACGAGTCCGATAGGCAAGGCGTTTTCGTCCACCACAATCAAGCGATGCGTGTTTGCGGTGACGAACGCGTTGACCAAGTTTTCCAAATCCGCATCGGCGCGCACGGTAGGAATTTCCGAAACCATCACATCGCGCACGATTTTCCCCGCACCGACAGGAATTGGTTTTTTCCCCGTTTTGGTGTGCGCGTCGGCGACCTGCTGCAAGACATCGAGCCGCGCAATTACACCGACTAATTTCCCCGCATCGTCCACAATCGGCAGACGTTTGATTTGATTTTTTGCCATGAGCGCCGCCGCCACCACGAGCGATTCTTTGGGCTGCACGGTGATGGGCGGTTTGCTCATCACGTCAGCGACGGTGAGTGCGGAATCGCGCAGCCGCCGAAATTCTTGTTTCATCTCTTCACCGTCCAAACGTTCCGCCACCGAGAGTCGCTGCCCCAAACCTGCGCGGGTCAAAATATCTTCATCGGTCAACATGCCGGCGACAACATTCTGCGCGTCCACCACAGGCAATGCTTTTAGATTATTTTTCAACATGCGGTCCCACGCTTGCGCCAATGTCATGTCGGGTGTCAGCGTCACCACATCGCGCGTCATGAAAGCGGCGACGGGACGGTCTGCGGGCAGGGGCGTGAGATAACGATGCGTGTATTTGACCACGCGCACCTCATCAATCGTAATCAAACCTTCCGTCACCATCGGCGCGATGATTTCGAGCGCGCGTTCAATTTTTTCGCGCGCATCAATGACCTCGACGCGCAATGGTAAATCTTCGGACAAGCGCAAGATGGATGCGGTGTGCAAACGCGAGTGCGCGCCGAATCCCGCCACGCCGCGCACAACGGTTGCGCCTGCTATCCCTTGCGCGCGCAGCGCATCGAGCAGCGCGGCATACAACGGTTTCCCGCGCCACCGGTCCGCTTCGCCAATGTACATCACCAGACGCTGCGCGTCTTGCCCAATCGAAAGGTCTGCCATTCTCGTCCTCGCTCTCAAATCAATCGCCCAATGTAAATGCCCGCCAGCATCACAATGCCGCCCAGCAGCGCGCTGCCAAACAAATTCAACAGCCCCAATGTCGTTTGTCCCGTGAGAATCAAATTCACACTTTCGTAGGTGTAACTCGAAAACGTGGTGTACGAACCACAAAAACCAATCGCCACGAGGATGCGCCAACGCGGGTCAATTAGAAAGCGTTCCGTCGCGAGCGTCAAGAAGATACCGAGAATGAGTGTGCCTGTGAGATTCACAATCAACGTTCCAAATGGAAACGAAGCACCGACGCGCTGCGCGACCCAATCGCCCACCCAGTAGCGCAAATTCGCGCCGACAATCGCGCCGATAGAAATGATCAAAAATCGATCCAAGCCGCGTCACCTCGCATAAATTTATCCCTTGCCCCATCGAAAGAGCTCAACCTCATTCACCCACATCATAGGGCAAACGCATTTGAAATCGCACTACAAGATTCTGCCTATTTTCTCGGCGGCTCGTCACACTTGGGAAAATGGTGCTTTTTTGCCAGAGTTTACAATTTCATCAGAAAAATAGCCGTTTCTGAAATCCAAATGCGTTTGCCCTACCACATCATTCCATCGCTAAGCATTTCTTCCAGACGCGGTAAAATTCCATCCATCTTTTCCGACGCATCCAAAATTTCGATAACGACAGGCGCATCATTCGTGAGCGCCCAGGGCGATGGCGCATGCATCCCTGCCGACGTACCAAACCCCTCGACGCCCCGCAGGACGGCAACGCGTGCGATGCCATGTTCATGACACTGCTCGACAATGGCAGTGTACAGACTGGGTCCCCGCCATTGATCGGTCGCGTTGATGAAGACGCGAACGTGTTTACCCAGATGTCGTATTGCCATGCAAATTCAAGAGACAAAAATGGCTCCTACATCTTGTAGAAGCCATCAGCCCGACACGGGCAATTTGCGGCGAGCTTCATCGCCAATTGATTTGGAAGGATTCTATCACAACTCGCGCGCAGTTAGCGTCTTTGTCGATATCCCTTTGATGAACCAGGCAAACGCGTCTTAGTTCGATATCAGCGATTATTCGAGACAGTGAGGCGAGCATACTGGCAAGAGCTATTCACGATTTATCAGTGCATAATCACATGACGCAAGGTTTGTAGGGTACAATGAAACAACTCTATTACATTGTCGCGACAGGTCCGCTTGCAGAGGCACGGCGTGCGGCGGAAGTGCTCGCCAACGTCTGTACCTGTTCCTCTACTTCCGTGAGCTGGTGATACTTATCATCCGAGATAATGCCGCGCCGACTCAAGTCAATGAGCTGACTGCGCCGCGCCCGCAAACTCTCCAGCCGTGCCGAGCCGAGCTCACGCCTCCGCAACAAGGTCAACAGCGCCACGCCAAATGTCAGTGTGACGCCCCTCTGCAAGTCGTCCCAAAACAAAAGGTGTTTGGCTACGCCAACTTCACTCAAGTGAGTTGAGTTCATCTCTTACCTGACTTGTCGTAATCCCAAGTCGCCAATACCTTGACAAATGCCTTAAAGAACTCCTGGCACCAAGTGAGCGCCTCATCTAGCCGACGCGCTGCTGACCAATGACACATTGTCCGGAGCGCGCAAGAGAGAATGTCGCGATTGGCGACACCGCGAGAAATCACTTTCGGGGCAGAGGTGGTTGTAAAGGTAGAATGTCGTCTTTTAGAGAGAATGTTGCGATTTGCACGCGATTCTGCGACTGACCTCAGAGGGTAACGAGCGACGAAGAGAGAATGTCGTCTTTTAGAGAGTGTGCTGCGATTTGCACACGTCGAGATCATCTGCCCGCAGCAAACGCGCAGGTGAAAGAGAGAATGTTGCGAATCTGCTGGTTGCTCAAACATCTTCCAGGTTGGGAGACGATCGAATCTAAAAATTCGCGAAAAACCATTGACTTATCGAGCGAATCTGATATAATCGCATCATAGCACAAACGTTCGTTGTCATTTCAATGAACGTTCACATTCAAACCTAAAGACAACATTCTCTCTTTGATTTTTGCTTCGGAAAAGAGCGTAGAGAGACGCTTGTAATTCGCCAAGACGACATTCTTCATTGGCGAGATAGTGTTTGTTCTTGCCAAAGAGAAGGTCGCGGGTCCAGAACTCATTTAAGGATTAAATCCAAAGAAACCAGTCAAATTGGCTGGTTTCTTCTTTTTTTGCATGTTCCATTTGTTCATCTGCCATTTTGGGCTTTGCAGCCAATTCAAATGGTTCTGAGGCAAGTAACATCAAAAACTCGTTTTTAGTGGACACACTTTGAAAAATGAGAGACTATCCGGCAAGTGGCTCGTCTCTGATAGCGAAAGCAGACGCATATCTACTTGCTATGGTGGCTTACCCTTCGCACTGACAATGGCGGCTTGACTTGCCCCTTTGACTTTGCCGCGTTTGCGCGCGTCCCTCGGTCCAGCAACAAGAGCGCACTGCTGCTGTCCCCTGCCCAGCGGAGCTGTTCCACAATCAGTTGGGCTTTCTTTTCCTCTTCGACCTGCTTGGAAATGAACCACTGCAACAGCACCTGCGCCGGGTAGTCATTCTCCTTGGCTGCCAGCGCATACAGATTTTCATCACGCCCGTCACGTGTTCCTCGTGCGACAGCGCATATTGAACCCATCGAACGGCGAAAGTCGGACATCGGCGGGTCCACGGCGTAAAGCGTCACTCCTCCGCCCCGGGCAATCCCGAAATCCAAGAACTTGAGCGCGTGTTCCCATTCCTCTTGAGTTTGCACGCGCAGCCACTTGGCAAAGCCGGGCCGATTCGACACCTTGAGATAGCCCGGCATGGCGAGATAAAGAACGGATAGCTTATGCTATCATGTATGCTTGCGTGCGGGATGCTACAAGCTGCGAATGCAACGCGGCGCGGATGGCAACAAGGTTGACTGCGGGTATCTTAATGGTGTAATTGCGTACGGTACTTGACAGGCGATAGTTCGGGCGATTTTTTGTTCAGTGCGTTGTACCGCGCGGGCTTTTGCAACCGGCCGACTTCAGTTCCGCTCGCACATTTCCCGCGCACGAAATCCACTTGATAGGTGTAGTGTCCGTAATATTGTTTTAGATTCGTACGAAAGTACGCGCGCTGACTTGCGCCAGAATTTACGCGCACATCATATTGCCCCGGACTCGGAATAAATTCATAACGTCCGTTCGCATCCGTCGGCTGGTCAATGAAACCGCCATCCCATTCGACGCGCATTGGAATATCGGGAAGCAACGCGCCGTTTGCATCGCGCACAGCCATACACGCGTCCGTGATTGAGATGACTTTCATCAGACGAGAGTTGCCGCGCGAGCGTGACACACCATTCGCCGCTGCCAACCACAACGGGCTGCTCGTCAATCGGCGGGACCCAAGAAACATTTTCCGCGAACGAACCATTCATCCACGCCCACGCCGCATCTTGACCGAACGGCAATTGTTCGATGACGAGTCCGATAAGCACAACAAACAACAGCGCGTTTTGAGCATTGATGATTGGGCGTCCCGCAAGGGACATCGCTATGGCATAATCCCAACTGCCAAAATGCCAAGTAAAGGTTGAAAATACCCCAAGAGAACTGCTATACTGTCAAGAGGGAATAATGATTCTGATCTACCTTGTCGCAGGATGGATAGTGGGCATTCTCGCCGCATGGGCTCTGCGATTGCCGACAGAGGTCTGGCTGTTTTTCCTCCTACTCCCTCTGGGCTACTTGCTTCTCTTTTGGCGTGACCTGCCGCTGCGCAAATGGCATCTGGCTTTAATTTTTTTTGTCCTCGGCGCGCTTCGGTATCAGCTCGCACTCCCCAGTGAAATCAATCAACAACTGCAACAATTCAACGAGCAAGGCCGCGCGTCACTCATCGGCATTGTCGTCGCCGACCCCGACATTCGCCAAACGCAAACACTCGTGCGCATCGAAGCAGCAAAAATTCAAACGAAAGGCGAATGGCGCGAGGTGCGCGGACTCGCGCTTGTCTCCGTTCCGCGTGATACGCCGGTGAAATATGGCGACGAAGTGCAAGTGGATGGGGCACCCGAGACGCCGCCTGATGGCGCGGATTTTTCGTATCGCGAATTTCTCGCGCGCGAGAATGTCTTTACGTTACTTCGCAATGCGCGCTTGTATGTGGTTTCTTCTGGCAAGGGCAACGCCTTTTGGACAACGTTATATGCGTTCAAAGATGCCGCGCAGCAAGCGATCAATCAACTCCTGCCCGAGCCGAGCGCGGCGCTGCTCACCGGTATTTTGCTGGGCGATGATCGCGGCATTCCACCAGACTTGAAAGATGATTTCGCTGCAACCAATACCGCGCATCTGATTGCGATCTCGGGATTTAATATCGCCGTACTGATTGGCGTGTTGACCTACGTTTTTCGTCGTCCGTCAATGCTGCTCCACGTTCGTGCCATCACCTCACCTTCGCGCGGTCTCCTGCCCGACGCGTTTATGGCGTTGTCGCAACACTTCGTCACAATTCTCATTATTGTCTGTCTTGTCCTTTATACGTTGCTCGTCGGCGCCTCACCTTCCGTGGTGCGCGCTTGCATCATGGGTTCGCTCGTCCTGATTGCGCTCGAATTTGGACGCCAGAGTCTGGCGCTCAACTCACTTGCCATCGCGGCATTTATCATGACGCTAACGAATCCATGGGTTTTGTGGGATATCGGATTCCAACTTTCGTTTCTCGCCACATTCGGACTCTTGATTTATGCACCGCGCTTACAAACTCGAATCGAGGGCTGGCTCAAAACGCGCGTAGATGACGCATGGGCGCGGCAGATTCTCGAATTTCTCAAAGATGCGTTCATCGTCACCACTGCCGCCTTTTTGGTGACCGCACCGCTCATCATCATGTATTTTCACCGCATCTCCGTTATTGGTTTCCTCACAAACTTGCTCGTGCTGCCCGTTCAGCCCTTTGTAATGATCTTGGGAGGCGCGGCGACGCTGTTGCAAATGGCGGCGAATGCATTAAGCGCAATTCCTCTGGTCGGTCTGCTTGTGGGTTCCATCGCCCAGGTGATGGCTTGGGGCACCTACGTGTTTTTGCAATATACGATTCTGGTGGTGCAGGCAACGGCGGCGATTCCCTTTGGCTCATTCGAAGTGACACGGGTGGATGCCCCACTCGTCATCATATTTTACGCGGTGCTCTTTGTCGCCACGCGCCTCGGCGTAAAACGCACAACGGGGTTATTTCTTTCGCGCGTCTGGATTGGGATGGCGCTGCTTGCCGTCATCATCATGTTTGTTTGGACGACGGCGCTGGCATCTCCCGACCCGCGCACACAAATCACTTTCATTGCCGCTTCGGGAGGAGATGCGACCTTCATTCGCACTGTGAACGACCAACGCATCCTCATCAACGGCACTAATGAACCGAGCACGCTGTTGAGTTATTTGGGGACACAACTGCCGCCGTGGGACCGCCGCCTCGATCTCGTCATTGCCACGCATCTCGACAACGACAATTTGGCTTCGCTAAATGCGGTGCTGGAACGCTATATGGTAGGTCAAGTTCTTGAACCACCTGCGCCTGCGCGCCCGGGGGTGAGTTATCAAAAGTGGCGCGACCTGATTCAGAAGAATCGACTAACGACGATTCCCGCGCGCAAAGGCACGCGCTTGCGCGCGGGCGAAGTGACACTCGACGTAGTTTATCCGCCGGACGCGGCGGCGACGACGAATGTCGCGCTGCGCTTGGCGACGAACGGGAAAACCTTTCTCCTCGCGCCTTCACTGAGCAAGACGGATCGCCAAAGAATAGTAGGAGATGACGCGCTGTTCGACGCCGACGTAGCCGTGTATCCGAACGAAATCGAAAAAGAATGGATGGAACGCGTCACTCCTGCGCTGGTGATATTGTTTGCAGGCAAAAGCCCGCGCGAGCAGCCGACTGCCGAGATGCTCAAAGTGCTAGAGGGTACGATGATCTTGCGAACGGATGCGAATGGCACAATTATGTATTCATTCGATGGCGACAAAGTGCAAGTGCAAGCCGAAAAGTGAACGACCTATAGTTGGAACGCATAAGCCCTCATGAAGTCGAGCGATTCTTCTTTCGCAAATCTTGCGGCAGGCGGAACGGGGCGGACTGTAGGACTATATAGTTGTAATTGTCCTTAACGTGCAATTGCATGTTGAGGGCAATCGAACTACCGAGTACCGATAGCGCGAATTTGCGCCCAACGTCCTTTGGCGTGTTGAGGTCAATCGCAACTGAATCGCTCGAGTGTCTTGACTTGGCATCAACGTCTACTGAAGTGTTAAAGTCAATTACACTCTCGTCTGGACCGTGCAATGAATTGGCATCAACGTGTTGTTTCACGTACGGATTAAATTCTTGCTCGAGCGGGAGCTCGATATTGAGACGCATCGCCATTGATTCCTGCAGAGCAATTAGAACATCTAATTCGCTTGCAAGCATTGGAGCCCTCAAACGATTTAGGGAAACGCAAACACTGAATCGGACTCTTCAATGGTGAGGTTTGTTGAACCACGGTTCCACACTTGCACCGCGCGTGAATCGTCAACCTCAATCCATATTACTTCAACCACGAATTGATGTAAAATTATCTCATCCTATCCAAAGGAAAATCCGATGCCCGCCAAACGAAAACCCGGTCCAAGCTCAGCTCCACGCCAATCAGTGACTCGTCGTAAATCGGAGCAGGTACAACACGGAGGAGCCGGCGAACTCCCCGCTGTTCCAGAGCTCTTTATTGCCACAGATACTGAAATTGCGCCCACGCACGGCAAATCGCCGATTGAACGCAAACGCATGACCTTTGCCGACCACGGTGGCGAATTCTCCTGGCGCATTTTTCGCATCATGTCCGAGTTTGTGGACGGCTTTGAATTCCTCTCGAAACTCGAACGCAGCGTGACTATCTTCGGGTCGGCGCGGTTGCCCGAACACAATCCGTATTACCAACACGCCCGAGCTTTGGCGAAGCGTCTGGCGGAGGAGAACTTTACTGTCGTCACTGGTGGCGGACCGGGCATCATGGAAGCCGCCAACCGCGGTGCGGTCGAGGGGCATGGTCTCTCCGTCGGACTGAATATTGAGCTTCCACTTGAGCAGCAATTCAATCAGTACGTAAAGCAAGGGCTTGGCTTTCATTTCTTTTTCTCGCGCAAATTCATGCTCGACTATTCTGCGCTCGCGTATGTTTATTTCCCCGGTGGCTATGGCACGCTGGATGAGTTGTTTACGGTGCTGACGTTGATTCAAACGGGCAAGGCAGAACGTGTGGTGCCGGTCGTGCTCTTTGGCAAGGCGTACTGGCAGCCACTCTGTGATTGGATGGAAAAGAATCTCTGGCAAGAATTTCATCTGATCGCGGAGCAAGACTTGAAGATTTGGCATCTGAC
>CALMZO010000034.1 GCA_937870825.1 uncultured Chloroflexota bacterium | reverse complement strand
AGATTGACATGTTCGCAAAAAGTTGGATTGGAGGGAAAGATAATGTTAACGTAGCGGTCACGCAGCGCGTCCCAGCCCGCCCACGTGACGTTATCACCGTTGTTCTCGGAAGTATGATTTGCGTCAATCACCCTGCCATCTTTCGCCCACATCGCTTGCAAACGGTCAACATCTTGCTGGACGACAGATTCACATTCCGCGTTAATCAATTGTCGAATCGCTTCTTCGGCTGTGGCAGGTACCACTGTTGGTGTCCGAACACGCGGCGTTTCGGTTGTTGAATGTGTTTCGGGTAATGCCCCATTCGCGCAGCCCGCGAGAATCAATAGTGTAAATCCGAAAAGCACGAACCATTTGAACATCCTTGCACCTCATTTTTGTTTTTGATTTTTGAGACTTGACTATTAACTTCCCCACGCGTCCAGCGCCTCTTGTGCGGGACGAAAATTTTTGTTGAATCGTAGTGCGCTTTCGAATGCTGCGCGCGCTTCTGCATCCCGTCCCAATGCTTGCAGCGCCAAGCCGCGATAGTAGTGCGATTCTTCTAAATTTTCAGCGCCGCGTAACGTCGCGTCCGCGAGGGTGAGAATTTCATCGTACGTTTTGTCTCGAAATAGGCGCGAAACGCTCCGAACTGATACCACATCATCCGCCAAGGCAACTTTAGCACGCGTGCCTGGTCAAATGCAGCCCCGGCTGGCTTGTACTGCGCGAGGCCATTTAAACTCACGCCGAGATTAAAGTACGCAAACGCATCGTTTGGATTCGCTTCCATTTCCGCGCGGGCACGCGCCACCGCGTTCTCGTACATCGCGCGATTATCCCAGTCTGCACCGATGATATCGCGCACGATTTGTTCTTTGTCTTTTGGATAGACGATGAGGTAGAGCCGATTGAACGCGCGCCAATCGTTATCCACTTCGGCGAACGAAATTTTTTGGTCGGGTCCGTTGTACGAATCCATAAAGGTGAACTGTGCCTCGTCGTAACCGACGAGCAGTTTGTAGTGTCCCATCCAGCCCGATTTCGCGCGCGGCGGGTCGAATGCTGTTTCGACGATGACGGGCATCCCATTCGCCATCAACGCTTTGAGTTGGTCGAGCGTGCCGTTCTCGCGGACAATGACGTTCATGCCAATGCTGGAAACATAGGCGGCGAGTTCATGTGGGCTCACATTCTTGTCTTCGGGGTCGGGCTTGGTAAATGGCGCAATCAGCCGTTGCCCATCCGCGCGTCCGTAATAACTCAAGTACATGCCCAGTGTGGCGGGACCGCAATTGTTCCACCACTGCGCTTCCCATGTCACGCCTTGCAGAGAAACTTGTGGCGGGAGAGAAAGTATTCGCGTTGTTTTTTGCGCGTGTCCCGATTCGAGCGCCAGTTGCGCGGCTTGCTCCTGTGTTGTCGCGTTCGCGCTTTTCGCTTGAACATCTTTGCCTTGCACCACGCGCGTTGGAACGGAAACGGGCAGCGGGTCATTTTCCAATACGGCAACGGTCAATGGCGGCGCGACGTATTGGGGTTGTTCGGCGCGCGGGAAAAATTCCTGCACGCGGGCGCGCGCGGCGAAATACTTTTGTTGCAGCCACACGCTTTGGGATTGCGCTATCGGCAGAGCCAAACCAAACGCGACGAGCGCGCCAAGCAGCGCGACGAGAAAAACCAAGTTGCGGTGTTCACGCGCGCGTTTGCGCCGCGCGCGGGGAGATTGAATATAAAGTGTGCGTCCCACTTATGGCAGTCCCTTCACATACTTGTCGAAAAACGCAAGCGTGCGCTGCATGGCGGTATTGAAATTAGCAGAGAGGTTGTGATTGCCGCCAGGGTACGTGTACAGTTCGGCAGTTTTGCCCGCTTTGAGAATTTCGTCATACAGCACTTGCGAAAAACCTAAAGGCACTTCGGGGTCTGCGGTGCCGTGATGCAGCTGTAATGGACCGGACAATTCGCCGAGGTACGACGTGGAAGCGAGAGATGCCCAAAATTCAGGATTCTCTTCGGGCGTTCCATACTGTTGGGTCAAGTCGCTTGGGGCGCGCGGCGCGCTGTGCGGAACGTTCGCGCCGCCGCCGCTTCCGCCGCCCCACATTCCCAATTGCTCCGAGGGAGGCGCAACGGTGCCAGCCCAACTCACGCCCGCTTTGATGTCAGGACTTATCACCATCGCGCGCAGCACAATTTCTCCGCCCAACGAATGGCCCCACATGCCGATGCGATTCGGGTCCGCATCCGCGAATTTTTTCAGTGACCCCATCGCGTTCAACACATCAATCGTATAGCCCGGCGCGAAATGTCCGCTCGGCGTGCCTTCGGAATTGCCATGTCCGCGATAATCCGACTTGAAGGTGATGTAGCCCGCGCGGGCGAGCGCGTCCTGATAAGCAACATAGCGCTCGGTCGTGCGATATTCCGATGGCGAGATGTAGCCGTGATTGAAAAGAATCACGGGCCAGCCCGTGGCAGGTTTTTCACTATTCGGCACGGTGAGCAAGCCGTAAATTTTCAAACCGTCCGAAAGATGTGAAGCGATATACCGTTGATAGTTTGCGCCGGGCGTCAGCGTTTGCTCAATCACCAAATCGCTGCCGGGAAAATCGCGCGCGCGGAGCGCGGGAATCGTTAATGGATTGAGCGCTGTTGCAGTCGGTTCGGGACGTAGTGTCGCGGTTGCGGAAGGAATGGGCGTGGCGTTCGTCTCGCTTGTAGGCGCGGCGACTTGCGTTTCGAAAGTTGATGTTGGCGTGACGTTTCGCGTCGGCGCGATGGCTGTCGAGGAAAGGCGCGTTGGTACAGTCGTCGCCAATGTAATGGTGGGCGTGCTGTTTGGCGATGCGCTGCACGCGTCCATAACGAATAGTAAGAAAAGCAACACGAAAAAAAATGCTTTTGAACGAAACATACTTGATCTTTCTGGAAGCGGAGTATGACGAAGAGGGCTTATCATCGCGGCAGCCGAGTTGCCGACTTTCAAAACGTGTAGACCTGCAAACCTTTCGTTTCGATTTCGCTCATTGCTCGAGATTCACGCCAAACCAACCTTGCAGCGTGCGCTCGAAATCGAATAACGCGGGCGGGGTCAATTGAAAGAAATACGCGTTCAAAATTTGGAACTTGTCCAAGAGCAGGAGCAAGCCCATGCCAATCAACAACACGCCGCCCGCGATTTCAAGATAATGCAGGTAGCGATTCGCGCCGCGTAATTTTTGCTGCGCGGTTTCCAAGCCGAACGCCGCGAGCAAAAAGGGAACGCCCAAGCCCGCCGAATAAAAAAGGAGCAGCATAGTGCCTTGCAGCGCGGTTGGCGTTTGCATCGCCAGCGCGAGAATGAACGAGAGCATCGGGCCCACACACGGCGTCCAGCCCGCGCCGAACGCGATGCCGGTGATAAAAGAGCGCGGCAAACCCAAACCCTGCATATTCACTTGCACGCGCGCTTCGCGATACAAAAACGGGATTCGCACGAGACCAGTGAGATGCAGACCGAACGCAATCAAAATCACGCCGCCGATGCGCGCGAGCAAAAATTTGTCCACGAATTGCGTCAGCGTAAAAAGCGCGCTCCAGATCGCGATGAAAATCGTCGTAAAGCCCAGAACGAACGCGAATCCATGCAGCACGGCGGCGCGGCGCTGCACAATTAGACCTTGCGGTGTCACTGCCGCGCCGCTCAAATAGCCGATATAGCCGGGCATCAGCGGCAGCACACACGGCGAAAAGCACGAGAGCAAGCCCGCGAAAAAAGCCAAGCCGATGAGTCCAATGTTCATATTTGTAAATCGTTATTCCACTTGCAGCGCGCCAACACTCCGCGTTTGTTCAGGGGGCGGGAGTGGTTGTTGGCGGCACATCTTCCGTTGTCCGCAGATATTGAAATTCGCGGTGTTCGTTCGTCCACAAACTTTTGAAATACGTGAGCAGCGCGTTGATGTCCGCGTCGTTCAATGTGTTCCCAAACGCGGGCATTCGCAATTCGGAATTGGGCTTCAATGGGTCGCGCAGTCCATCGCGAATCGCTTCGTAAAGTACGCGGTCGGAATGATGCCAGGTGTGTCCTGTGTCATTGTGCGGCGGCGGCGGATAATTCAAATTCGCGTCCGGGATTTTCCAATTCGGCGCGCCGACGCCATTTTCCCCGTGACAGCGCGCGCAGGTCGTTTGATAAATTTGTTTGCCGCGCGCGACTTGCGCCGCGTCGAGCGTGGGCAGCGGCGGCACGGGCGTTCCATATTGATTGACCAATGTCGGCGGGGGCGCGAAGTTGGTTTGGAGCGTCGCGCAGCCCGCGAGGAGTACGAACAAAAAGAAAATCAGCGCGCCGAATGCCCAAGCCGGAAATTTTTTGGTGCTGCGCGTCATGGCGAATTTGTTTTCACCGCTTTCCAATTTTTCCCGCCGTCATCACTGCGATACAACGCGCCTTCAAGCGTTATCGCAAACAGTGTATCGGGTCTTTGTGGATTCAATGTCAGCGCCGTGAATGTCGCGGGCGTCAAGCCATTATTGCGCGCGTCCCAAGTCAAACCGCCATCATTCGAATAAAAAATTCCCGCGGGTCCTGCGGCGAAAACATTTTTCGGATTGCGTGGGTCAACGACGATGCCATTCACTTGTTGCAAATCCTGAGCGGAGCGAACGGACAGAGTGACGGGCAAACTGCCCATCGCACGCCATCCTCAGAAACAATCCATCGAAAGATACGCGCCGCTCGACGTTGCGGCATAGAGCCAGCCCGTGTTCATGCTTCCTTCGAGCGCGGTGTGCGTGAGCGCAGTAACGTCTTGATTGCTCAATCCAACTTTCGTGTCCGCTGATTGTTTCCACGAATCGCCATCGTCGTGCGATTCAAACACGCCCACGCGGTCCACCCACACATACAAGCCCTTGCTTTCATCGCGCGGATAGCCGTTCGAGTGCAGCGTCAGCGCGGTGATGCGTCCATTCGCAATTTCGTTGTTGACTTGTTTCCAACTCGCGCCCGCGTCGCGGCTGCGCCAAATGCCAATCTCTTCACCCGCAATAAACATCGTTTCGGGCGATTCTTTGCGGAGCGCGATTTGTGACACGCCTTTGTCCGCGATTTCATTCGGCAAAGCAACCTTGCGCCACGTTTTGCCTTCGTCGCCGCTCACGAACAATCCATCGGACGCGGCTTTGTACAATTTCTCGCCGCGCGCATCCATCGCCAATTGTTGTACGCCCTCTGCGCGCGTGAGCGGTTGCGCGGCTGCGACAGCGGTAGGGCTTGGGCTTGAGGTCGTTGACGCGACAGGATTCTGCGCGCACGCGCTCAACACCGCGACGAACACGATGCCAAGCAAAAACATTCGCTTCACGGTAACTCCTTGATTTGCGGCAGCAGTTGAATCGCGCCGTTGCCAAATTGCATATCCACGCGCTGCGCACGCACGATGCCTTGACCATCCACGATGACAAAACCCATTTCGGGAAATTGTCCCATCATCCCCATCGGCCATTCGGGACGCAACTGCATATCGAATTGGGTTGTCACCTTCAAATCGGGGTCTGCGAGAATCGGAAACGTCGCGCCTGTGCGTTGAACGACTTGCGCGGCTTGCGCGCCCGAATCAATGCTAACGCCGACGACTTGCGCGCCCGCTTGTTCGAATTGATTGATTTGTTTTTGCAACTCACCGAGCTGCTGTTGGCAGGCGCCTCAGCTGTAACCCATGTTGAACGCGAACACATATTTTTTCCCATCGCCCGGTTGAAAGGTGAACGGCTTGCCTTGCGCATCCGTTAAGGTGAAGGCGGGCGCGGGTTTGCCGACGCGTGTGCTGACGTTGAACGCGTTTTGGGTATTGGACACGTTCGCGGCGATGTCAGAAGGGTTCGCGCTCGCGCTCCCAATCGTATTTGTGTTCGGCATGGCACGCGGCATCGAATTTGCAGACGCGAACCACACGAGCGCGGCAACGAGAACGAGAACGACTGCGCCGCTGCCGAGCCAAAGCCAGAGGCGCGATTGTTTTTTCGGCGCGGGCATCTTTTTATTTTTTGCCATGGCTTCAGCCCTTTGCTTCGCTCGTGTACGCGAGCGCTTGGTTCAATTGCTCGCGCTGTGTTTGAAGCGTCTGGATTTTTTCCAGCTCACGAATTTCTTTGTCAAGCGTTTCGCGCTGTGCTTGCAATGCTTGGATGCGCTGGGGAGGCGGCTGCATGTTCGCGCCCATTGGCATCTGCGATGAATTCATTTGCCGCATCATCAGCCACATTGCGCCGCCCATCAGCACGGGACACGCCACACCCATTATCAAAAGGGGCAAGTACGGTACGAGTTGTTCCATTTATTACTCTCCTTGTAAAAAGTATGCCTGTCTGTGGTGTTTCAATTTTGCGCGCGTTGCGGCGCCGCAATCTCGCGTTCCAATTCTGCGCGATTTCTGCGCGATGCGCGCGCAATGCTCGCAACGAATGTGCGGACGCTACCGCGTTTTCTTGCGGCTCGCAGCAGCTCCTCGCGTCATCAGCCCCGTTCGCGCGCGTCATCCCGCGCATCATCCAAATCATGCTGACAGGACACGCCAGCATCGCGACGCCGAGCAGTCCAATGCCGAGTGGACTATTGAGCGACAACCCGAACGCCGCGCCGCCAAACGCGACGCCTGCAACTAATAATGCGGCGATTGCGCCGGGCGCGCAGCACAGCGCAAACGGCAGCCACTTGCGAATGGCTAGACTCATTTGAACATTTCTTTTCTTGAAGCGATTGTCTTTGATTATCTCACTCACTCGGTTTTGAAAACGCATACGCGCCTTGTTCTACCCAACTTTGCGCGCGCGATTTTTTCTCTTGTGGGTCAGGAAACATTGTGACGCTCACCGCGAGCAGGTACAAGATGCCGCCCAACCATACCCATGCCACCATTGGATTCACATAGACGCGAAAACTAACGTATTCGAAATTGTCCTCCCATCCTTGAATGATGGCGTACACATCGCGACGAAAAAACGGCGCGTCACCATAAATCGCAGGGTCGGTCATGTTTTGCTGTTGACGCGGATAGTACGTGGTGGAAGGTTGCATCGTCGTGACGCGTTTCCCATCTTGATACACGCCGAGTGTTGCTTGCGCGGTGATGCCTTCCCCATTCGGAATGTTCGACGTGAAATTCTCAAAGGCGATCGTGTAGCCGCGCGTTTCCCAACTCTCGCCCAATTGCAGCGCGCGCACTTCATCGGTGGCATAACTGCGCGAACCGATGATGCCGATTGCCAGCACCGCAATCGCGAGATGAATGAGATAGCCGCCGTAGCGCCGATGATTGCGATTGAGCAACTCTCGGAATGACGCGAAAAAATTCTCGCGCGTATTTTTTTGCCGCGCCCGCGTCGCCCAATACATATCGGCGAGCGTCGTAAAAATCACAAAGCCGACGAGCGCCATGCCGAATAATGGAATGACATCACGATTTCCCAAAATGAAAGTGAACGCGACAAAAAGCGCGGTGACAAGCAATGGCGCGATGACTTTCCGTCGCAATTTCGATAACGTCGCGCCACCCCACCCGATGAGCGGAATCACGCCCATCAATAAAAAGATGCCGATGAGGATGATGCCGACGACGAGATTAAAGTACGGCGGTCCTACTGTGAGCGTTTGTCCTGTGATGAGTTCGCTGATGAGGGGCCAAATGACGCCAATCAAAATCGCCATCGCGGCGGCGATAAAGAGAACGTTATTGAGCAGGAACAAAACTTCGCGCGAAAGGAGCGAATCGAATTCACTGTTGGTGCGAAGAATCGGCAGCCGATAAAAGAGGAGCGCCATCGAAGCCAGCGCGACGAGCGCGATGAATCCAAGAAACCACGCGCCCACTTCCGATGTCGCAAACGCATGCACCGATTGAATGATACCTGCGCGCGTGAGGAACGTGCCGAACACGGTGAGAACAAAAGCGAGAATCACAAGACCGAGATTCCACACTTTGAGTGTCCCTTTGCGTTCTTGCACCATCACTGAATGTAAAAACGCGGTTCCCACAAGCCACGGCATCAGCGCGGAATTTTCCACCGGGTCCCAACCCCAATAGCCGCCCCAGCCAAGTACGTCATACGCCCAGCGTCCACCGATGAGCAAGCCCAAGCCCAAAAACATCCATGCAACGATTGTCCATCGCCGCGTCGCGCGAATCCATGAATCACTAACGCGTCCACTTAACAGCGCCGCCATCGCAAAGATGAACGGAATCGTGAAACC
>CALMZO010000033.1 GCA_937870825.1 uncultured Chloroflexota bacterium | reverse complement strand
TCGCACGCGAGATGCGCTTCGCGATACGTGAGACCGCCGGGAACAGGCGTGCCAACCCCCGGCGCGTACACCGGGTCGAGCGAATCCAAATCGAGCGAAAGATAAATTCCTTCGGTGTCGCGCGTCGCAATTTCAATCGCGCGCTGCACGGCTTCAAACATCCCAATTCGGTCAACCAATTCCGTTGCAATGACCGAAACGCCCGCCTCGCGCAAGAGGACGCGTTCGCCCGGGTCCAAATCGCGCGCGCCGATGACGACGACGTTTTTTGGGTCAACACTGCGCGACGTATTGCTTGACAACAAGTTGCCGCCGAGATTCACCAAACGCGCATCGCCGTACCCGCACAACGCGGCAAGCGGCATCCCGTGAATGTTGCCCGACGGCGAGGTTTGCGTGGTGTTGAAATCGCCGTGCGCGTCCATCCAAATCACACCGAGCTTGCGCGCGCGCGCTGCGCCGCCAATCGAGCCGAATGAAAAACTGTGGTCGCCGCCGAGGGTGAGTGGAAAGTGATGTCGCTCCAAACTCGATTGGACTTTTTCTGCAACTTGCTGCGCCACATCCAAAATGCAATCGAGATAGCGCAATTTCGGTTCGGTAAGCGTACAGCGTTCCATCACCGGCACGAGCACATTGCCGCGGTCATGGACGGTATGTCCAATGCGCTCCAACACCGCTTGCAGTCCCGCGTAACGCAGCGCGCTCGGTCCCATATCCACACCGCGCCGCCCTGCGCCAAAATCAATCGGCACGCCGATGAGGTCAATGTTCATGTGCTGACGAACGACGAACGACGAATGACGAATGGCGAATCATTCGCGTATGCGTTCAATGAATGAGTTTGTGGTCACGCGCAAAACGCAAAATTACATTTGCCAATTTGCGCGGACGATGAAGCGGAATGTCATGTACCGTTTCGTGAAACCACACGACGCGATTGTTTTCGATGCCGTTTGCGGCGGCGAGAACTTGGGCGCGGCGGCGTTCCGTCCACGCGTGGTCTTGGACATGTTCGTTCACCGCGGGCAGAATCAACGTCGGGCAACGCACCAACGCGTAATATTCCCCCGGACGTTGTTCCCACAACGCGCGCAAAATTTTCATGTGATTCGGATACGCGAGACGCGGACGAATCGTGTTGTCGGATTGAATTTCAAAATTATGCAAAACAATTTTTTCAAGCGCGGGACGCCACAATTTGCCCGCGTACTGTTTCAGCATTTGTTTGAAATCCGCAAGCGGTGTGCCGATTAAATTTGGCGGCGCGAGTTCCTTCTCGGTGCGCTCCCAAGTCATTTCAGGGTTCGATTGAATATCGAGAAAGCCGCCGTCAATCAAAATCATGCCGCGCACGCGTTCGGGAAAATGCGCGGCGAGATACAGCGCGACGTTGCCGCCCCACGAATGTCCCGCAATGAGCGCGCGTTTGATTTTTAACGCGTCGAGGAGCGCGACGACATCGCGCGCGACATTTTCAAAATCAAACCCTTCGTCGGGTTTCTCCGATTCCCCATGCCCGCGTTGGTCGAACGCGATGACGCGAAAATGTTGCGCGAGTTTTGGCGCAACCAAATCAAAAATATGCGACTGCGACGCGAGTCCGTGCAGCAGAATCAACGGCGCGCCGCGCCGCGAAAATTCGCGATAATGAAATTGCAAACCGCGCAGGGTGATAAATTTGTCGTGGACCATGATGGTATGTTGTCATTGCGAGCGCGACGGTTTTTGTCGCCCGAAGCAATCTCACGCGCGCATCGTCAAGACAATGCAATGTGCTGCGTTCCGCGCGTAGAGATTGCGGCGATGAATTGCATCGCATCGCATGCGTTCGGAATACGAACGCCGCGCTCTTTTGCAATGACAAACTATGCGCGCAATACTTTTTCTTGCATCACCAACAATTCCTCAATGCCGCTTTTCGCCAAATCCAACAGGACGATATTAACAAAAAAGACGTTGACAAGCAACGTCTTTTTTGTTCGTATTGAAAATGTTTGCTTTTCCTTGACCTTGAACTTGCACCACGACGATTTGCTTTTGCCGAACTCGTTGATAGCGGTCACGCGCCAAAAATAGGTAACGCCTTTTTTCAATCTCCCTGTTATCGCTTGTGATTGTTTGAATCCGTTTTTTTAAAACGAATTTATCCTTCGGTTACCTCGTGAATCTCATCGGCGACCAAGCCGTGCGCTTCTCGATGCACGCGCTCGGCGGCTTGTTTATTCGGCGCTTCGACGAGGCAAAAGAGCGTATTCGTGCTTTCGTCGAGCCAATACCTCAAATACTTGACGCCGTACTGTTCCTGCGTTTCCAGGTCTTTGGCGTGCGCGGCGGCGACGGCGTCAGGCGTCGCGCCGTCCACGTTTTTATGAATGTCCATGTATAGTGGCATGTCATTTCCTCCACAAAAAGACCTGACAGGTTCGTCGGTTCACTTTTCGAACCCACAAACCTGACAGGTTTTGACCACCTAGCGGACTTTCAGTCAACCGAGATTCACAGAATGATAATAGGAAGCTCGACTCGACACCGCCAGTTGAAAGAAACTTCCGACGCGGCGGCTCCGTTTGCATCCCATGCAAAGACCTGAATCTCCACATCCTCTCCATTGTTCACAAGAGAATGCATGACTGTAAGAAAGAACGGCTTAGAAGCAAAAGGCGTTGCAACGACATTGATTGGATGGTTATACACCTCGCCACTAGGACAAATGAAATCACTCAGCCGAAACACACTTTGGCCGTTGTTTGCCGTTGTCGCAAAACCGCTCACGTCTAGTGCATTATTCTGATAACAGACATTGGGGCGTGGTATCAGGATATGCTTATGGGTCGTGAAGCTAGGCGATTTAGTGGATAAGGCAACCGGTTGGATGAGTTGGATTAATTGCACTGCATCATCCCTGACCGTCTTACCCAGAATCGCCTCAACTTGCTTCTTACTATTTGATTTGGTAGCCATGGTTCACTCCTTTTATGTTTGTTAGGATTAACGTCCGGTTTTACTCGAAGCTTCCTAACCGCGCTTTGACCTTCAGCCCGCCAAGATTGTGGTTGGCATATGATTTTTCAGTCGGGCACACCGCGTTAACGGGCCGCGCCGAACACTGAGGCAAAAAGGCGAAATGCAATTCGCCGCTTCCGCTGCGCGAGTTTGTTAGGCGCGACTTGGGTTGCCAACAAAGCTTGGACTGAACGCGGTAAGATACTGTTCGACACATTCTTTCAGCGGAGATAGACATCGCTTAACAAGTATCCTCCCTCATGAGACTGGGCAGACCAATCCCCTGACCTCGTTGTCTTCCGTCGTTAGTGAGTGAAGGCTATGAGTCGGAGGAATGAATCTGATGAACGAATCAATCTGCTCTTTCAATTTTTGTAAGATTAGAGGCTTGACTCCCCGCTCAATCCTACTTTCAATCACTTCCTCGATTAATTTGGTTATCCCGAGCGTGATGCCTGTCACCCACCAGGGCCAGTCTAGGTCGTTTGAGTAACTCCGATACGAAACCACGGCGCTATTGCTTGCCGCGCTCACGCCGATCACTATATCAATATTAAGATCGGGGTCGAAGAAGTTGGGAACAGAAACCTTCAGACGCAGTTTCACCGCAATCCCTTTTCGATCAATTTCGACATTCGCGGGCGAGCGTTGGCGCAAGGGACTACCAGCCAGATTAGATTCAATCAGGCTTTGCAGCATTTGTCGCACGGTTGCTTCATCTATAGACTGGATGAAGCACTGACTCTTATCTACGGACACAGTGACGGTGCCGAGGATCCGCTCGATGATGCCCATTTTTCCGACGAGCCTGTAGGTCGTGGTATTTGTAGGAGCGACGCTTCGAGATCCTGTTTTTGAGACGGACGAATTATTCAGGAACAAGTTCACCCCACAACTCACAGGCGCGGTTACTTCCCATTTTAGGGTTGACGCGACACCTGGGCGGATTGTGGAGGGGGTCGCGGTAAATGAATTAACGGTCGTACTGTCGAGGCATTGAATGGCTTTTTCAATCATTTCTTTGTCTAGTGGCATGTGATTTCTCCTTTTGGTTTGGAAACTGTCCGTTTCCGAATCTGTTTTTGTTCCTTACGATGCCGCCATTAAAACAGAAAGCGGGGGACGTGACATCGTGGAAAAGTACGGAGGTCTCGAAAGTCAGTACGGAGATTTTTTGTGCAAACAAAAAACCGTCGGAATTTTCCGACGGTTGAGACGAATATCTTGGGAATCGAAGAGGACAATTATTCCACTCGCTTCACGAGTCCCTTTTCCACTGCCCATTTCCGAATTTCGGCGCGGCTGGTGAATCCCAACTTGTTGAGAATGTTCGTCACGTGCGTTTCGACCGTGCGCTCACTCACAACAATCACTTCGGCAATTTCGCGATTCGATTCGCCTTGCGCGATGCGCGCCGCAACCTCGCGCTCACGTTCGGTCAGACCATAGAATTCTTTTTTCGCCGCTTGGCGTGTCGCGCTCCAGAGAGTGCCTTGTTCGGGCGTTAACGGCAACTCAAGCGCATATTCGATTGCTTGTTCAAGCGTCATGGCGCGCCCTTCCATCCACGCGGCGTCAAAAACCGATTCATCCAAATCCGCGCGCGCCCGTTCAAGATGGGGGTCATAAATTGGCATGTCACCGGGCGGTGGACTCGCCAATCCCTTACGCTCCCGCGCGTGCTCGGCAGCACCAAACAGACGCGCGGCGCGCTGCGGTTGATGCCAATCCGCGGACATGCACGCACATACCATTAGACTTTCTGCAAGACCTAGGGTGCGCTGCAGCAGCTGCTGCAACTCAACTGCCTCGCGGAGCAGTGCATGGGCTGTACCGTCATCCCCTTGCAGGTGCCGCACATAACCGAACCATTGCAGCATAGATGCCAAGCCACGTCGGTCCTGCATTTGACGGAACCATGCCTCGCTCTCTTGGAAATGTGCAACCGCACCGTCAATGTCGCCCCGCGCCAGTGAGTTGCCTGCCAGGAATACAAGCACATTTTTCTCGACCAGTATGTTACCACCTACCCGGGACAATTCAAGCCCCTTGAGTAGCAGCTCTTCGGCACGCCCATAATCGCCAAAATGGTTCATGTAGAGCCCTAGCAGTTTGTCGGAGAGGAACAAAGAATTGCCACTTTGTTGTACAATTCACGCATGAGCAGAGAATTCAAAACCC
>CALMZO010000032.1 GCA_937870825.1 uncultured Chloroflexota bacterium | reverse complement strand
GCGGTGCGCGGCACAGTTTCAACTTTTGAGCAAACGCTGGAGAACGTAATCGCGGGCAAAGCCAAGGTCGCCGCGCTAGACGATTACTTTGCCACGCCCGCCGAAGGTGCGAATGAACAAGGACTTGTTAACACGCGCGATGCGTATGCTTCGATGTTGAACAATCACGTGAGTGGTGTAAGCATTGTGCAATTGTCGAATTTTCGAATCACGAACGTCGAGGTGCATCAAAGCGGTGGTCTCGCCAAAGTGACCTATCAAATGGATATTCGAATTGTACACGGTACAAATCAAGGCACCGCGACGTTGACCCAAGACCTTGCCCTGTTGAAAACACCGCGCGGTTGGCGTATCAGCGGCGGCGACCCGTGGCGCTACAGCAATGTCGTTGGTACCCTGCCATAATCATCCGAAAAGGAGCGCGTATGAGCCAAGATGCAAACTATATCCCCGCCCTTCGTTTCCGATTTTTGACGCCCTTGTATGACCCGGTATTGCGCTGGGGAATGCGCGAGGATACCTTCAAAAATCGCCTCATCAAAGAGGCGCGTATCGCCCCCAACTCTCTCGTCCTCGATCTTGGTTGCGGCACGGGGACACTGACGATTCCATCTCTATTACTGGCGTGTCGAAGCGTGTGATTATACTCGATCTTGGTTGCGGCACGGGGACACTGACGATTCTCATCAAGCAGAGTCAGCCCACGGCGGATGTGGTTGGATTTGACGGCGATCCGCAAGTGCTTGAAATCGCGCGCGCAAAGGCAGCGCAGGAAAACGTCAACCTCACATTCGATCAAGGCATGGCGTATCAACTGCCGTATCCCGACAATTCCTTTGACCGCGTTTTCTCCAGTCTCGTCTTGCATCACTTGACGACCCAAGACCGAAGGCGCGCGTTAGAGCAAGTCTATCGCGTGTTGAAACCCGGCGGCGAATTTTGGATCATTGATTTTGGCAAGCCGCACAATGCGTTGGCGTTTGTGATTTCGCTTGTGATGCGAAACTTGGAACGGACGAGCGATTTAATCGCGGGCTTGCTTCCCGAACAATTGCGCCGCGCAGGGTTCGAACAAGTTGAACAGCGCGAGCGCTTTATGACGCTCTTTGGAACGATTGCGCTGTACCGCGCGCGCAAAGCGGAATTGTAATTCGGAGGATTGGGAATGTCACTGGCGTTGCGGAACTTGCTTCAAGACAAAACGCGCTTTGCATTGAGTGTCGGTGGTGTCGCGCTCGCAGTTATGCTCACACTCCTGCTCAATGGCTTTCTCGCGGGCATGTACGCGCAAATCACCGCGTACCTTGAGAATGCCCCAGGTTCTATTGTCATCGCCCAAGATGGTGTGAATAATTTACTGGGCGCGACATCGCTTTTGCCAGCAGGTGCGGCAGTCGCTGTCAAATCAGAGGGCGCGGAAAACGTCGTGCCGATTCTTTCGCAATTCATCATTCTGGAACTGCATGAGAAAAAGCAGCCCGCGTATCTTATTGGCTATGACCCAAAAATTGGTGGTGGACCTTGGCGCATGGCGGCGGGACGCGAACCGCGCAATGAACGCGAAGTTGTCTTTGACCGCATTCTCGCTGAGCGTCACGGGATCGCGCTCGGCGAAACGCTTGAAATCATGGACCGCGATTTCACCGTCGTGGGGTTGTCGGATGGCACGAGTTCGTGGATGACAAGTTTCATTTTCGTTCGCAAGGTCGCCGCCGAAAATCTTTTGCGCGCACCCGATGCTTCCAGTTTTCTGCTCGTCACGCCGCCCGCGCGTTTCAATGACGCTGCGATGGTGGCGCGTTTGCGGAATGTAGCGCGTGTTCAAGTGCTGCCAAAACAACAAGTGATGGCAAATGACATGAAATTGTTTGGAAAATTTTTCAGCGCGCCAATTCAAATGATGGTCGCGATTGCGTTTCTCGTGGGGACACTCATTGTCGGCTTGGTGATTTACACGGCAACGGTGGAACGTCAACGCGAGTACGGTGTGCTGAAAGCGATTGGCGCAAAAAATGGAATGTTGTATCGCGTGGTCGCGACGCAAGCGGTCATTGCGGCGGGTGCAGGTTCGCTCATTGGCATTGCGGCGACGTATAGCGCGGCACGGCTCATCATGTCCGTCTATCCGCAATTTCTCATTCTCTTGGAACCGCGCG
This sequence comes from uncultured Chloroflexota bacterium, assembly GCA_937870825.1. Classification (GTDB taxonomy): domain Bacteria; phylum Chloroflexota; class Anaerolineae; order UBA4142; family SHND01; genus SHND01. Next base: position 17,148 of record CALMZO010000032.1, on the reverse strand, counting down.
CAATGCTTCAATCCCTCGTGATTGGATTGGGCATGGCAATCCTCGCCGCACTCTTTCCCGCGCGTGTGATTGCGCGGCTTGCGCCTGCGGAGGTCTTTCGAAAATGATTCGACTGGGCTTTCGCAATTTGTTCCAAAACAAAACGCGCTTGATCATTTCGGTCGGCGGGGTTGCGTTGTCGCTTTTATTGATTTTGGTACTGGATGCAGTTGTCACAGGGGTACAAACTCAAGTCACGTCGTTCATTGATAACTCGAATGCGGACATCATCGTTTCCCAAGAGAACGTCCGCAATCTGCACATGGCATACTCAGCAATACCCGCGTCGTACGAAACGCGTGTGCGAAATGTCGCAGGCGTCGCATCGGTCACGCCGATTCATTATCTGACTAATCTCATTGAAGCAGGTGACATCAGTAATTTAGCGTATGTGATTGGCTTGCCGCGCGAGGTGGGTGCGGGTGGTCCGTGGCGCATCGTTGCAGGCAAGGTGCTGCCATCCGATGGGGAAGCAATCATAGATCGCGGTGTGGCTGTGAATTCGGGCGTGGGTATTGGCGACACGGTAAAAATTCTTGGCGAGGAATTCAAAATCGCGGGCTTGAGCGAAGGCACGGCAACCGTCAGCGGCGGCTCGGTCGCATTCATCGCAGAAAAAGATTTTGTGCGAACGCGGAAGGATACGGGTAGTGTAAGTTTTTTGTTCGTGCGCGTGAAACCAAATTCATCGTCCGCTGTTGTCGCCGCACAAATTGAAACGCGCGTGGACAAGGCAACCGCGCAGACGCGTGAACAGTTTGCGGAACGCGAACGCCAAGTCGTGAACGACATGAGTACCGACATTGTGACGATTATGAATTTAGTTGGCTTTCTCATCGGCGTCGCGGTGATGGCGCTGACGGTGTACACCGCAACCTTGTCGCGGCGCGCGGAATATGGTGTGTTGAAGGCATTGGGCGCGCGTAACGCGCATCTTTATGCCGTTGTCTTGGCACAAGCGTTGATTAGTGTGGTGGTTGGATTTGGCGTCGGCTTGGGTATCACGCTTCTGATGGTCGCACTCGTGCCGCGTTTGGAACTGCCCATCGCGTTGCAAGTGAGTCTTGGGTCACTGGTTAAAGTCGCGGGTGTATCGTTGATTATCGCAGTCATCTCCGCGCTGTTGCCCATCAACCAAATCGCGGGGCTTGACCCTGCGCGCGTGTTTCGGGGACGATAGAGAACTTGTCTTGAGCGTGTCGAAGGATTGGAGTCTGAAGATGTCTGATACAGTATTAAGCGTCAGCAACGTGACCAAACGATTCGGCGCAGGCGCAACAGAAGTAACGGCGGTGCGCGATGTTTCGCTCTCGGTAGCGCCGGGCGAAATTGTGTTGATTATGGGTCCTTCGGGTTCAGGCAAGACCACATTGCTTTCGATGCTCGGCGCGCTGCTCAAACCGAGCGAAGGAACAATCGCGTTGGACGGAACGACAATCAGTGCGCTTGCCGAAAATCGATTGCCTGATATCCGTCTCAAACAATTCGGCTTTATCTTTCAAGATTTCAATCTGCTATCGGCGCTCACGGCGCTCGAAAATGTCGCGCTTGTGGCGGAACTCGCGGGCATGAAACATGGTGCAGCGCGAAAAAAAGCGGAACGCATTTTGACCGAACTCGGTCTCGGCGCGCGCTTGAATTTTTTGCCCGAAAAATTGTCGGGCGGCGAAAAACAGCGTGTCGCCATTGCGCGCGCGTTGGTAAATGACCCCGCCTTGATTTTGGCAGACGAACCAACGGCAAATCTCGATTCCAAAATTGGACATGAAATCATGCGTTTGCTGCGAAGCATCGCGCGCGAACAAAAGCGCAGCGTCATCATTGTCTCGCATGACCAGCGTATCAAGGACATTGCCGACCGTGTGCTGTGGCTCGAAGATGGACAATTCAAAGAAATGCGAGCGATGGCGGTAGATCCCGTATGCGGCATGAGCATCGAACGCGAAACTGCTGCCGCGACATTCTCAATAAATGGAACGACATTTTATTTTTGTGCACAGGGATGTCGTGATGAATTCGCGCAGTTGCCCGAGAAATTTCCGAACTGATTAATAATGGTATTATGAATACCATGTTAAATCCATTAGGAAGAATCTTCCGTTTCGCTTTTCATCAACTCTACAATCAATTTGCGTTCACATATGACAAATTCAGCGGCATCGTCTCGCGCGGTGAATGGTGGACATGGACGCGTGCGGGGATTCCATTCCTTCGCGGGACGCGCATCTTGGAAATTGCGTCGGGGTCAGGCAATCTCCATCTGGATTTATATGATGCGGGATATGTTCCAATCGGCGTAGACCTATCGCCCTACATGCTTGAGATTACGCGCCGCAAATTCGCCGCCCGCAAGTCCATCGTCTCACAACTCGTTCAGGCGAACGCCAAACAACTCCCGTTTCCCTCCAATAACTTTTCTTCGCTGATGATGACGTTTCCCCCTGGCTTTGTATTTGATGTGAACGCAATGCGCGAGTTTTGGCGGGTTCTCGAGCCCCAGGGCTTACTAATTTGGGTGGACGCACCGTACTTGTATTCACCTGATCCCTGGTCACGGATGATGAATGCTGCGTATAGCGTCACTGGTGTTTGTGCGAAACCGGGTGTCGAGTCGGTATGGCAAGCACTGCGTAACGTGGACAATGGAATGTTAATGCAGATGTGGGACTGGCGCGTTGAAGCCATTGAAAATCCGCGCAGTCGCATTCATGTCTTTCTCGCAACGAAACGTACCTAGAAAAATCGAATGCGCCAATTGGCGTGCTAGGCGTACGCCAAATTGCGGAGCTGCGAACACGCCAAATAGCAATGCTCATCTATCCTCATTTGTTCTAGACTAGGTTGGCGCTTCACAAATGGAGGCCTCAAATGAGCAGACAATTTGAAAGTAAAGTTGCTCTAGTAACGGGAGGCAGTTCGGGCATCGGTCGAGCTACCGCGCTTGCGTTTGCCAGAGAAAGGGCAAAGGTAGTGGTCGCCGATGTGGACGTAATAGGCGGCGAAGAAACTGTTCGACTGATTCGGAAGGAAAGCATTCCCGCTCCGTCAAAGAGAAACACGGCAACCCCCGCGCTTGCCGGAGTTGGAGTCAAGTCCACCGTCACCACTTTTGCAACGAAAGGGAATGGGGACAAAACTCGAACGTACGGATGGGACAGTGATGTCGCACGGTTCGTCATGACAGATGTTTCAAAAGCAGCTGAAGTTCAGACGCTGATCCACAAAGTAATTGACACCTTTGGTCGTCTGGACTATGCCTTCAATAACGCCGGAATTGAAGGCATCACGGGAACCACCGTTGAATTGACAGAAAGCAATTGGGATTGTGTAATCAACACGAATCTCAAGGGTGTATGGCTTTGTATGAAATACGAGATTCCCGAGATACTCAAGCAAGGCGGCGGAGCCATTGTGAACACCTCGTCGGTGGCTGGATTGGTCGGTTTTCAATCTATTCCTGCGTACGTTGCGAGTAAACACGGTGTGGTGGGGCTGACCAAGAGCGCGGCACTCGAGTACGCGAAATTAGGCATCCGCATCAACGCTATCTTGCCTGGCGTAGTCCGTACGCCGATGGTCGAACGCTTCCTCTATAGCGACCACGAGGTGGAAGCTTCCCTCCTCGCCCAAGAACCTATCGGGCGGTTTGGAACACCCGAAGAGATTGCGGAAGCGGTCATCTGGCTGTGCTCGGATGCGGCATCGTTCGTGACCGGACACGCGCTCGTTGCGGATGGCGGATTTGTCGCGCAATAGATTGAATTGAAGTGTACGAGAATTGCATTGAGAGACGATTTAGAGGGTAAGGAGAAAGGGAGGCAAATATGATTACCAAACACGCGTCACACACTCAAGACAAAGTAAAGGTGACTTTTGTTTTGCCGCGCGACCCAGATACCGAGAACGCTTGCGTATGTGGTGATTGGGACGCATGGCAGCCGAATCACACTATGCAATCAAAGAACGGCGATTGGAAATATACGCTTGAACTCGAACGCGGCAAGGAATATCAATTTCGCTATTTGGTCAATGGCAACCAATGGCTGAACGACCCAAACGCGGACAAGTACGTGCCGAATCCGTTCGGGAGCGAAAATTTTGTTGTCGTGACATGAGCTCTTCCGAATCACTAAAAGAATACTCCCGCGGCGAATGGAGCTCTGACTAAGCGCGTGACCGAAATGGCACCGACTTTTCGCCGCAATTGAAACGGTCACCTCACTGGTGACCGTTATTCATTTACTGGAGTAAATCGTGCTGCAAACTCTTTGGTTAGTTCAAGGTGAACGCAACCCTTGTTAACGTCATCAACAACAATGCCGACACCGATTGGAAGTTTGGAACACGCTCCAGAGTCGAAACCAAGTTTTTCAAACGCCAATGCGCGATCGGAGATTGAGTAAGCTAAATGGCGTACTTGAAAATAGGCGAGACGGCGGCTGTTCAAGCATCTCTTTAGAGATAGACTGGAAGCAGACTATTAGTCAAGAGGAGTCCATCATGTCAAAAACATCTACCCAATCTGATTGGAATATCACCGACCCCCCCATTGCAAGCTTGCTCTTTAGCGCAACACGGCTGGCTTGGATTTGGATTCCAGTGCGCCTTTATGTTGCCTATGTCTGGCTCACTTCGGGCTGGGGCAAACTTAACAATCCTGCGTGGATGCAAACCGGCGATGCGCTCAAGGGTTTTTGGCTCAACGCGCTCAAAATTGACCCGCGTCCCGTCATTTACTTTGATTGGTATCGCCAGTTTATCCAGTTTCTGGTAGACAATCAGGCATGGGTCTGGTTTGCCAAAATCATTGCCGTGGGCGAAGTGCTTATCGGCATCGCCCTTGTCCTAGGCGCGTTCACTGGTATCGCGGCGTTCTTTGGCGCGTTCATGAATTGGAATTTTATGATGGCAGGCACCGCGAGCAGCAACCCCCTGCTTTTTACACTCACAATTCTCTTAATACTGGCGTGGAAGGTTGCAGGATACTATGGTTTGGACCGCTTTCTCCTTCCAGGCGTAGGAACACCCTGGCGTCCGGGTTTGATTCTAAGAAGCAAGAGTGGCGAACGAATCCCTGAACCTGCGGTAAGCACTTAGCGAAATTGCATTGACCTTTCTAAATGCCAGGTATTCAAACGCAACGGTCGTCCATACGGATGACCGTTTTTGTTATCGAAGGTCATTTCGTATCCTTGTGAACCGACTTTCGCCTCGTATGTCGGGAATAAATCTTTCACATTGTTTTTGCAATCACAGCGAGTGTGTGCCGCAAACTCTTACCTTTGGTAAAATATAACATCATGAGCAAAAAGATTCTTGTCGTGGACGACGAAAAAAAATTTGTGAATGTCCTGCGCGCGTATCTCGAACAAGCGGGGTTTGGCGTCGTCACCGCGAGTGATGGAAAGAATGCGCTTGTCGCCTTTCGACGCGAGAAGCCCAATCTCGTACTGCTCGATCTCAATCTACCCGAAATGGATGGGTTAGATGTAGCGCGCACCATTCGCAAAGAATCCAACATTCCCATCATCATGCTCACTGCGCGAGTTGAAGAAACAGACCGGCTCATCGGTCTCGAACTCGGCGCCGATGATTACATCACAAAACCGTTCAGCCCGCGCGAAGTCGTGGCGCGTGTGCGCGCGGTGCTGCGCCGTGTCGAAGGGGAAACCGCGCCTGTCGAAATTTTGCGCGCGGGTGAAGTGGAGATGGATTTGGCGAAACATGTCGTAAAGGTGCAAGGTGAACCTGTCGAACTGACGCCGACCGAATTTGATTTGCTTGTCGCGTTGATGAAAAATCCCGGGCGCGCGTTTACGCGCATGCAGCTTTTGGATTTGGTGCAAGGCGAATCGTTCGAGGGGTACGAACGCACGATTGACGCGCACATCAAAAACTTGCGCCAAAAGCTCGGCGATGACCCAAAACAGCCGCGCTATCTTTTAACCGTGTTTGGCGTTGGCTACAAGTTCGCGGAGGAGCGATGACGCGACCGAGTTTATTTGTGCGGTTGATGGGCGCGTTCGCGCTGGTGATTGTTGTTGGGATTGTGGTGATAGCCGTGATTGCCAATCAAGCCACGACGAATGAGTTGCGCCAGTTCATGTTTCAGGGCGAGATGGTGAGGATGCAAGATTTTGCTAACCAACTCGGCGCCTACTATCGAGCGCGGGGAAGTTGGGACGGCATCCAAACGACATTAACGCGCGGGGCCAATCCATCGGGCGACACGATGGGGGGAATGATGCAGGGCGGCATGATGGACGACGAGGGAATCAATTGGATGAACAGCCAGTGGATGATGGGCGCCTCGCGCGTTTTGATCGCGGATGCGCGTGGGATTGTCGTAGCCGATTCTGCAAATAGGCAACTCGGCGCGCGACTTGCTTCTACGGCACTGACGAATGGAACACCCATCCGCGCGGACGGGCAGTCTGTCGGTACGCTCGTCGTCGAGAGCGATATGATGAGTGGAATCCTCGATCCGGCGTCGCAGCAATTTCTCAATCAAGTCAACCGTTCGTTGTTGCTTGGCGGCTCGCTCGCGGGGCTGATTGCTCTGGTGTTGGGATTTATTCTCTTTCGTCAAATTACCGCGCCGCTCAATGCGCTCGCAACCGCATCAGACAAAATCGCAACGGGCGATCTCACCGCGCGGGCGTCCGTGCGCGGCGAGGACGAAATCGCGCGCGTGGGGCGTTCCTTTAACGCGATGGCGGACAACCTCGCGCGTTCCGAGACGGCGCGGCGCAACATGCTCGCCGACATCGCGCACGAATTACGCAATCCGATTGGGGTGATTCAGAGTCACCTCGAAGCCATGCAAGACGGCGTGTTTCCGCTCGACCAGGACCAAGTTGACTCGCTGCACGAAGAAACGCTCTTGCTGTCGCGCCTCGTAGGCGATTTGCGGGAACTCGCGCTCGCGGACGCGGGACAACTCGCGTTGAATCGCACACCGACGGATTTGCGCCCGCTCATCGAACGTATTGTGAACGCGTTTCAAGCACAAGCGAACGAACGCGAAATCACGCTGACCGCAAGCGTTCCAGAAAATCTTCCACCTCTCAACATTGACGCACAGCGAATCGAACAAGTGCTACGGAATCTGTTGTCGAACGCACTGCGGCATACATCATCGAATGGAACAATTACGGTAAGATTGATGCGCGAGAAAAATTCCGCGCGAGTGGAGGTCCGTGATACAGGTACAGGCATCGCGCCCGAGGGCTTGCCGCACGTCTTTGAACGTTTTTGGCGCGGGGACAAAGCGCGTTCGCGTACGCAAGGCAGCACGGGGTTGGGCTTGGCAATTGCGAAGCAGTTAGTTGAAGCACATGGTGGGCAAATCGGCGTCGAGAGCAATGTAGGAAAAGGGACGACGTTTTGGTTCACACTTCCAATTTGAAACAGGCGTACAGACAAAAACGGCGCGCGGAGAAATTCTCCGCGCGCCGTTTTTGTTTCATGTAACTTTTACTCTACCTCAATCGTGAATTGCATTCCCGGATGCCACGTGCAGATTACCGTAAAAGTTCCCGCTTGATTTGGCGCACTCCAAACGACAGATGTGGTTTGATTCGCAGCCAACACCGTGTAACCAAGTTTTCCATCTTGGCTGATAACATTGTGCGCAAATTTATCTTGATTGACAATGGTGAATTTGACGGTCTCGCCTTGTTTCACTGTAACCGTCGCGGGCGCGAATTTGAAATTAGAGACGGTGAGATTTACTTCGCGGTCAATCTTTTGCGCGGATGGCACAGCTGTCGCATTGACGTTCGGTGTGTTGAATGAACCGTTCATCATTCCACCCATCATCCCGCCGTTCATCATCCCACCGCCCATCATGCCACCATTCATCATTCCACCAAAGCCGTTGCTGCCGTTCCCATTGCCCATCATCCCACGATTCCACATGCCGCCATAACCGTTCCAACTCCCCATCATGCCGTTGCCGTTCATCATTCCACCGTTCATCATCCCGCCCATCATCGCGCCGCTTTGTGTCCCACCGTTCATCATTGAACCACCAAAGACGTGCATATCCGTCATCGTGCCGTATTGCGTCACGCGAATATCTTGTGCGATTTGTTGACGCATCCATTCGGTCATTTGTGCAACGTTTGTTTGCGGATAGTTCTGCGTCATCCAACTTGACATCTGTGTCATTGGCTGCAAAAGCGCGTCGGACAACGCTTGTTCGCTTACGCCTTGCGCGGTTGCAATGTCGAGCCAACTTTTGCCCGCTTGGCGTTCTTGCAGCAAATCGCTTTCATTGGTCTTGAGCAAATCAAGCACCGCTTGATTGTTGTGCATCGCGCTCCAATTGCCGCCCTGCCAGGGTCCTTGCGCGAATGCTGTATTCAAGAACCAGCCGCCGATTGCCAATGTCAGCACAAGGATTGCTATCGTGCCGATTCCTACAAGAAATTTGGTTTGCGTTTTCATTTTCGTTTCCTTTCGATTCCTCGATGTCTCTCGGAACAAGCCCCTCGATTTCGCTCGGGATTTGTTTTTTGAATTTTGAATTGTTCCGTTTGTCTGCTCACACAATAGCCCAAAGATGTGAAGGATTTGTGAAGGATTAGTGCGAAGACTGTTCGCGACGAACTTGGATCGCGAGCGAACGATGCGATTCAAAAACGAAACGCCAAGCCGCATCATCATGTGCTTGGCGTTTAGAGAGTCGAGAATCATCTTGTGTTCAACGTAACGCGACCAACCACGTGACAATCGTTTCGCGATGCGACCACGCGAACACTGCGAATACAATAGCTGTCCACACCACCGCGCCGAAAACGATATCGCCGCGCGTCCAAGTCGTCGGGCGTTGATGGCATGACGGTGCGTTATCATCAGGCATGACTCATCACCATTCTCGAATTGCGCCGAGTCAACCAGAACGCCAATGGAATCGCCACCATCATCACCGCCAACGCAACAATTTGCGCTTGCCGCAAATTCCAAAAATAGATGTTGTCCTCGCGCACGAATGAAATGAAAAACCGTCCGAATGAATACAGCGTCGCGTAAATCAAAAACAACACGCCGTCGCTTTTCACACGCGTTCGCAAACGCCACACGATGGCAAAGACGACCAAGTCCCACAATCCTTCGTACAACTGCGCGGGCTGATACGCGACCGTGCGGTCAGGCACCATCGCGTTTGGATTCGTCCACGTCACATTCCACGGCAAGGGCGGATTCGTCGGCACGCCATAATTGTCGCCATTGATGAAACAGCCAATGCGCGCGATAGCTTGTGCGAGGGGTATCGCAGGTGCCGCCGCGTCAAGCATGCGCCAAAAGGGGAGCTTGTGAAGCATCGTATAAATTAAGAGCGCGGTTACGCCTCCAACGAGCGCGCCGTAAATTGCCAAGCCCGCCGTTCCAAAAATCGCAGCAGGATTCGCCGCGTAGAGCGACCAGTTGTCAATCACATGAAACAGCCGAGCGCCGATGATGCCCGCAATGACGACCCACAGCGCGCCGTCATAAACCGCGTCTGGCAAAATGCCGCGCCGCTTTGCCTCGCGCGCGGTTAACCACACGGCGACCGCGATGCCGAGCGCAATAAAGACGCCGTACCAACCGATTTGCAAATGTCCGAACTGAACAATGATGGGGTTGAGGTCAAAACGAATCATTGCGCCAACTCCCACTTGAACACCCGCTCAGGCACGCCTGCCACATTTTTGACGACGAGTGTCAACGCTTTCGTGCTCATCGTCAAGGGCGCGAATTTGATTTTGCCTTCTCGATGATGTCCGCCTGCGCCGGGGCCGTCCCATGTTGTTGGCGTAAATTCCATACCACTGTCGTCGCGCAAGACGACGGCTTTCATCATGTCGTCATTGAGCTCCACCGAATGTGTGTCTATGACGATATCGAATTCGAGCGGCGCGTTAGGTTCCATTTTGAGTGGAGTGACTTTGACTGTAACACTCCCCCCTTCAACCGTTTGCGCGACAAACGCACTCTCTGTCTTGGAATTTGGCGTACTCGATGCGGATGTGGCTTGCCCTGCATTGTTCAGAGTGGGGGCAGCGGTTGTTCCTCCACAAGCCGCTAGGAGGACCGAGGTTAGTAACACTAATCCTGCGATTAAAAATAATTTGTTCTGCATTTTCATTTCACCTCTTGTTCGCCGGGGAGATAAAAGTACACTTGAATAACGATTAAGCAAGAGCAGTCTTGTTGGGACGAGCGATGATGAATTTCACCATGCGCATCGGATCCATGTTCTCGAGAGTTTCAATCTCCAAGCCCGCCTTCTTCACATTCTCGATCGTGCGGCGATTGATGTTCGCGCCCCACAGCCGAACAACGAACGGGTTGAGCCAATCCATGATCCGCCCGACGAGCGGTTGATTGATCCGCATGTGCTCCAAGAGCAGAATTTTGCCATCGGGTTTCACGACACGATTCAACTCGCGCAGACCTTGCACTGGATCGGGGACGGAACAAAACACACACGATGCCACCGCCGTATCAAACGTGTTGTCGGCAAAATCGAGATGCTGCACATCGCCTTCCCGTAGAATCACACGCGTCCCCAATTCACGAGCGCGCTCGCGGGCGCGTGCCAACATGCGCTCGGCGAAATCAATGCCGACCACGCGTCCGTCTTGCGGGTAGTAGGGAAAATTTTTGCCGGTGCCTACGCCCACCTCGAGAATTTCCCCCTTGACATGATGCCAGAGCTTTTGCCGTCCTGTTTCAAACATACCGTCCGAGAGCGCGTCAACGATATTGTAGAATCGCGCAGCGCGATTGTAGCGTGCCCGCGCCAGAGCAGTTGCGTCAATCTGATTCATCGCGTCTCGCCTCGTCGTCGTTCGTCGAGCTGCGTACAAGGAGAACTCTAACCCAAAGCAGAACGATCCCCAACGCAAAGAGCAGGACAAGAACGGGCGGAAGGTCCATCAGGATCATTTGGTCTCCGTCGCTAGTGCTGGTGTCCCGCGTGTTCTCCGCCTTGCGCGGTGATGTATTTTTCGGGATTCTTGTCGAACTGCGCCTTGCAGCCCTTGGAGCAGAAATAGTAGGTCTGTCCTTTGTATTCCGATTTTTCTGCGGTCTGTGGATTCACCATCATCCCGCACACAATATCCTTTACCATTTTTGTCACCTCCTCAAATTTTTAGCGCACTGCGAACCTCTTGCATGTTTGCGTGCCAAACTTGGCGCCACGTCCAATATTGTTCGAGCGCGGCAATGATTTCCGCGTCTTGGGTCAAACGATAGAAAGTCGTATCGAGAACCTCACGGTGTTCAATGACCGCGAGTGCTTGCAACAGTTCCAGCGTGGGGACGACATCGGCTTGAGACAGTTTGACATGATAGATCACATCTGCCAATTCCAACATGGTGTGGGGGCGCGTTTGAAACACATCCAAGAGTTCGCATCCGCACTGACAATGCATGATTTGGGCGATGAGCGGACGAACGCGCGGACAAAGATCGTTCAAAAATTCATCACGCGTTTTATCGTACATGGTTCACCGCTCACTTTCCGCGCAGCAAAACCAAGCCGAGCACTCCGCTCATGATGACTAACGCGCCCAGCCCGAGCACTTCGAATGGGGTGCGAGTGCGCGCGAGTTCATGTTCCGCAGCGGAGGGCATCACTTCTGCGGCAGGCGTCGGTTGCGCTTCCGCCGCGGCTTTGGTTGGCGTAATTGTCAATTCTGTCGTTACCGTGTCGCCATCTTCACCCACTGCCTTGAGTTGATAAACGCCTTCGGGCGCGTCGGTGGGAATCGTGAATTCGAGCGTGAATTCCTCTTTCGCGTCCGCAGTGGCATCGCCCAACTCGGCTTGGTAATTCAATCCTTCGAGCGTGATTTTGAATTCTTCCCCCGCGCCCATATCCACGCCTTTGACCGTAATTTTTCCACCTGGGGCAACCGTGTCAGGTGTCACTGTAAGGACCGATTCACCGTGTGCTTGCGCCACGGGCACCAGGAGCGGCGCGGCAGCCAATAGCAATGCGAGAATCAATGCGTAAAGTATTCGTCCGTTCAACATAGTGCCTCTCATTCGGTTCGACTGCGCGGTGTGGTCAGATACACAATGCGTCCTAACACCACCAGCGCGAATCCAAACGCCAACGCGCCGACGATAAACAACAACCCTGTAACGATGTCCACTTGCCCGCGCAGCAGATTCAATCCATTTTGATATGCTGTGCCCGCGCCGAGTGTGGCGAGGGCGAGAAAACCGAGAAAATAAATGGTTACGCGATTCATGCGTTTATCCTCCTGCCGCATGCGTCACCGGCACCGAAATGATTGCCAACACCAGCAGCGCCACGAGAATCACGATGGTCACAATCAAGCCAACGATCATCCCGCGCCGTTTGCTTGGCGTAAGCCACGGTGAGCGATCAATGAACGGCACAAGAGCGAGCAAGATAAAGAACACAACGCCGCCGTACAAAATCCCCGCAACGCCCAAAACATTTTCAATCGGGTAGAGCCACAAGAGCATCCATGGCGGCTTGGTGACTTCTTCGCCCGGCACGGCTTTCAAACCCAGCGGCGCGGGAAAGAAATACGAGAGCACTGCTGCCGCCGCCAAGAGAATCAATCCGAATCCAATCATGCTGCGAATGTGTCCCGCAAAAGTGCCCATTTTTTGATCGGGCGAATATCCTTCGCCTGCGCGCGCGTTCTCGGTCGGCTTGGGCGAAATCTTGAGCGTCTTGACCAAAAAGAGGTGGACAGCAACGAGTCCGAAAAACAGGAATGGCAGGATTGTAATATGTGTCGTATAGAGCCGCGTCAAGAGCGGGATGCTGCGCGAAAATTCTGCCGAGAACAAGACGCCAAAGCCGCCGAGGAGTTCGCCAATTTCTTTGAAATGCGTCAACGCCTCGCTTGCCTCTTGGTCCCACTTGATAATCGTCCCCGTAAAGACAAAGCCGATGGTCAAGGCAAGCAAGCCAACGCCGACGAGCCAATTCGCCTCGCGCGGTTTTTTGTACGAGCCCGTCCAATAAATTCGCAGTAGATGTAACAACGCAGTTACGACGACCAGATTCGCCGTCCAGAAATGGATACTGCGAATGAAATCGCCGAACGGCACTTGCGTGATGATGTACGTCACGCTGTCGTGCGCCTCGGACGGATGCGGATGATAGTATTGCGTCATCACGATGCCTGTCGCAAAGAGGATGATGAAACCAAAGAGCGTGATGCCGCCTAGAATGTAGGGAATCGTGTTGGCGTATTCGGGTACGGGATACGCGAGTGAGTGCAACGAAAGCCGTTCGTCGAGCGTGCGCCACACTTTATTCCCAAATTGATTGCCCTGTGACGAGGGCAGAGCGATTTGCGCTTGAGACATATTTTCTTGCCTCCAAAAGCAATCCCGATTGCCGCAACCCCTGCTTGGAAATACTTGCCATCATGCTAGTCGAATCCTTTCCGCCGCACACGCGCCAGACCGCTCATTCTCGGTGCGCCATTTAGCGCACTTGCCGCAAGAGACTCGCCCAAACCGAGAATTGGTTTCGGCTTGGGCGAGGGCTTGGCGAGAGCTAAGCTTGGAAATCGGCGGTGGTGCAGCAACTACGGCATGTTCATACCGGGCATTGCGTCGTCATCGTCGTGCTTCGGCATAGTCAGTGTAATTTCTGTAAATGGCGCGGGCGCACTAAATGTCGTAAAACTGACACCATTCGGCATCGTACCTGTCGGAATTGTCTTTACAACTTGGCGCGTCGCGAGGTCAATCACCGCGAGGTTATTCCCATAGATGTTGGTGATATATGCATGTTTTCCCAACGAATCAATGACGACACCGTGCGCGCCTTTACCCGTCTCGATTGTCTTGGCGACTGTGAACGTCGCGGCATCAATGATGGAGACAGTCGTGCTGGGATTGTCTTGCGTGCCTTGATTCGCGGCGAGGATATTTTTGTTATCGGGTGTTACGAAAACTTGAATCGGTCCACCCCCCACTTTAACTTTGCCGACGAGGGTGCGTGACGCGACATCCACTTTGCCAACTGCGTTCTCGGTGTTGAGCGAGAAATAGACATACTTGCCGTCGGGTGAAAAGCCAACTTGAACTGGTTTTTGACCGACCTCAATGTCAGCCACTTTTGTATTCGTCGCCGTGTCAATCACGCTCAAGGTTGTATCTTTGGCGTTGGCAACATAGACCAATTTACCATCAGGGCTTGGGCGCAAGCCGTGCGGATATTTGCCGACGGGGATTGTAACAATCGTTTTCATCGTCGCCACATCAATCGCCGTGACCGTATTGTCGCCGCCATTCGTCGCGTACGCGGTTTTGCCGTCGGGCGTGAGAATAATGTGAGCGGGTTCTTTCCCCGTCGGCACAGTGCCGTGGACTTGATATGCTGCCGCATCAATCATCACGGCGAGCGATTCGTGTCCGCTGACTGCCCAAACACTTTTCCCGTCGGGCGCAACTTGGAGATTGTGCGGTCCTTCGATTCCGTTCAAGGTAGTAAGGACTTTGTTGGTCTTTGCATCAATCGCAGTAATGCTGTTGCCTTCTTCGTTCGCGACCCAAACGGTGCCACTCACCATGCCGTCATGATTGGGAGAGCGGAAAAGCCATCCGCCTCCTACGACGAGCAACGCGCCCACAACAATGATCGCGAGCAAAGGAATGCCCAGTACTATTCTGTAAGGTTTCATGTTAACTCCTGTGAAAATTGAACTTTAATTATGCCTCTGGCGAGACATGGATGTTAGTGGTGTGACTCGTGTTCCTGCATCGCGCGATTGGGCGCGATGCGCGAGATATTTGGCGTTTCTTTCACTGTCGTTTGGACGTTCCTTGTTTCCACCGCGTCGTGTTCATGCCCCATCCCGCGCATCATGAAAAACATCATCAACGGGCAGAGCAGAACAATTGCAAAGGGCAGATACGGTGTAAGTGCGCCGAGCGAGAATCCAAAAATCGCAACACCCGCAATCAGCGCGATGGGAATGAGACAGCACAAAAGCATCAGCAACATGTGTCTGCTGTCGTGTCCATTGTTAGAAGTGTGATTGTGATTCATTTTTTTTCCCTTTCATTCAATCTTGTAAAATGGTCAACCGCGCGGTCCCTGTACAATCGTGAGACCCGATGGTGTCTTGTGTTCGCCCGCGTGGTGCTTGGCGTGTGTATGCTTGGATGTTTTTTCACCGAATTCGGGCTTGGCAAATTTTTCGGGCGCCTGTTCAAAATCCGCTTGACAGCGCGGGCAGCAGAGATAATACGTCACGTCTTGATAATCGAACGCGATATGCGCGTGATTGCGCGACACGCGTTTACCGCAAACTGGATCCTTTAACATTTGATTTCTCCTCTTCGCGCGGAGCGATTTTTGGAAAGTAACAGAGCGCGTAACAGATGACGAGCGCAGCAAAAAGCGCGATGGCAGCCACGAGAATTCCAACCTGCCAGCCAAAGTACGGTATGGTGAGCAGCAGAATGAACGGGAGTGTGCACAGCCATAGAAACAATGTGAGCAGCAGTGTAGTATCATGAATTCCGTTCCACAGATTTTGCATACGCGCTTTCATATCTCACCTCTCGCGAAAGTGACATGGGACAAGCGACAGGTGACAAGCCAAGAGGCACGTCGCCTGTCTCATGCCATCTATTCATCCCTTCATCCGTTTTTTGACCGATGAAATCACGAGCGGCATGGTCACAATAAAAGAGAGCAGCAGTACCCATGCCGCGCCACCGAAACGCGCGACGTCTGTATATGTTCCAACGAGTGTCGCGGCAAGGAAAAAGAGCAGCGCCGCAGTGATTGAAATCGTCCCGTAAATGAACGCGCTTGTCAGCGCGACTTTGCGTTCAAGATTTTCTAGATTCGCGTGCATTCGATTATCCCTCCACATTCACAAGGAACAAGAGTCCACCCGGTTCCACATTGTCATTCGTCACATGATGCAGAATATGGCAGTGGAACGCCCATTGCCCCGGATTGTCCGCGACAAATTCCACGTCAAATCGTTCGCCCGGATGCACCGGAATTGTATCTTTGGTTAACTGCGCGACTTCAGGAACTGGGTTGCCGTCCGTCGCCACAATTTTGAACGACATGCCATGCAAGTGCATTGGATGTTCAAATTGTCCCGCGCCAATCAAACGCACGCGCACACGTTCGCCTTTTTTCACATTGATGGTTGGAATGTCCGGGAATGCCTTGCCATTTACCGTAAAGTAATTCGGTTCATTCATGCCCGGCATCGCTGCGTACGTTTTGCCGTCCTTGATTTGCCATTCGTTCAACATCACAACAAAATCTTTGTCGTAGGTTTTCTCAGCTGATGGGTCAATAATGAGCGGCGCCGACAAGCCAATTGGAATTTGCCGGTCCGTTTGCACGTGCGAGTGATACATGAATGTGCCTGCGGGTTTTGCGACAAATTCATACGTGTACGTTTCGCCCGGCATAATCGGTTTTTGTGTTACGGCGGGTTCCGCCACACCATCCTGATTGTTTGGCACTGGAAGCCCGTGCCAATGAATGCTCGTCGCTTCGGGCAGTTCATTCTTGAGAACAACACGAATCTTGTCGCCTTCGTTCACACGAATTAGCGGACCCGGAACCGTGCCGTTGTACGTCCACGCTGTAACTGTTGTGTCGCCCGTGATGGGCCATTTCACCGGCTTGGCAGTCAAATTAAAGACCTTTACCCCGTCATCGAGTTTGTATTCAAGTGGCTGCGCGCCTTGTTTTTCGGTTGCGAGCGGTACACCTTCATCCGGGACGGGCGGCTCGTTCATCCCCCCCATTTCATCTCCACTTTGTGACATGGGTGTCGCAGTTCCCATACTCATGTTGCCCATGTCCATCCCGCCCATGCTGTCAGGCGTCATCGTCGCCTGCGCGTTGGGTTCATTCACACTCACTGGGTTGAATGTGGGCGGACGTGTTTCCGCCGACGCGTTCAGCCAAATCGCGCCGAGCGCGAGCATCACGACGATTGCGATTCCAATTCCGATTCGTAAATACTTGGACATTTGATGTTCACCTCAGAAAATTTTTTTTGGACGAGAGGATGAACGCGTGAGAGGTGTTGCGTCGTTCATTCCCTCGTTGTTTGTCAGCGCACCCGCGCG
>CALMZO010000031.1 GCA_937870825.1 uncultured Chloroflexota bacterium | reverse complement strand
TGTTGGTCAGCGGCGTGGGTTTAATCGCGTTGGGAGCGATTGCAATTTACGCGCTCATCGTGACGCAGCCGTTTGACTCGCTCGTGCAAGCGCGTCGCGAACGCCCAACCTTTGACGCAAGTACATTCCCCACCGCCCTCGCGCAATTGGACCCAAACGCGATTGGCTGGAGTGTTGGCAGTCAAGCGCCCGAAATCGAACTCAAGGATTTAAAAGATGAAACGGTGCGCTTGTCTGATTTCCGTGGCAAGCCCGTACTCGTAAATTTTTGGGCGACGTGGTGCGCGCCGTGTCGTATCGAAATGCCAATCATGGAGAAGAAATATCGTGCGTACAAAGATACGAATGGATTCGTCATCCTCGCGGTGGATGTTAAAGACGATTCAGGCGTGGATGCCGTGCGAAATTTTCTCGGCGAGTTGAGTTTGACGTTTCCAGTTTTGCTGGACAAAGAAGGTCACGCAGAGACGGCGTATCACGTTCTCGGTTTGCCGACCAGTTTTTTCATTGACCGCCGTGGCGCAATTCGCGCGACGCGCGTCGGCGCGATGAGTGAGCAGTATATAGACGAGCAGTTGCAAAAAATTTTCGCGGAGGAATGAAAATGCAAAATGGTTTTATCAGTGGGCAAATGTCGGGACGATTGTGGTGACGCACAAATGAAATTACAAACGTCAAGCTCAACACGCCTCGCGGCTAACCTGAGCGGCGCGCGACTCTATGTTGCCATCGCGCTCGTCATTGCGTTAGGCGCAGCGTGGACGTGGTTCAATCGGCTGCCTGAAATCGCGGCGACGCCTACGCAGGCGCAGCCGCATACAGGATTCGCCGCGCCAAATTTTTCTCTCCCCTCGCTCGCGGGCGAAACGTTCACACTCGCCGATTTGAAAGGCAAAGTGGTGTTGGTCAATTTTTGGGCGACGTGGTGTCCACCGTGTCGCGCCGAAATGCCCGCGATTGACGCCGCGTATCGTGCAAACAAGGACGCGGGATTTATCGTGCTGGCGGTGGATCAAATGGAAAATCCAGACATCGTGAATGCGTTCCGCGCGAAATACAATCTGTCATTTCCTTTGCTGCTCGATAGCGATGGAGCAATCAATCGACAATATCTTGTCAGCGCGCTGCCCACTTCTTTTTTTGTTGACCGCAAAGGTGTCATTCGCGATATGATGATTGGCGGTTCGATGTCGCGCGAATTTATCGAGGGGAAAATCAAAACGTTGTTGGAGGAAAAATAACGATGCTGCCCGTTTTGCGTCTGGGTCCATTCACCATTCCCGTCTCGCCGCTGACTTGGCTCGCGGCGTTTTTTGTTTTGCAAGAAATTGGTGAACGCGCGGCAAGGCGATTGAAATTGCCTGATGATGTTTTTTCGGGCGCGTTGATGTGGACGATTGGCGTGGGCATTGTCGCAGCGCGCCTTGGATATGTGGCGCGTTATCTCGACACATTTCTAGCGGAGCCGCTGCAAATCGTCGCGCTGAATTTTGGAACGCTAGATTTAACAACGGGCGTACTCTTCGGTCTCGTTGCAGGCATCGCGTACTTGCAACGCAAAAAGGTTTCAATGCGTTTGTTTGCCGACGCGCTCGCGCCCGCGCTGGTAATCGGGATGGCGGTGTTGAGTTTTGGAAATTTATTGACGGGCGACGCGTTTGGCGTTCCCGCGCCAAATTTGCCGTGGGCGATTTTTCTCTGGGGCGAATTGCGGCATCCTGTTCAGGTGTACGAACTTTTCGCGTATCTCACCATTTTTTGGTTTGTGTGGACGCGTGCGCCGCGCCCATTTGACGGCGCGCATTTTCTCATTACTGTCGCGCTGTTGGCAGGCGCGCGTGTAGTGTTGGAACCATTGCGTGGGGACAGTGTGGCATGGGTAATTGGTTTGCGCGAGGCACAAGTGATTGCGCTAGTTGTAATGAGCATCGCACTCGGGATATTCATGACAATCTTCCACAGTAGCCCCAAACCCATGGCTTGAGCAAAGGTGTTTGCGCCACAGTAATTTTCTTTGTTGACAAATCTCTTATTTCGCGTAAGATTCATGTGTTATCCCACCCCCTATGGGGGGGGTAAGCAATTATGCGCAAGAAGCACTCATTCTTTGCGAGGGCAAGATGGCAACAACAGATAAAACCCAATTACTAAATCGCGCGCGTTCCATTCAAGGACACATGGGCGCGATCGTGCGGATGCTAGAAGAAGACTCCTATTGCGTGGATATTATCAAGCAGACGCAGGCAATCCAAAAAGCGATTGATAAAATGAACGCGCTCATCCTCGAAAAGCACATGAACGAATGTGTAACAACAGCAATCCGTTCCAACAAACCTGATGAACGCGAGCGCGTGATTGGCGAATTACTGGAAGTGTTTGAAACGGCGAACAAGTTGTAACGAATGGCAGATGGCAAATGACTGATAACGACTCTCTATCAGTCATTTGCCATCTGCTATTTGCTATCTACTATCTGCTAACATGGCTACTCAACAAATTGTTTTACCTATCAAGGGCATGACCTGCTCGAGCTGCGTCGCGCATGTGGAACATGGTTTGAAAGAAACGGCGGGTGTGGAAAAGGCGGTTGTGAATCTTGCGACAGAACGCGCGACGGTGCAGTACGATCCCGAAAAAGCAACTTTGCCCGACATGTTGTGGCATGTCCAAGACGTTGGGTACGATGTCATCACAGATAAAGTGGAACTGCCGCTCGAACACGTTCAAGATACGGAAGCGATTCAAGCGCGCTTGAAAAATGTTGCGGGTGTTTTGAACGCGCAGGTGACAACAAAGCAAGGGAGCATCGAAATCATCCCCGGAGCGGTCACATTGCGAGAATTGCGCGAGGCAATTGAACAAACGGGCGCGCGCGTTGTGGACGACGCAAATGGTGCGGCGCTTGCCGAGCCGGTTGACATGGAAGCGCAAGCGCGCAAACGCGAACTCGCTCGCGAACGCTTGAATCTCATCATCGGCGCAGCTTTTACAATTCCACTATTCCTGCTCGCAATGACGCGCGATGTATTGCACTCGGTTTGGATGACGAGTCCAACCCTCGGACCGATTTTCGGTTCGCCCTATTTTGATTGGTTCTTGTTGTTGCTCGCGACGCCTGTGCAGTTCTATGTCGGGCGCGCCTACCATGTCGGCGCGTGGAAAGCGCTTCGGCGTTTCACCGCGAACATGGACGTGCTGATTTCGATTGGCACGAACGCCGCGTATTTTTACAGCGTTGCCGTGTTGCTCGCGCGCCTATTTAACGTAGACCTTGGCGACCACGTGTATTTTGAAACGGCGGCGGTCATTATCACGCTCATCAAAGTCGGGAAATATCTTGAAGCGCGCGCAAAGGGTGAGACGAGCGCGGCAATCAAAAATCTGATGAATCTCACGCCGAAAACCGCGCGCGTCCTTCGTGACAAGGTTGAAAGCGAAATCCCCGTAGATGCCGTGCGCGTGGGCGATGTGATGCTCGTGCGTCCCGGCGAACGCATTCCCGTTGACGGCGTGCTGCTTGGCGGAGCGTCAAGTGTGGACGAATCCATGCTCACGGGCGAGAGCGTTCCTGTCGAAAAAAATATCGGCGACAAAGTGCTCGGCGGC
Source organism: uncultured Chloroflexota bacterium (assembly GCA_937870825.1). GTDB lineage: Bacteria > Chloroflexota > Anaerolineae > UBA4142 > SHND01 > SHND01. The sequence goes on along the minus strand of CALMZO010000031.1, from coordinate 15,687 downwards.
ACAGTGAACAAGACAGGCGCGTTCACGTTTGAAGCGCGCAAAGTTGGAAAAGAGACTGCACTCGCTCAAATTGTGAAACTCGTTGAAGAGGCGCAAACCAGCAAAGCGCCGATTCAAAAACTCGCAGACCAAATTTCTGCGGTGTTTGTCCCCATCGTTCTCGTTATCGCCGCGCTGACGTTTGTCATGTGGCTGATTTTTGGTCCCTCGCCCGCATTCACGTTTGCGTTGACCAACGCGATTGCAGTGTTAATTATCGCGTGTCCGTGCGCGTTGGGGCTTGCGACGCCCACCGCAATCATGGTCAGCACAGGCAAGGGCGCGGAACTGGGTGTGCTGATTCGCAGCGGCGAAGCATTAGAGACCGCGCACAAACTCAACACCATCGTCCTCGACAAAACCGGGACGCTCACACAAGGCAAACCAACAGTGACGGATCTTGTAGTAGCGCCGACAATGCGCGTGCCGCAACTGGCAGTGGCGGGAATCAGCATGGCGTCGAACGATGGGCGGATGTCACAAGATGAGTTGTTGAAGCTCGTTGCCTCTGCTGAAAAATTCAGCGAGCATCCACTCGGACAGGCAATTGTCGAACACGCGAACGCGAAAGGATTGTCGCTCGCGCCCGTCGTGGATTTTGGCGCACTCGCAGGTCACGGCATTCGCGCGCGCGTGGATTCGCAAGAAGTCATTATCGGCAATGCAAAATTGATGGTGGACCAAAAAGTCAACACGATCACGCTCGACAAACTCGCGCAGAAATTCGCGGACGAAGGCAAGACACCAATGTTCGTCGCCGTGGATGGACGCGCGGCGGGCATCATCGCAGTTGCCGATACATTGAAACTCGAAGCGCATGAGGCAGTGGACGCATTACAAAAGATGGGCATTGATGTTTATATGCTCACCGGGGACAACGAACGAACCGCCAAAGCAATTGCAAAGCAGATTGGCATTGAGAGTGTGATTGCACAAGTGCTGCCCGAACAAAAAGAAAAAAAGGTGCGCGCGTTGCAAAACGAACTCAAAGGAAAAAACAAACGCGTCGTCGCAATGGTTGGCGACGGCATCAATGACGCGCCCGCGCTTGCGGCGGCTGATGTTGGGATCGCGCTCGGCACGGGCACCGACGTTGCAATGGAGGCAGCGGACATTACGCTGATGCGCGGCGATTTGCGCGGTGTCGTCACGGCGATTCAACTTTCGCGTGCGACGATGCGAACGATTTACGGCAATTACTTTTGGGCATTCGCGTATAACGTCGCAGGGATTCCGATTGCAGCGGGTTTGCTTTATCCATTCTTTGGCATTCTGTTGAGTCCTATCATCGCGGCGGCGGCGATGGCATTCTCCAGCATCTTTGTCATCACGAACAGTTTGCGTTTGCGAAATTTCAAGCCGCAAGCTCAAATATCTTAACAAACCTACCCTTTCGATTCGATGGACTCGCGGGAAAGGAATGGTTTCACTAGCTCTTGTCGGGCAATGCGACGCGCAGTGTGTCACGGATGAATTTGTAAAGATAATAGGCGGCAAACGTACTTGCGACGAAAGAGAGAATGCCTGTGGTCTCATAGAGCAAATCACCAACAATAGGGGACTCAGGCAAGAAATGAATGGGAGTGCCGCCTAAAAATTTGACTATGTGGTCTAAAAATCCATCCGAAATTCCAAACCTCAAGATGATGAGTGCGGTGAAAATTCCATACGCGGCAAATGCCAACCACTTGCCGCCGCGCCAAAACCATCGCATCAAAAGATAAGGCAGCGCGATTACGATGACCGCAGGGACAATCACTTCAAATCCAAAGCGATACAAATGATGAATGGCAGTGAGGATGCCTGTTAGGGTCATTGTTAAAACCGACAGCTTTGCGCTCCAATAGTCTTGTTTGCTCGGTGCTAGTACGAGATTCATAGTTTCTCCTTGTGGCGTCTAGTGCGCCATTTGATATTTTTCGGTTATAGCGGATTAACAACTTGAAATCAACAACCAAAACGAGAAAAGTGTTCGATAATGGACAAAATGACCAAAACTGTTCCAGAGCCATGGACGAAAACCAAACGAAAAAGCGCTGACCGCCGCGTAACTCGCACGCGTCGAGCATTGCAGGCGGCGCTGCGCTCGCTCATCGTCGAAAGAGGGTACGAATCCCTCACCGTGCAAGACATTCTTGACCGGGCGAACGTGGGGCGTTCAACGTTTTATGCACACTATTGGGACAAGCAGGACTTGTTCATCAGTGGGTTCGAAGAATTGAATCGGGTTTTGGCGGCGCATCGCGTTGTAAGCTTTACAGATGCCAAACACAACGTTGTGTCTGCGGTCTTTGAACATGTGAAAAATTATCGGCATTTATACGATGTGACGGTTGGACTCGAAAGTGGGAGACTGATACAAGCGCAAATGCAGATTTCACTCGCATCTTTTTTGCGTGAACATCTCGCGTCCGAATTAGCGCGCACGGAAACGCGCGGTATGCCGGGCGAACTCGTGGTGCAATTTCTGGTTAGCTCATTCTTAGGTCTGGTTAAATGGTGGCTTGAAAGTAACACAGCACACAGTGCGGCAGAGATGGATCGAATGTTCAAAGGGCTAACCATGCCGACTATGACTTCCCTATTCCAAACCGAAGCATAACGAGGGCAACGTTTGTCATGACCGAAATCTATCTTCCCTTTTTCGGACAATTCACGATCGTGGAAATAGACGGCAACATTGTTCCCGAAAGCGCGCGCATCGAAAAAGATACAGTGAACGTCGGTCCCGGCGAACGCTACGATGTCATTTGGGAAGCACGTGAACCGGGGAAATGGCTGCTGCATTGTCACATTCCGCATCACACGACGAATAACAACGTTGAAGAACAAGGCGCAGGCGGTTTGACGATGATTCTCAACGTCACGCGCTAACAAAAAATTATTTAAGGAGGCAATTGAAATGGAACACGAACATCATGACCACTCCATGCACGAAAACGCGGAGGGACACATTGATCCCGTGTGCGGCATGACGGTGGAAGAAGGACCGAATGCCATTACGATGGAATACAATGGGACAAAATATTATTTCTGTGGGCCCGGCTGCCGCCGCGCGTTTGAAAAAGACCCTGAGAAATATCTGAGAGAGGGTCCCTCAATGCACATGTAGTTTATGTGCGAGCATATCGTAGTTTATACGCAAGCAGATTGTAACTTGTAAGCCAGAGAGGCACGACTCGTCAAGCGAAGCGCGCCTCTCTTTGATACAGTATTCTTACGTCAGGTAGGAAATTGTGAAGCAAATTCTTGAAGCGAACACCACACTTTACCCTGTCCCTGTCGTCCTCATTACCGCAGGAATCGCAAAAACAAACGTGATGACATGCAATCGCATCGCGTCGTGTTCCGCCGAGCCGCCGCGGCTTGCGATTTCTGTGCGGCCAACACGCTATTCCCATAGACTGATTAAAGAGACGCGCGAATTTGTCGTGAATATTCCTTCGCCCGCGCAAGACATTCTGACCGATTACGTCGGTGTCGTCACAGGGAAAAAAGAAAACAAAATCGAAATTGCCGGCATGAAACTCGCGCCCGCACACTTTGTAAAGACGCCGCTGCTTGCGGATTGTCCTGTGAATATTGAGTGTGTCGTTGAACATGAAATTGAATTGGATTCGCATACTATGTTCATTGGTTTGGTGAAAGCGGTGCATGCGGAGGAACGGTTGCTGAACGAGAATGGTGAGGTAGATTTCTCACGCGCACAAGGCATTGCTTACGATTGGGCTGTAGTCCGCGAACGCCCCACCTATAACTTTGACGTGGCTGAGTTGCGGCGCGCGGTGGAGTTGGAACGATGAAGATAGAGCTGCTGTATTTTGACGATTGCCCTTCGTACCAAGAGGCACGCGCAATGATGGAACAAATTCTTGCCGAAGAGCGCATCGGCGCGCAAATCGAAATGGTGCGCGTTGCCGATGATGCCGACGCACAAGCAAAACAATTCGTCGGTTCCCCTACGCTGCGCATGAACGGCGCGGATTTATTTCCCGAACAAGCGTCTGGCATCTTTGCAATGCAGTGCCGCGTCTATCGCACACCGCAAGGATTTAAAGGCGTTCCGACACCTGAAATGCTGCGTGACGCTCTGCATAAAAATATATCTCTAGTACGGCCCAATCGTGATGCAGAGTAAGGAGACGAAAATTTGCAATTTCCTGAATCCACACGCAAGAGCTTGTGTCAATCGAGTTCATCCCCGAAGACCGCTCGAAAGGACAATTGGGCGGTCATAATTTACGAACTCTTTGTCCATCATTTTGCCCCAAGTCCTACTTGATGTAAGATAAAGGGGATTGCAGAAAGTTCACTCATTGCAATTCGAATCTTTAAATTTACCCTGGAGGTACGAATGCGTTCGATATTCCTGTTGTGTGTTGTTCTCGCCGGTGCATTTGTGTTGGCGGCGTGCGGGCCTAGCGCGGGGTCCGCGCCTACGCAACCTGCCGCGCAAAAATCAATTGATGTTCAGGTAACGATGACAGAATTCAAAATCGAGCCGTCAATGACGAATTTCAAGGCTGGTGTACCTTATCGCTTTGTCGTCACCAACAAAGGCACGGTAAATCATGACTTTTCGATTTCACCGCCTGTCATGGAGGGAATGGCGGGCATGTCGAGTGAAGACATGCACAAGAACGCGCTTGCTGTGATTGACGCTGCAGATTTGCCACCCGGCGCGACGAAAACGGTTGATGTGACCTTCACCAAGCCAATGTCTGCCGGTGAAATGGAATTTGCCTGTCATACCTCCGGACACTATGAGTCTGGAATGAAGGTTCCGATGATGGTCACACAATAAAGACTCGGGCTTTGGTTTTCTCGCGCCGCGCGACGGTTCATCGCGCGGCGTGCAAGTTTTGTTAGAGGCAATTTCATGCCGAATTCCTTTCTGAAAATTCCCATCAACCTCACAGACGCGGGCGACGACCTCGTTCTCCATGCGGCGATGCCCGGCGCAGAACCCGAAAATATCATAGTCACTTTTACAACGACGAGTATCCTTCTTCATTCGACCATGCGCGGCATGTTGGCACCGGACAAAAAGCCGCTTAAACAGGAATGGCACATCGGCGAATATCATCGCGAGGTGCGGCTGCCTGTTCCGGTCATGTCGCAACATGCCAACGTTACGTATGACAACGGCGTGCTCACGGTTAGCATGCCAAAGGGCCAACAGACAATGCCCCGCGAAATTCGCGTCAAGAAAATTCGCGGCGCGCGCGGACAAACGCGCGGACACAAAGGGAATAGGGCAAGTCACATCGGGCTTGAGCAGGACTCGTAAGGAGAAATCAATGCGCTATCGGTCTCTTCTTCTGTCCTTCCTCTTTGTCGGAACGCTTGCAGTGAGCGCGTGTAGCGGTAGCGATGCGACTCCGACCATTTCTCTGGCATCCATCAAGCTGACAACGAATCCGAATCCACCCATTTTAGGAAAGATCGAACTCATTATCACGATTACTGACGTGAATGGACAGCCGCTTGACGAAGCAGAGGTTTTCGTGTTTAGCAGCCACACGGAAATGACAAGTATGGCGATGAATGGCAAAGCTATTGCGAAAGGGTCTGGACAGTATGCGCTCCAGACGAATTTTCCCATGAACGGCAGATGGAAAATCACTGTGCAAGTCAAAAAGCCGCCGCTGAATATTACGGAATCATTCATCGTAGATTTCAAGTGATATAAATTTGGTCGCAGACGGATAGATTGTCCGCTGTGACCAAATTTTTTTGGTACGCCAAATGGCGCGCTTGGGATTCGCCGAACGGCGGTAGCGCGCCGTGATTCCCTTTGTTATGCTAATGACACTGAATTCCGAAAGGGGTAGATATGAATGCAAATTGTCATGTGGAACCGATTCAGAAGGACGTTAGCGTTGAGGATCAAAATGCGGCACAGACTGTAATTCTGACTGTATGGGGTTTGGGTTGCGAAAATTGCGCCAACCGCGTACGAAATTCGCTGTTGCGTTTGGATGGAGTTGTCTCGGCGGTTATTGCGCTGGCGCACGGTCTCGCGATGGTAGATTATGTCCCATCCAAAACGAACTTGAACGACATTTTGCTCGCCGTCGCGGCGGCGGGCAACGATGGACACCATCACTATCGTGCCGCAATTGTTCGATAAATCAGGAGGATGCGGATGTCACATTCAGATAAAATGCGTCTCAAACGACAGCATCAAGCGGAGCGCAACACGCAGCGCAAACAAATTCTTCGGGTGACCGCGTTTGGTATTCTCTTGTTGCTTGTCATTTTTGCAGTGGGATATTTTCTTGCCCCGGTGTTTGCGCCAAAAGCAAGTGGTGTAACGCAAGTGGGCAGCGGAAAAATCATAAACATTCAAGCCGCGATGGATGGATTCGATATTCCTGAAATTCGAGCCACAGTGGGGGAACAAATTTCGGTGAACCTGACGAGTTTGGATAACTCGATGCACAGTGACGGCGGCGGCAAACATCAATTTGCGATTGACGAACTTGGTGTGAATCTTGTCGCGCAACCGTTGTCGAGCAACAGTACAACCTTCACAGCGACCAAGCCCGGTGTGTACACCTTTTACTGCGACATTTGCTGCGGCGGCAAAGCGAATCCCACGATGAACGGCAAGTTGGTTATTGAGGCATGACATGTCCTTGAAACAAACAAGCGTTTCCACGTCCGCCTGGCGCGTGCGAAACATCGTCATCGTTTTTGCGCTCACGCTCGCGGCGATGGGGTTGGCGGTGTATTTTGGATTCCTTCATCCCCATGCGCCGATGGTAGGCATGGCAGAGTCTTTACCCACGGTGACATTGGGCGCGGTCGTTGTTGGCGGATTGATTGACGGCATCAATCCCTGTGCGTTCACCGTCCTGCTTTTATTCGTGACTGCGATGTTGGCAACTCTCCAAGTCACAAACGCAGAAGGAATTAGCGCTGCGCGCGCCCGCATTGTCGGCATGGGTTCGATTTACATCGCGTCTGTTTTTTTGACCTATCTTGCGTTAGGTGTAGGTCTTTTAGCGACGAGCGCGCTGTTCTCGCGCTTTCATGCGCCCGCGCGCATCGGTGCCGTGGTCGCGATTGGCATGGGCTTGTGGATGTTGAAAGATGTGTTCTTGCCCGATTTCGGTCCGCGCCTTGCCGCGCCGAAAATTGTTGGGCAATGGACTGTCGCAAGTGCGCGCAAGGCGACCATTCCGGCGTTGATTGTCGGTGGATTCTTGATTGGTCTATGCACTGTGCCGTGCAGCGGCGCAGTGTATCTTGCAGTCTTATCACTCTTGTCGCTGCAATCTTCGACGCTCGTCGGATTCGCATATCTCATTCTATATAATTTTATGTTTATTCTCCCGCTAATTGCTTTACTTATCGCCGCATCCGCGCGTCCAACGTTGAATCGGTTAGCACGCTGGAATCTGCATCATAAGGAATGGGTGCGGCTTGCGCTTGGGGCAAGCGTTGTAGGGATGGGGTTGTTGATTTTAGCGACGATATAATGAATTGCACCGCACGCGCAAGGACGCGCCGCGCCGCAATTCGATGCGACGCGGCGTTGTTGTGCTTGACAAAAGCAAGTGAAATGTCTTATTCTGCGTAAGAATAATAGCGGCAATAATGAGTCAGGAGGAATTAAAAATGGCAAAGCAAGTACGCGTTGCCGTAAATTGAAAAGGTGGAGGGCAGCGTGAAAGAAACAACATTCGATATAACCAATTGGAAATCCGTACTCGACGCGCAGTGCATTGAACATTGCTTGAGCCAAATGCATGGGGTACATCACGCCAGCGCGAATTTCATGAGCGGGCAAGTAACGGTGCATTACGACGAAAAGCTCATTTCCATTGCGGCGATGAAAAAGATGCTCGACGAAGGCGGATTCGAGTGTATGCAGTCCATGCCCAAGAATCTTGTTACAGAAATGGATCCGCCTATGCCAATGGCGATGGCACATGGCGCGCACGCGGGACACCCAATGCCCATGCCAACCGTGCCTGCGAAAACGATTGAACACGCGGGTCATGCGATGCCGATGCCAACCACTGCCGCGAAAAAGGACGAACACGCTGGACATGACATGTCGGGCGAGATGGCAGGCATGGCGCACGAGATGGGACACGGTGCAGGCATGAGCATGGACGCGATGGTGCGCGACATGCGAAATCGTTTTCTCGTCGCGCTCATTTTCGCCGTACCCGTCTTTCTCTATTCACCTTTGTTCACACAATTTTTCAAAATCAATCTGCCCGTTCCGTTCGGCTTGGACATCAACGTCTTTGCTTTTTTGCTCGCGACACCACCCATTCTATACAGCGGTTGGATTTTTTACGCGGGCGCATGGCGCGCGCTGAAAAATCGTACACTTAATATGGCAGTGTTAGTCGCGCTTTCGGTGTTGGCAGGGTACGTGTTCAGCATTGGCGCAACATTTCTCTTTGAGAGCGAAGTATTTTATGAGGCGTCGGTTCTCCTGCTCGTATTCGTCCTGCTCGGACACTGGCTCGAAATGCGCGCCCGCGCAGGCGCATCGCAGGCGATTCAAGCGCTGCTGAATCTTGCGCCGCCGAAAGCGAACGTGCTGCGTGACGGGAAAGAAATCGAAGTGCCGACATCGGAAGTGTTGGTGGACGATGTCGTAATCATTCGCCCCGGCAACAAAATTCCTGTGGACGGTGTTGTGAGCGAAGGCAGCTCGGATGTGGACGAATCCATGATTACGGGCGAAAGTTTGCCGGTGTCGAAAAAAGTGGGCGACGCGGTGACGGGCGCGACGATTAACAAGACAGGCACGTTCAAATTTCGCGCGACCAAAGTCGGCGCAGACACCGCGCTCGCGCAAATTGTGAAATTGGTGCAAGCCGCGCAAAATTCCAAAGCGCCCGCGCAGCGTCTCGCCGATCGCGCTGCACAATGGCTCGTCGCTGCTGCAATTCTCATCGGCACGTTGACCTTGGTCGGTTGGCTGACGATTGGACGCGCATACATTCCTTCTGATGTCTCAACGTTCGTATGGGCATTGACGATGGCGATTACGGTTGTCGTCATCGCGTGTCCCGACGCGCTCGGTCTCGCGACACCAACGGCAGTGATGATGGGAACGGGCTTGGGCGCGCAGAATGGCATCTTGTTCAAAAACGCAACGGCATTGGAAGAAGCATCCAAAATAGACGCAATTATTTTTGACAAGACGGGAACACTCACGCGTGGTCAACCGGAAGTGACGGATGTGGTCAGTAGTCAGTCGTCAGTTGCGTTCGATTCCGAACACCTGACTAAGCAGAATGGTTTGCTTTTACTTGTCGCCTCCGTTGAACAATCGTCGGAGCATCCGCTGGCGCAAGCCATCGTCAACAAAGCAAGAGCCGAAAATCTCACGCTTGTCGAACCGCAGGATTTCCAAGCGATTCCTGGACACGGCTTGCAAGCCAAAGCGGATGGCAAAACGCTGCTCGTCGGCAATCGCAAATTGATGCGCGATAACAAGATTGGGTTCGATGGATTGGAACAATCAGCGGATTCACTGGAAGGCGCTGGGCGCACGGTGGTCTACGCAGCGGTGGATGGAAAACTCGCGGGCTTGATTGCGATTGCCGATGCGCCGCGCGAAACATCGAAAGACACAGCTGCCAAATTGCGCGAACGCGGCATCCAAGTGGCGATGCTGACAGGCGACAATCGCGCGACGGCGGAACGCATCGCGCAAGAATTAGGAATTGACACCGTGTTTGCCGAAGTGCTGCCCGGACAAAAAGCGGACAAGGTCAAAGAACTTCAAGCCCAAGGTAAAAAGGTCGCGATGGTCGGCGACGGCATCAACGATGCGCCCGCGTTGGCGCAAGCGGATGTAGGCATCGCGATTGGCGCGGGAACTGACGTTGCGATGGAAACCGCCGATGTCGTTTTGATGCGGAGTGACCCGTTCGACGTCGTGAAAGCGATTGAATTATCAAAGGCAACGGTCGCCAAAATGCGACAGAACCTGTGGTGGGCGGCGGGCTATAATACGATTGCCTTTCCAATCGCGGCAGGCGTTTTTTATCCCGCGTTCGGTCTGGTGCTGCGTCCCGAAATTGCGGCGATTGCGATGAGTGGGAGTTCGCTCATTGTGGCAGTGAATGCGCTGCTGTTGAAATATACAAAGTTAGGTGGACGATGAAGCTTCCCAGTTGGCTCACCACTCTGCTGGGCGCATTGGTGGTCATTACGCTGCCAATCTTTTTGGTGTTGTCGAACACGAATCTGATTATGACACGGTGGTACGTGGAGTACGAGTACGGCAAGCCCGATTTTCCACCCTCTGAACGCTTCGACGCGGTAGCGCGCGCAAAATTTGCGATTGAAACGGTGCGGTACACGCGCGGCGAATTGACGCACGCGGATTTGCAAAATCTTGGCGTGTATAACGAACGCGAATTGTCGCACATGCGCGATGTGCAACAAGTAGCAACCAGCGCGCTGGCGGCGGATTATGCGCTCGGCATTTTCATCGTCGTCGCGTTGTTCGTGTTGTGGCGCGCGTCATTGCTGACAGCGGCATGGTCCGCGCTCTTTAACGGCGCGGTGTTGACGCTCGTCATTTTCGGAACCATTGGTCTGTTCGCGCTCGTCGCGTTCGACGCGTTCTTTGTGTTGTTCCACCGAATCTTTTTCGTCGGCGATTCGTGGCTCTTCTTCACAACGGACAGTTTGATTCAGTTTTACCCCGAACCGTTTTGGGCGGATGCGAGTTTGGGGATTGCCGTCTTTACACTTTTGGAGGCGTTCGTCCTGCTTGCCTTTGCTTGGTGGGGACGATGGCGTGTGATAAAGAGACCTATATAAAAAACGAATTGCATATTCATCATATCTTCACACCTTTGGCTTATGCTGTGGTCAGAATAAAGTCAAGGGAAAGTCAAAGGAGGTGATTACGATGATGTACGGTTTCGACTGGGGCGTGGGCGCAATCTGGATGATTCTCATCTGGGCGCTGCCGTTGATTGCGGTGGTCGCGCTGGTTGTGGCGCTTGCCAAGAATAAAGCGTAAACAGGTGACAAGTAACAGGTGACGAGTGACGAGTGAAAATGGAAGATGTGTCAGCCGTCGCTTTGTCGCGTAAGAAAGCAGAGGATCGAACGATGCGAAATACAGGTTTGATTATCGGGGTCGTTCTCATAATTGTGCTGCTCGTATTGTTATTTGGCGGCATGGGGATGATGGGGTTCGGCGGGTTCGGAATGGGACCTGGCATGATGGGCAGTTATGGGATGCACGGCTTTGGCGGTCCGTTCGGTTTCAGTCCGTTCGGTTGGATTGTGCCGCTCGCGTTTTGGGGTCTGCTCCTCGGCGGCATCGTACTGGTCGTTGTTTCGCTCGCGCGCAATTCGCGCGCGCAGAGCTCTGCCGCATCACCGCCAATCGCGCAGTCGTTTGGTAATCCAAACAATGAATCGCCGCTCGACATTTTAAAGGCGCGTTATGCGCGCGGCGAGATTACGAAAGAGCAGTACGCGGAAATCAAAAAAGACTTGGAAGGATGAAACGGAGGACAACCATGATGGGTTTTGGAATGGGCATGTTCGGTCTGGGCGCGTTAGTCATGATCGCGTTTTGGGTGTTGGTTATCGGCGGCGGAGCGTGGCTGGTGATGACGTTGGTGCGTGGAAATCAAAGCAGCATCCCAGCGAATCCGTCGCAAGCCTTGACGACGGCGCCCACACCTCTATCAAATTCGACACCACTCGAAATCCTGAAAACACGGTTCGCGAAGGGCGAAATCACCAAAGAACAATTTGAAGAAATGCGACGCGATCTGGGTCTATAAGAGTACGCGACGGCAACCGAATCCACAGCGAGCGCGTTGTGGCGCATTCAGTTGAATGCGCCACGCGCGTTGGCGCGTGTGCGAAAGACGCGACAACATATGAGCAAAATTGGATCGCACGTTGAACTAAAAACGGATTACGAGACCGCGATTGCCAGAGCGACGACGGCGTTAAAAGCAGAGGGCTTTGGCGTGCTGACGACAATTGATGGTTCGCCAAACTACGGCTTGGCAGCAAACGCTCAAGCAAAAATTGAACGCCGAGTTTCGACGCTATGTCATTCTCGGCGATGCGATGGAATTCATCGCCGCAATCCGCCATTGGCGCAGCGCGCGTTGAACACTGATTTGGATGTGGGCTTGCTGCTGGCGTGCAACGTAATTGTCTACGAGGAAAATGGCGGCGCGGTCGTTTCGATTGTGGATCCGTTGTCCATGTTGGGCGTGATTGCCAACCCCGCGCTTGAATCGGTGGCGCACGAGGCGCGCGAAAAATTAAAGCGCGTCGCTTCGACATTGCGCGCGAGTGGATGAAAACAGATGTCCCTCTCCGTAATCATCAAAGCTCTGTCGCGGGCGCGTCTCCCGATTCTGACTTTTGCCGTCACTTATTTCCTCTCGGTTCTTGTTGGCGCGGTGATGGTGCATACGGGAAACGAATTTGCCTTGACCTACCGCGATGACTTGGTTGAACGCGCACAGGCAAACGAGCCCGCGCTAGTCGCGCTGGGTCAGAACGAGCGCGTGCGCGCCGCACTTTTTGATTTTGGCGGCAATCTCACGGCGGGGATTGGGCAAACCATAGCAGGGCTGGGTGTCATTGCTCCGTATCCCATTGCGGCTTTTCGTGGCTGGGTCGGCGGGATCGTTTCTGTGAATAGTGTCCACGTAAGCCGCTTGGCGAGTTCGTCCGAGGCATTGTATTATCTATCCGTGGTGATTCTGCAACTCATCCCCTACTCGTTGGCAGGAGGAGCAGGCGTCAACTTGGGCATCGCTTGCTTTCGTCCGCCGCCCTATTACCAAGGGGCAAAGTTGCTCTGGCTGCCGAAGGAGGCATTGCGCGACGTTCTGCGAATCTATCTCTTGGTGGTACCACTCTTTTTGATCGCGTCACTCTTGGAGTTTCTTGCCCGATGAACGGATTGATTCGCGCGCGCCCAAACAAATTCACAAATGGATAAATCAAAAAAGATTCGCGTTCTCCTCGCGGATGATCATGCGGTTGTTCGCAAAGGGATACGCGATTTTTTGGAAGAGGACGAGACGCTGCGCGTAATCGGCGAAGCGAATGACGGCGAAGAAGCATTGGTGCTCATCGCGTCTAATGCTCCCGATGTCGCGGTGTTTGATATTCAAATGCCGCGCCTCAATGGGTTGGACGCCACGCGCCGCGTGAAAAAAGAATTCCCGAACGTCCATGTTCTCATTCTCACCGCCTACGACGATGACCCGTACCTCTTTGCGGCGCTCCAGGCGGGCGCAAGCGGATATTTGCTGAAAACCTCTTCCGCCGACGAATTACTCCATGCGGTTCATGCCGTCGCCGATGGGGAAACGGCGCTGTCCCCCCCTATCGCCAAAAAATTGGTTCGGCGCGCAGCAGGTCATTCCGAACAAGAGGACATCACCGAGCCGCTCACCGAGCGTGAACTCGGTGTGTTGCGTCTCGCCGCGCAAGGTCTCGGAAACAAACAAATCGGCGCAACATTGAACATCAGTGACCGCACCGTGCAGGGACATCTAGCGAACATTTACGCGAAACTGCATGTCGCTACGCGTACCGAGGCGGTGATGTTTGCAGTACGACAAAAGTGGATTACGTTGTAGGGGCGAAGCATTTTCAGAGCGACGTTCTTTGTCGCAAAATGCTTCGCCCCTACCTCCTCATGTTCCGCAGTCTCCGCACCCAAATTCTTCTCTGGACGATCCTACCGCTCGCGATTCTATTAATTGGCATTGCATATCTCGGTGTAAGCAATCACCAGGGCGCGATGCGCGAATTGGTTGCCGAGCGCGATGGTGCTTTGGCGCGCGTAGCAGCAGCGCGCATCTCGGAACTAATGACCGACCGTGCGCGCGATTTAGAAAATCTGGATGCCTCGCGTCCTGAAACGTGGGACACACAGATATTTGAAGGCGGCATTGCGCTCTTGGACGCGAACGGACGTATCGTCAGCGCGCTGCCGACGCGCGAAACGTGGGAAACGCGACGCGACAAAATCCCGCGTGAGGCTGAATTTTCAAAACCCTTTTTAGAAGGTGGCGTGTGGCTCGTTCTCCGCGCGCGTCCAACCCAAGACGGAACGCTCGTCGCCGCAGTAAACCTCCCTCCTCTTGAAAGCTTTGCCCCGCGCGGTGAAGCATATCTCGTAGATGAACAGGGAAAAATCATCGCGCATCCCGACGCCGCGCGGGTAGGAACGGATTTCAGCACACACGCAGGCATAGCTCAAGTGATACGCGGTGAATCAGGCGCGACGTTTCATTACGATACGACTGGCACAGAATTGGTTGTCGGTTACGCGCCAATCGCGCCAACACGATGGGGACTGCTGATTGACGAGCCATGGGAAAATGTCGTCGCGCCGATGTTTCAGTACGCGGTGCTACTGCCTGTTGTGTTGGCGCTTGTAGCGGTGGTCGCGCTCGGCGCGATTTATTTCGGCGTTCGTTACGTCATTCGTCCTTTGGAAAATCTGGTCCAAGCCGCGCAGCGTATTGCCTTTGGCGATTATCATGCTGCCGCGCAACATGTCGGTGGCGTGCGCGAGATTGAAGAATTGCGCGAGACGCTCGACAGCATGGCACACCAAGTCTCTGCCGCGCAGGAGGCAATGCAAAATTACATTGTCGCGATTACGCACAGCCAAGAAGATGAACGTAAGCATCTTGCCCGCGAATTGCATGACGATACGATTCAAACTCTGATTGCGGTACAGCAGCGCATCGAGATGGCGCAGAGAAGCTTGAACCGAGCCCCCGCGCTCGCCGCTACCAAATTAGGTGAATTGAAAGAATTGACAACGGAAGCGACGGAACATGTACGCGGCTTTGTGCGCGATTTGCGCCCGACGTATCTTGACGAGTTGGGTTTGATTCCCGCGCTCGAAACCATTGCGCGCGAAGCGAATGCGACTTTTACCGTACAAGGGGAGGAGCAGCGTTTGGACGCGGAACGTGAATTGGTTTTGTTCCGCATCACGCAAGAGGCATTGCGTAACGTGAGCAAACACGCGCGCGCGAGCCAAGTGGATGTCACTCTCACATTTGCGGCGGACGAAGTGACGGTGACGATTCAAGACAACGGCAGGGGATTCGATGCACCCGAATCACCCAACAGTTACGCGCGGGCGGGGCATTTTGGGTTGATGGGAATGCAAGAGCGCGCGCAGTTGTTCGGCGGGAATGTGTATGTGAAATCGGAGCGGGACAAAGGGACAAAAGTTGTGGCATATCTCCCAACCAAGAACAGCGCGGCATAAATTTCATTTGCATAAAGACGGCAAAGGACGAACACTCAACTGGAGCGTTCGTCCTTTTTGTTATACCCCGCGCCATTTGGCGCGTCCAAACACCAAGCCAAATGGCGCGGCGAGGAATGTGCGAATAGGCGGTTACGCAAGCAACCATGAGGTCTTATAGTGTGTGAGAGTTGGCGCGACGCAGCAAATGTTACTCGTTGATTCAAGAAGGATTTTCTGTTCGCTACACCGTGAACGTGGAACGTTTTGGTCAAGAAGGCACAACGGGAGGTTTTGATGCACACTTCTACCAGTGAATACGCGTATGGCGCGTGGTGGCTCGTCGCTTTGAACGTCATTCTTTTTCTCTTTTTTGTTTTTGGATATTTGCT
>CALMZO010000030.1 GCA_937870825.1 uncultured Chloroflexota bacterium | reverse complement strand
CGCAGGATTTCGGCTTTGTCCATATTTTCCCACGGCGCGTCAATGTCGTGACGCCCAAAGTGTCCGTACGCGGCAGTCGCTTGATAAATCGGACGGCGCAAATTCAAATCGCGAATGATTGCCGCCGGGCGCAAATCGAAATGCGCGCGCACGAGTTCCATAATTTTATCGTGCGGAATTTTTTCGGTGCCGAATGTTTCCGCGTTGATGGAAACGGGATGCGCGACGCCAATCGCATACGCGACTTGGAGTTCAAAGCGTTCCGCCAGTCCCGCCGCGACAACATTTTTCGCCACGTACCGCGCGGCATACGCGGCGCTGCGGTCAACCTTTGTAGGGTCTTTGCCGCTGAACGCGCCGCCGCCGTGACGCGCGACGCCGCCGTACGTATCCACAATAATTTTTCGCCCCGTCAAGCCCGCATCGCCCATCGGTCCGCCGATGTGGAAACGTCCGGTCGGATTGATGAAAAATTTTGTATCGGCGTCGAGCATGTGCGCGGGAACAATCGCATCAATCACATGCGCGCGCACATCACGCGCAATTTGTTCTTGTTCCACGTCGTCGAGATGCTGTGTCGAAATGACGACGGCATCCACGCGCACAGGTTTCCCATGCGCGTATTCGACGGTCACTTGGGATTTGCCGTCGGGTCCAAGATAAGGCAGTGTGCCATCCTTGCGAACTTTAGCCAATTGTTTCGCCAATTTGTGCGCGAGCGAAA
This sequence comes from uncultured Chloroflexota bacterium, assembly GCA_937870825.1. Classification (GTDB taxonomy): domain Bacteria; phylum Chloroflexota; class Anaerolineae; order UBA4142; family SHND01; genus SHND01. Next base: position 2,846 of record CALMZO010000030.1, on the reverse strand, counting down.
TCGTCCACGGCATATATTCTTCGGTCTCGTTGCACGCAAAACCAATCATCATGCCCTGGTCGCCCGCGCCGATTTGGTCAATCGGGTCAGTGTCGCCCTGTTTTGCTTCGAGCGCTTTGCTCACGCCCATATCAATATCGGGCGACTGCTTTTTGATGGAAACGAGAATCCCCGCCGTTTTGAAATCCAGACAATACTTGGTGTCGGTGTAGCCGATTTTTTCCAGAGTATTTTTTACAATTTCGTACGCGTCGAAATGCGCGGTGGTGGTAATTTCACCCAGCACCGCGACGAGTCCGCCGCTCGCCGCCGCTTCACACGCGACGCGCCCGTACGGGTCTTGCGCGAAAATCGCGTCGAGTACGCCGTCGGAAATCTGGTCGCAAACTTTATCGGGATGCCCCTCTGTCACCGATTCCGAAGTGAACAAGAGTTTGGGCGAGGTCATGAATGTGGTTGACATAGTAGTTGTTCGTTATTGGTTATTGGTTATTTCGTCAATTTGCTTTTACGAATGACGAATAACTAACAACGAATAACTCTTTACGTTCCTTCTTCCCACGACGTGAGATATTTCGCTTGCTCTGCGGTGAGCGTATCAATCTGAATACCCATCGCGGCGAGTTTCAAACGCGCGATTTCGTCGTCCACCGCTTTTGGCACCGAGTACACTTGCGGTTTTAATTCCGCGTGATTCTTGACCATGAACTCGGCGGCAAGCGCTTGATTCGCAAAACTCATGTCCATCACGCTCGCGGGATGTCCTTCGGCGGCGGCAAGATTGATGAGCCGCCCTTCGCCGAGAAGATTCAAGCGGCGTCCGTCGGGCAAAATATATTGGTCCACAAATTCGCGCACGCGGCGTTTTTCACTCGCCATTTTTTCCAATTCGGGAATATTGATTTCAACATTAAAATGTCCCGAGTTCGACAAGAGCGCGCCATCTTTCATCACTTGAAAATGTTCTTTGTCGAGAATGTGCGTGTCGCCCGTCGCGGTGACAAAGATGTCGCCAATTTTTGCGGCGTCGAGCATCGGCAAAACTTCGTAGCCGTCCATCGCCGCTTCCAACGCGCGCAGCGGGTCAATTTCTGTAATCACCACGCGCGAACCCATCCCGCGTGCGCGACTCGCAATGCCGCGCGAGACCCAGCCATAGCCCGCGACGACAACGGTTTTGCCCGCGAGCAAAATGTTGGTCGCGCGCAAAATGCCGTCAATCGTAGATTGTCCCGTGCCGTAACGATTGTCAAAAAAATGTTTCGTCTGCGCGTCGTTCACCGCAATCACGGGAAATTTTAACGCGCCGTCGTTTGCCATCGCGCGCAAACGAATCACGCCCGTCGTCGTTTCTTCGGTGCCGCCGACAATGTGTTTCAACAAATCGGTGCGTTCTTTGTGAATGGTCGAAACCAAATCCGCGCCGTCGTCCATCGTGATATTAGGATTCGCGTCGAGAACGCTGTTGATGTGCGAATAGTACGTTTTGTTGTCTTCGCCCTTGATGGCGTACACGGGCATTTCCCAATGCGCGACGAGCGAGGCGGCAACGTCGTCTTGCGTGGAAAGCGGATTCGACGCGCACAGCATGACATCCGCGCCGCCCTCAACGAGGGTTCGCATGAGGTTCGCGGTCTCGGTGGTGACATGCAAACACGCGGCGATTTTTTGTCCCTTCAATGGTCGTTCTTGAGCAAAGCGTTCGCGAATCTGGCGCAGCACGGGCATTTCTTGTTCCGCCCATTCAATGCGCGAGCGTCCTTGAATCGCAAGCGACTCGTCGCGAACGTCAAATGTTTTGACTGGCATAGTTTCTCCGAAGTTAAAAGTTAAAAGTTAAAAGTTAAAAGTTGAAATCAACTTGGCTTTTAGCTTTTAACTTTGAGCTTTTAGCTTTTCGATTTCCTCCCATTCTCCAAATTCTTGATTGAATCGTTCGATAAATTCTTCGAGCGTGTAACGATGACTCTGTCCGCCGAATTCTTCCAACACGTACGTCGCGGCAAGCGCGCCGAGCCGCCCGGTAAATTCCCAAGAAAAATTGCGCATCACGCCTTTGATGATGCCCGCGCGATACGCGTCGCCGCCGCCGGTCGGCTCGCCCTGTTTGCGCGTCTTGGCAATCGGGATTTGAATCGTCTGGTCCCCATGCGTAATCTTGGACCCTTTTTCGCCGTACGTGACAATCAACGTTTCTGTAGATTCTGCAACCTGTCTTTCGCTCCAGCCCGTTTTGTTTTTCAACATTTCGAGTTCGTAATCGTTCAAGATAATCATCTTGGAGCCGGTACAGCCCTCGATTAAATCTTTATCCGTTGCGCGCACGATTTGTTGACTCGCATCGTAAATGTACGGGATGCCGAGTTCTTTGCATTCGCTCACGTACTGCGCCATCGCTTGCGGGTCGTTCGGCGAAATGACCGCGAGCGCGATGCCGCCGTTCACATGGTCGTTGAAGGAAACGAGATGCGCATGCGCCATCGCGCCCGTGTAAAACGACGCGATTTGATTTTGTGATTTGTCGGTGGAAACAAAAAAGGACGCGGTAAATTCGTCGGGGATGACGATGATGGCAGAGGTGTCAATGTAATGCAGTTCAAGCCAGCGGCGGTATTCTTCAAAATCTTCGCCGACGGTTGCCATAATTTTGGGACGTTCGCCCAAAAGCGCGAGCGAATACGCGATGTTCGGCGCGATGCCGCCGCGCTGTTTTTTCATCGAATCCACGAGAAACGAAACCGAAATCTCGTGAATTTTTTCGGGGAGGATATGGTCCTTGAAATACCCCGGAAAGGACATGATGTAATCGTAGGCAATGCTGCCTGTGAGAACGACGCTCAAGAAAT
>CALMZO010000029.1 GCA_937870825.1 uncultured Chloroflexota bacterium | reverse complement strand
CTATGGCTAAACCTTTCAAGTGGACGTACCAGGGCAGAGCTCTTTCTGCATAGCTATTTATGCCAAGATGTACTAGAGATGTGGAGACACCTGGGAGACCTCTTCAAGCTCCTCTATGAAGAGGATCGGCAAAAGCAAGAGCGTGAAATCGAACTCTCTAAACGTCCCCTGAAATGGACGCATCAACCACAGACTCACACCTTCGTCTGCGAGCCAAGACCCAATCGCGGAACCGTCACCCTCGGCGAATATGATTTTTTCTGGCATGTTTGTATTGAGCGTCCTGATCACTTTAAACAATTCAGTCCTTCCTTCGCGCAATTGGACGAGGCGCTGGCTTGGACCGAGAACGACCTTGCCAAACCGGAAACCACATCTCCGACCCGTGAAAAGGAACGAGTCAAAGACGTGGTCAACCACCATATGGGAAGTTCGCCCATTCATCTGACACCGTATTGGGTTAGCCCAAAGGATGTCGAGCACCATCCCGTCACCTATCGCGCAATGCTCGAATTAGAGCATGCGCCCGAGAGCTTCAAGACCATGGAGATGTCCTTTGGCAAGCTGTATCGGTATGATGAGAAATTTCCATTGGACACGGAACTGCTTGCAGAATTGCAGTTAGATGCAGATAGCGTCACTGTCCGCCAATTGCTCGGACCGGATACCGAATGGTATTGGCTTCTGTCGGTGGGTCTGTATGCAGAAAGCGAGGAAGCCAAGATGGTAGCACAGCATCTCTGGACACAGAGCACGATGCAGGTGCTGTATCAGAATGGCAAAGTCAGACGTGCGCGCTTCGGCATCGAGGAAGTGGAAACGCGATTTCGGGTGTGGCTAGGCGAACTGGAAGACCCCGAAAAGCCTTGGGATAAACCGGAGAGCCGCGCCGAACACATGAAAGAGCGCGCATTGCGCGAGACACTCGCGTATGCGCTGGATGTTCAGGGATACCGAGCTTGGCTTGGATTCGGTCAAGAGGAGATGAGCGACGACGATTTGCTGACATCCTTGCATCGCATCCGAGCACAATCTCAGCATCTTCCCGCGAAGGTGCGAGCACAGAGCAAGAGATGGCTGGCAAAACATTCGGATGAGGTGTTGGTCCAAGGCTTGGCAGAAGCAAACGCGCAAGTGTCCCGCAAAGTAAAGAAATGGGCGCATGCGAGTAAGAAGTCCACTCGGCGCGCAAAGAGTGCCGAGCATAATTGATCTGGGCTAGACCGATTGAAGGTTGATCCTCAAAACGCAAAATTGCTAATGCGAACGGGTATCCGATATGCCAGTTCATACTCTTCCCGAATCCCGCCTTGCACAGCGAATTGCCACAAAAAAGGGCAACTCGACGCGCGGCGCCGTTTGCCTGCTACAGTGGTTAAACGACTGCACGAACAGTTGACCATCGAATGGATTTACAACTCCAATGCCATCGAAGGCAGCACTTTGACTCTCCGCGAAACGCAACTCATCTTGCAGCATGGTGTGACCATTGGCGGCAAAAGTTTACGCGAGCACTTTGAAGTCATTAATCATCGGGAAGCGATTATCTTTGGCGAGGCGCTTGCGAAAAAAGGTCAGCCGCTTACTCCATTTCAGGTGCGCCAATTGCATCAACTCGTGCTCATGCGTGCTGATTGCGGCAAGGACAAACCGCTGGTTAATTTCGTTGGCCGCGCGATGGAACAAAGTCTCAATCTGTATCTCGAAGCCGTTACTCCGCGAACACGTAAGTCCCCACGCCGCGACGAGTGGATTCCATTGCAGGACGCGGCGCGGGGTACTCCGTACAGTCAAGAATATCTGAGGCTGCTTGCACGTTTGGGGCGACTCGATGCGATCAAGGTTGGGCGGGTCTGGCATACCACGCGAGCTGCCCTTGAAGCGTATCGCAAGTCGGTGGAATGCTAGAGAAGATACTTTCGCAAAGCGCCACTCATTGGAGCTCGCAAGCCAATCCGACGCTCGCACGATTTTCTATCCGGGGATTGAGGCGGGAGGAAGTTTCCGCCGCATAATGCCTTGAAGGCTGCAACTGCTGGCACTACTGGGAGAAGATTGTTCCAAAGGAGTGCAATAGAAAATGGGAATGTATGATGTACTGACCTGCCAGTATCCTCTGCCCGAAGGATATGCCGAAATGCAGAATCGCGAGTTCCAGACGAAAAGCTTTGAGTCACTCCTCGAGCATTACAGGATCACGCCGGAGGGGGAATTGTGGGTCACACGCGCGGAGCACGAGTGGGTTGAGGCTTCAAATTCCGTCCTGGGTGGCTATGCCCGGACGATTCGTCAGTGGGAGGAGCGGGTCGGAGATTATCACGGCGATGTTTACTTTTACGATTTCCGCGAGGCGGAGATACCGCGCGACCTCGTGACGTTTCGAGCGCGGTTCACACGCGGGAACCTTGAGAGCATCATGCTCGTTCCAGACCGGAAATAGTGCTAAGCGAACGAACGATCGTTCAGCCAACTGGTGACTAAGCGTAATGATGTCTGCGACAGGCCGCTTACGACTTGGGCGGGCGAGGCTTGCGGCCACCGAGTCCAATGCAGATAGAGTTCCTCCAGTCAGACGAGAGCGTGGAGATGCATCGGGCGAAGAAGGCGGGAGGTATGGGGACAACTTCAGGGAGACTGTC
>CALMZO010000028.1 GCA_937870825.1 uncultured Chloroflexota bacterium | reverse complement strand
CCAGCGCGGGATGATTTCATTGCAACGTCATCGAACAAGTGGGCAAGCCGCCAGCGCATCTATTTCGTTTGCGCCATTCTAACAGAATCCAACCCTCCATTCAATACAAAACATCATCATTCGTCCTCCGTCGTTCGTCGTTCGTCGTTCGTCGTTCGTCCTCCGTCGTTCGTCGTTCGTCATCCGTCGTTCGTCGTTCGTCATTCGTCATCCGTCGTTCGTCGTTCGTCCGTCTCACTCCCACTCTATCGTCCCCGGCGGTTTCGAGGTAATGTCGTACACCACACGATTCACGCCGCGTACCTGATTCACGATGCGCGAACTCATTTTTGCGAGAAGGTCATGCGGCAGGCGCGCCCAGTCGGCGGTCATGCCGTCTTCGCTCGTCACCGCGCGAATCGCCAACACATTTTCGTAGGTGCGTTCGTCGCCCATCACGCCGACAGTTTGAATGGGCGTCAACACGGCGAAATATTGCCAGGGCATTTTCTCTAAATTGGCGTTGCCAATTTCTTCGCGCACAATCGCGTCCGCCGCGCGCAGCGTGTCCAAACGTTCGCGCGTGATTTCGCCGATGATGCGGACGGCGAGTCCGGGTCCGGGGAACGGCTGTCGCCACACGACATTTTTCGGCAAGCCCAATTCCGTTCCCACCGCGCGCACTTCGTCTTTGAACAAATGGCGCAGCGGTTCGAGCAGTTGAAACGGCAACGTGGTGGGCAATCCGCCGACGTTGTGATGCGTTTTGATTGTCACCGCTGTTGTGTGTGTACGCCCTTGCGCGGTGTCGAGGGGTGGAGTAAAAGACACTCCGCTTTCAATCACGTCCGGATACAAAGTGCCTTGCGCGAGAAATTTATGTTCGCCCAAATTTTTCGCGGTCTCGTCGAATTTTTCAACAAACGCCGCGCCGATAATTTTCCGTTTTTGTTCGGGGTCAATGACGCCGCGCAATTTTTCCAAAAAATAATCGCGCGCATCCACCGTGACGAGTTCGATGCCGATTTGTTGTGTGAGCGACGCGACGTCGGATGCTTCGTTTTGGCGCAAGAGTCCGTGGTCCATAAACACGCACGTCAACTGCTCGCCCACCGCGCGTTCAATCAACGTCGCCGCCACCATCGAGTCCACGCCGCCGCTCAGCGCGCACAACACGCGTTCGTTGCCCACACGCGCGCGAATTTGCTCGACGCTGTTTTCGATGAACGAACGCGGCGTCCAATCGCCGTTGCACTTGCAGATGTCGTACAAAAAATAGCGCAGGATATTTTTCCCGTGCGGCGTGTGCGCGACTTCGGGATGAAATTGCAGCGCGTACAGGTTGCGCGCGGGATGAATCGCGGCGGCGAACGCGCAGTGGTCCGATTCCGCGATGTTTTCAAAACCGGACGGCAGTTCAAACACCTTGTCGCCGTGACTCATCCACACATTTTGTTCGAGCGGCAGATTCGACAGAAACGAAACCGGATTCGTCACCCGAATTTGCGCGGGACCAAATTCGCGGTGCGGCGCGCGTTCGACGCGTCCGCCGAGTTGATACGCGAGCAACTGCATCCCGTAACAAATTCCCAAAATCGGTACGCCCAATTCAAAAATAAATTCCGGCGCGCGCGGCGCGCCCTCATCGTACACACTGGACGGTCCGCCGGAAAAAATCACGCCCGCGAGATTCAATCGCACAAGTTCCGCGCGCGTGACGCGCGGCGAAAAAATTTCGCAATACACATTTTGCTCGCGCACGCGGCGCGCAATGAGCATGGTGTATTGCGAACCAAAATCGAGAATCGCAATGGTTTGGGTCATTCTACAATTTCCAACTCGTCCGGACGAAACACCCAGCCCGCCATCGCGCCGTGCGCGTGTTCTTTGCCGTCGGGACGAACGGCGATGCGTTCCGCGTCGGGAATGTGGACGACGGTTCCCAATTCGCCTTCGTACGAATGCGGCGCGCCGACGGCGGGCGGGGGAAACAACGGACGCCGTTTGAATTTGCCCAAATTTTTGAATCGCACGCGGTCACCCACTTTGTATGTCATGCTGTCTCCTCCAAATGATTTCGCGCGAGGATAACAAGAAACGCGTGGCGCGTCAAAAAAAAAAGAACCCGTACTCGGCGAGTACGGGTTTCATTTTAAGGATTGACGATGATTTCGCCCACCATATTTTGCGGGTCGGTCTCGGAAAAGTACGCATACGAACCCGGCGTGTTGAACGTAAAGATAAACGTTCCTCCGGGCGCAATCGGACCCGAATTGAATTGCCCGTCGGGTTGTCCATTTGCGCCGCTTGTGACAGTATAAGTCAAACCATCTTGACCATCGCGATTTTCCCACGTCACCGTACTGCCCACGCGCACGGTGAGCGTCGGCGGATTAAACTTGCTGTTACGCATTCGAATCAGATTGGGAATCGGCGCGGCAGTCGGCTGCTGCGGTGTCGCGGTGACGATGTTCGGACCGCCGGGCGTCGGCGTCCACACATTCGGTCCGTAGGTGACGAATTGGTAACACGGCACATTCAGCGTCACACCCGGACGCAGCACCTTGCCCCACAAATCGTTTTGCGTACGAATCCACGGAATCGTCGAGCCGTTATACACGGCGATGCGAAAGAGATTGTCGCCGGGCTGCACGAGATATTGAATCGTCTGCCCACAATTTGGTGGAATGTCGAACGGCTGACACCATGACCACGTTGATGCCCCCGACCACGGACAGGGCCACGGTTCCGCCGGTTTCGGCGCGGGACGATAACTCGCATACTTGACCGGACCGCACGGAACGCTGATGAGCTGTCCCGCCCAGATGTAATTCGGATTGGGAATGCCGTTCAACTGCGCGAGGTAATGATAACTTACGCCGTAGCGCAAACCAATGCGAAACAAATCATCGCCGCGCCGCACCGTATAGACGCAGCCGTTCCAGCCCTGCACATTCGTCACCACTTGCGCGTCTTGCGGCGTCAACACAAACGCGACAAAGGCAGGCAGAATCGTCAACGCGAGAAAGGCGAACACGACGAGCGTCGAGCCCTTGGCGTTAACTAACTTGCGTCCCGAATTGGGTGCGGTACTCATGGTCTTGGCATGTCATGTCGCGCAGAACGAGATGTCTCACTCTGTTCGACATGACAAGTACACTTATGGCACAACCGCGACACTTCCACCGACTCCGTTCGCCGCATCATAGTAGGCGAACGTGCCGAGTTGGTTGAATTGAAAAACGTACGTGCCGCCCGGATTCAAGATGCCCGAATCGAAACCGCCGGGCGTTGGCGTGCACTGCCCGTTCGGACACAGTCCTTGCGTGACGGTGTGCGGACCATTGCTCTTGTTCACCCACTGGACAAATTGGCCGCGCTTGACGGTAAGCACAGCTGGCGCGTAATGGTTGTCACGAATTTCGACGAGAAGATACACCGGCGCAGGGGTCGGCGGAACCGGAGTGGGATAGTACGGCGGCGGACATCCTTGACACGGCGGACAGCCGGGACAAATCGGCGGAGGCGGGGTCGGATAGAGCGGCGGGCAGCCCTGACACGGCGGACAACCGGGGCAAACGGGCGGCGGATACGCGCACGGAATCGCCAACTTTTGTCCGGCGTAAATGTAATTCGCGTTATACAAACCGTTCGCCTGCGCGATGGCTTGCCACGTCACGCCAAAACGCGCGGCAATCGTTTTTAACCAGTCCCCGCGCTGCACGGTATAGTACGTGCAAATCGGGGTCGGCTGCGGGTACGGTTGAGGGTATGGCTGCGGCTGCGGATACGGCTGCGGCGCGCACGGCACTTTTAGCACTTGGCCCGTATAGATGTAATTGCGATTGTACAAACCGTTGATGGACGCGAGATACGCGGTGGTGGTACGAAAGCGCGCGGCAATCATGTACAGCGCTTCACCGCGCCGAACGGTCACACTACAAAATGCGCCCTGCGCGTTGACGATTTCTGCTGCGCCCGGTGCCTTGGGCGCGGCATTCGTCGTCAGCGGAAACGCGAGGAACAAGGCGGCAATGACAACGCCGCACAACATGGCAGCAACGCCGAAACGAAAAGACACAAACTTCATTTCTCCTCCTCGAGACTCCCCGTATAAAGAATTGCGCGCGCAGGCGCACCGTCCGCGCCCGCGATTTTAATCGGCAAACAAATCAACGTGTACCATCCCGCCGCAACATGTTGCAACATCATGCCTTCGACAATCACAACGCTGGCGTTCAATAACGTATCATGCGCGGGCGCAGTATCGGTCAAAAAAACATCTGCGCTCAAATAGTCCATGCCCACCAATTTGATACCGCGCTCGACAACCCACTCTGCGCCGTCCGCGCTCAACGCCACAAAATTTTTTTGAAAGCCCTCACGCGCCCACAAATCTCCATTGCGCGTTTTGAACAAAAGACGTTTTACATCTGACGGCACATTTCGCGCAATCAAATCGCTCGCCGTAATTTCCGTTTCTACCTGCATCAAATCCACCACATACGCGCGTCCGAGCAGCGTTTGCAAATCCAATTTATCAACGGTGTTGCCGCCGCGAATGCGATGCAATGGCGCGTCAATGTGCGTGCCGATGTGCGCGGCAAATGACAAATGCGAAGTGGTCCATGCGTCGCCGCGTTCATGCGCTTCTATGCGCGAAATGTTTGGTTCCGGGTCGCCTTGCCAAAAGTGCATCCCGTTTTGTAAAGGAACGCTAATGTCGTGAATCGTCATGCGAATGCGTTACCAGTAAGCAGTAAGCAGTGATCAGTTATCAGTATTCAGTAATCAGTGATCAGTATTCCGTCACGCGGAATGTGCGCGCTGCATTGCCGTATGAAACGCGTCGAGTGACGAAACGGGCGGAAGACACAGTGTGCCGATGCAAATGTAGGCGAGCGCGCTCTTGTCCGACGCGAAATAGCCGAGTTGTTGAATGCGCGCGGCGTGCTGTGTCGGATGCAAAACTTCGATGGCGCGCGTTGACGCATATTCGTTCATTGCCGCGAACCACAATGCCTGCGCGGTCTCGTCATTCTCGACATCGCCAATCACAACAACGTGCAGCGGAAACTGATTCGCGTGTTCGACGGCGAGCGCGAGAGCTGCCGCGTCAACGTTCGCGTGCGTTTGCGCCGCCGCCTGTTTCAATATCTCGCGCGCCGTGTCACGCGCACGCGCGATGCCTGCAAACTGTTCGAGCCGCAGTAACGCATCCGCAAATTTCGCGCGTTCGTCGAGCGTGCCGTTCAAATCCAAATTCTTGACTGCATCTTCCGCGAGAATACTTGCGCGCGTCATGTACGTGCGGCGTCCCGTCGTTTCACTCGCGGTGAGAAACAACTGCATCGCCGCCGCGCGCACTCCCAACGTATTGATGTCTTCGCCCGGCAATTCATCGGTTGCGTACAACGCCGCGTTCGGGTCAAACACGCTGCTCATCTGCCCCAACACCTCGCCCGCAATGGGACGCAGCGTTTGGTCCTCCAACGCGCGCCACGCAAAATAAAACGCTTGCCCAAGTTGCGCGTTTGCGTCGGCATAAAAAACGTTCGTGGCATCCGTCGCGCTCGGTTTGAACCACGCGCGTTCCTCATCCCACCGCGCCTTTGCCACATCCAGCGCGCGCTGCGCGGCATTTTGAAACTGCGCGTCGCGTGTCAATTGAAATACGCGCAGGTTGAGCAAAATGAATTCAGCGAGAATCGTGTTCGCTCCCGTTTCATGCGCCGCGTTTGTGTTGACGCGCTCGAGCGCGCTCGTGACGAGCGACAACAATTTCGTATCGTGATTTTTAACGTGCGCTGCCAGCGCGAGTTCCAGCGCGGGCAGGTGATTCAGAATCGTTTCCGTATCGGGATGGGCAGTCAGCCAAGCGCGAACAAGTGCAAGCGTCTCTCGCACCAAGTTTTCGCCAAACGATTCCGGCTCGCTCGCGCCAAATTTCAAATCAAACATGAATCACTCCAATCTCTTTTGCCAAACGCGCGCGCGGCTACCGCGCATTGTATCATCACCCGCGCGCCGTTTCAATACGCATAGTCAGAGGAAATTGCGAATAGTGATAGCGGAAAAGGAAAACGTGAAAAATGTCCCGGACATCTTTCACGTTTTCCTTTTCGGTCAGACCTCTTCCTCGTCGCCTGTCCCGTTGCTGGCGTCGCCGTCATCCTGCATCACCCACGTAAATTTCTTTTGCAGCGAGCCCGTGTAGAGTTTTTTCCAATCGAAATCCACTTTGTCGCCCCAATCTTTGTATACGCGCGGGTCAATGTAATTTTTCAGCGACGTGTTCAGCGCGTAATCTTTGGTCTGGCGCACAAGGTCGAGTTGGAGTTCCGCGCGTTCGACGCGTTCCTTGTAATTCGATTCCCCGCGTTCGCGCGCTTCGCGCGCTTGCTTGAGCGCCTTTTGCGCGGCGGCGACGCGTTCTTTGTAGCGTTTCGTTTTTTGTTTAAAGGTTTTTTCTGCGTCCCGCGTCGCTTTTTGCGCGACTTTTAATTTTTTCGTGTACGCTTTTAACTTGGCTTCATCGCTTGGCGCGCCTTGATTTTCTAATGCAACCTGCGCGGCGAGTTTTTTGCGCCATTGTTCGGGCGCTTTGGCGTCAAATTCTTTTTGGGCGGCAACGAGTTTGTCGAGCGCGGCTTGACGCGCGCGAATTGCTTCATCCAATTTTTGCAAATCGGGTTTCGACGCGCGTAATTTTTTCACGCCCTCTGCGCGTTTCTCGACACTCTCCGCCCACGTTTTCGGCGGCGTGCGTTTGTGATTGCACTTGATGGCGGCTTGCAGGTTCGCCATCTTTGCCGCGTATTCTTTTTGCGCGTCCGTCGCGTCCTTTTTCAATTTCCCGTTCGACTGCAAATACTCTTGCACCGTCGTCGTGGCATGATACGTGCGGAACACTTTGGCAGAGAGTCCGGGCATCACACTTTTGAGAAAATCATTCACGCGCGCGGAATTGATTTCGGGAAAAAGTTGTTCGTTCGGATTTTTCCCTTGTTCAAATTCTTTAAGGTTCTCGGCGAGCGCGCGGTCATTCTCGTCTTGAAGCAACAAGGATTTTTCCCACCGCACGCTGTCCTTGCCGAGAAAATCGAAGTCAATTTTTTCGTCGCCGACGTTGACATGTTCGACCCGCAGTGTGCACGCGCCGACGGTATCGGCTTCGTCCTCATCTTTTTCGTCGCCAACGCGCATCGCCATGCGGTCAATCAAATAGGCGACGGTGGCGACGCGGCGTTTCTTTTCGTCCCTGTCGCGCATGCCGCGGCGAATGGCGTTTCGCACCTCGCGCAAATTTTCGGCGAGCGTCCACGCCTTGTCATATTTCGCGCGTTCGCGTTCTTGACGCAAGTGCGATGTTTCCGCGAGCCACACATATTTGATTTTATCGGTGAGCGTTTCCAACCAGCGCGCCACCCACAACGAGTCGTGTTCGTGAACAATGTCCGCCCAGTTGCCGTGCGGCGCGGGCGGAATCGGCGCGTCCTCGTCCAAATTCAATGTGACTTCGTACGAATAGACGCGCGGTTTCCAGCGCCCGCGTAACGGATGCGCGCCGCGTCCCATAAAAATTCCCGGCGGCTCGATGAGGTACGCGCCGATTTCGACTTGGTGGTCGTCCACGCGCGCGTGTCCAAATTTCGCCTTGAGTTCTTCGCGCAGCGCTTTGCGTTCCGCCGACACGCGCTTGCGTTCTTCTTCTGGCAGGTTCGCCAATTTTTCGCGCTGCGCGAGTTCGAACAGTTCCGAAAAATCAATGTCGCCGATGGTCACGCCGTCAAACAAGTCGTTCCATTTTTCGCGCAGCGAGGATAAAAAATTTTCTTGAAACACCGGGTCGTCCACATACGGCGTCCCGATTTTTTTCGCCCACGCCATCAACATTTCTTCTTGGAGCGGTTCGAGCCGCACAAGTTGATTTTTGATTTTGAGCGCAAGCCCGCGCGGTTCATATTCGGGTGGGAATGCAACACCATTGTGCTGCAAAATTTTCCATTTAATAGTCGTGACTCCTACAAAAGAATCGCGGACAAAATTTGTCCGCAACCGTTACGAGTTTGTATTATATGCGAGATATTGAACGGATTCAAAGACCAGAGAACAAGCGGCGCCAAGACAAAGGAGATAATGGAAATTCGGAGAAATTTGCGTTGACAGTGGCTAGGCGATGAGCTATACTTGCCATATATGGCAGATAAGCCACCTTCTGGCAAAATTTATTTTCGCGTGGGCTCTGTTTTGAACGTTGATGTTCGAATTACAGAAGAATATTGGCAGTTTCTGATTACTGTCAAGCACCCGCCAATGCGCGGGCGTGAAGAAGACGTCAAAAGTGTATTGCAGAATGCGGACGAAGTAAGGGTGAGCAAAATTGATGGAAACGTATATCTCTATTACAAGAAAGACGAAAAACGATTTCTCTGTATTGTTGTGCGACATTTGAACGGGGAAGGATTTATCATTTCAGCATATCCAACAGATGCATTGAAAGAAGGACAAGTAAAATGGAAAAAGTGACAATCATTTACACGCGCTTTGCGAATACACTCGATGTGTGGTGGGGGAATCCAGAAGACGAGGTTGTAGCAGAGGAGACAGGCGAGGAAGTAATTTTGAAAAAGGATAAGACGGGGCGAGTCATTGGCTTTGAAAAGTTGAATTATTTGCCGCCAGATCAAGCGCCGCGCGATGAAGCGGCGACGCGATTGCCTGTTGAAGTGGTGATGGCGTGAAGTAATTTACGAGAATATGCAATTGCGCTACGATAAGGACGCTGATGTCTTGTATATCTCACTCGGTAAACCTGCATACACCGATTACAAAGAGGTCGGCGAGAATTTGATTTTGCGTCTCGATCCGGAAACGCAAGAGGTTGTCGGTTTCACTGTGATTGATTTTATCGCGCAGGCAAAACAGCAAGACTTGCCATTGCGTCTCCCGCTTCAAGGAACGTTTGAACGCACACGTCGAAAAAGTAAAACGCGCGTCGCGGCAGAAAAGAAAACGGCTTATCGTGTGCGACACGCTCAGAATGGAAAAAAGCCAAGAACAACACGCATACAGTGAGTTCGCCGCGAACGAAACGCTCCTTCGCGCGCTGCGTCGTCACGGCTATTTCGGCGTCAAGCACTTTTGCGAGAATCGCAATGGCAAGTGACGAAACGTTTATACTTTTTAGGCAAACAAAATGAACCTGAGCTTTGAATGGGACAAATCGAAAGCGCAAGCCAATCTCAAGAAACACAAAATTGGTTTTGACGAAGCAAGAACGATTTTCAATGACCCATTGCTGGTGACATATTTAGATGACGAACACTCTAAAGATGAAAATCGCTTTATCAGTATCGGTATGTCGTCCAAAAGTCGCCTGCTCTTGGTAGTGCAACCGAACGTCAAGAAAAACCAGACACAGTAATTATTCGGATCATCAGTTGCCGCAAAGCAACACCGCTGGAACGGAGAGCGTATGAAGAATGACAAAAAGATGCGCGCCGAAAGCCAAGAGATGGCGCGAGAATATGACTTGAGCGGCAAAAAAGGTGTGCGTGGAAAATACCATCGCGCGTATCGGCAAGGTCACACGGTTCGCATCACGCAGCAAGATGGAACTGTTCAAGAAAATTATTTCACCCTCCAAGACGGCGCTGTGATGTTGGAACCCGATGTACGCCAATACTTTCCCGACTCGCAATCTGTCAATGCCGCGTTGCGCTCACTGATCGCGCTCATTCCGTCAAACAACACGCGCAAGCGCAAACCACACGCTTCT
>CALMZO010000027.1 GCA_937870825.1 uncultured Chloroflexota bacterium | reverse complement strand
GCTCGTTTGTTCAAAGTATTCGGTTAATTTTACTTGGATTGTGCAGGCATTGGTTGTTCCGCTGCGTCGTTCCCCGGTGTTTCGTCTTGCACGGTGTCAGTGTCTGCCGTACCGGTATCGGAACCTGATGCATCTTGAACTTGGTCATCAGGGCCGCTCTGGTCACCACACTGCAAGTCCACATTGTCCGTGTCAGTATCCGCGCCGTCGTTCACCTCTTGGTCATCGGGAGTATCATTGGCGCACGGGTCAGTCGCCTGCGCGACAGTGACCTGTTGTGTAATTTGTTGCTTTGGCGCTTTTGTTGCTTTTTTCGCCTTGCCCACTTTTGCGCCCACGCGCGCTTGAACTTGCTGGGAAATTCCTGCACGCCCGTTCGCGGTGGGTCCTTTCGCGAGTGCCATGTTCAACGGCAATGCCATGCCCAACACGGTCAACGCCAATGCCATCAAAAGCAAAATGTTTCTCTTCATGCCTGCTCCTTGTTCAAGAATCGTGCGGAGCGAATTCTTGAATCTGCGCGCAGTGTAAGGCGGCAAGATGAAGTTTGGGCAAGTTGGAACATGAAATTTTCTTCATCCCAACGAGTTTCAAAATATTAGATTAGCTGAGATGAAGTTTGGATGAAAATGCGTGGCAACGACTATTTCAAACCCTGATGAATATTTGAGGCGGTGGACCTGTAAAAACTTTTTTGTTAGGATATACTAACGAAAAGAGTTTGTCGAGACTTACATTCAGCAAAAAATAACATTTTTCACAGAGTCTGAGAGCATGAATTTTGCACAGACAGTAATGCTAGGTGCAATCGCGGGGTTCACCATTTATTTCGGTTTGCCGCTGGGGCGAGTTGAACGCAGCTCACCCCAAGTCCGCACCTTCTTGACCATGTTGTCCGCAGGCATTTTGATTTTTTTGTTCGTGGATATTTTCGTACATATCAAGGAGCCAATTGAAGAGGCAATCCAAGCAGCTATAGCAGCACAAAGGGCAGTCCTACCCGCTTTGGGATTGTTTTCCTTTTTCGTAATTGGCTTTGCGATTGGGCTTGTTGGCTTGGTAATTTTTGAAATGCGGGTCATGCGCGTTCCACACGATGCGACGGAACCACTTGTGCCAGTGAGCGCATACGATTTATTGGACTGACTATCATTTCGTTTTGTAGAATGCCGTTCGCAGTGGAGCTTGCTCGTTGTCAAAGCCTAACCGAATTGACTGAATCTCGCACTGCTTTGAGTTAGCGACGATGCGCCGACGATTGTGGGCGCATGAATTGGCGCGTTCAAATACTGATTGCTTTGTTTGTTTTATTTCTTGTCATTGGTGCGGCTGAGGTCTTTCAGGTCGCATGGGAGATTGCGGTATTTGTCCAAAAAGGGACTATAAACCGTCCGATGCCAATAGCAATTTTTGCAGGGGAGTGAGCGTCAAGGCGAAATTGTATTCGACAGGACTCCTCATCGAGTGACGAGAACCAAGTAGCAAATCTGCTATTAGCTTCGTCTTGCCGGTGATGAAATTAAGAATGGACTGCGCCGGGTTAGACCCGACGCAGGTTTTTGTTGGAAATCACGGATTTCGAACGTCGCACTTATAATGTTGTTGCGAGGTGAGATTGAGGTTTCTATTACTCGAATTTTCGACCCCTGTTTTGGCGCTGATGATTGTGGGCGGTGCGATCTCTTTGACCGTTGCCGCGACCTATCTTGTGCGGCGACTTGTTCCAGAAGAGCTTCATGCCTCGAACAACCAGGTCGCTGGCTTCTTGTTCGCTGCTGTTGCTGTCATCTACGGCGTTCTGTTAGCACTCACGACACTCATGGTTTGGCAGCAGTTCCAAGACGCACAAGTTACAGTCGAACGCGAGGCGAATGTGATTGTAGACTTGGTTCGTCAAGCACAAGAGCTCCCGACTCCATATGGCAATGACCTGAAACAAGCGACCATCAGCTACGCACAAATTGTTGACACGGATGAATGGAATACAATGACACGAGGAGAATCAAGTCCCAAAGCGGAGGCAGCACTGGAGGCAATCTGGACGGTGGATCGTCGCATCCATCAAGACAAAATCAACGCGGAAGAGAAGGACCAATTCATTTTCGAAATCATGGATACGTTGGGGAATTTGCGACGCATCCGACTATTAGAAAGTAAATCAGAGTTACCATCGTTGATGTGGCTCTTGCTTTGCGGTGGAGCATTGTTAATGATAGGGTTCACACTCTTTTTTCGGGTCAAGAATGCCCGAGCACATTTATTGATGGTAGCGCTTTTGAGCGCCTTGATCGCGTTTATCCTTCTCATGATCTTGGAACTTGATAACCCATTTACTGGTATGTTGCATGTGCCACCTCTCGCTTTCCAACAAGCCCTTGAGATAATTCAAAGAATGCGTTAGGAACTTTTTTTATGGCTGTGGCGTAAAACCCTTTTGGGGATTTTCTTGCCGCGCTTGCTGCGCGAGCAAACGCACATACGCCACGACGTTGATGATTTCATCCTGCGTCAGACGCGGACCGAACGACGGCAT
>CALMZO010000026.1 GCA_937870825.1 uncultured Chloroflexota bacterium | reverse complement strand
GCAAGTCTCGCGGTCTTTTTGATGTTGTGCGGCGCAATCGCCATGTACTTTTGGGTGTGGTGGAATCAAGCCGCCGCGGCGGGTGCAGTTCACGATGGAACGTATCTCGCGGCGATTCGCGGTGGCAGCGCGGCGGAAGGCGCAGCACGCTCTTACGACATGTTGGAAGCAGCCGTGGGGAAATTCGCAAACGAATACAAGATTCAGTTCCTAACAAGTTCAAGCAAAAGTGTGCGCGGCGATGTCAAGACGAACAAAACGTTTGTCATTCCATTTATCGGCAACCTGCCTTACACAATTCGAGCGCACAGTTTTCAGCGGCTTGAACGCTTTTACGGCGGACCTGTCGGCAAACGCGGCGCGAATTTTTGGTGGTGGTGAGGAGACGAAATGGTAGAGCGCTGCTCAAAAATAAGAAACAACAATGAACGTGGACAGGCGATGGTCGAATTCATTTTGATTCTTCCATTTCTGTTCCTCATCCTCGCCGCGTTGATTTATTTCGGACGGTTGATTTACGCGACGATTGCGCTCGATATGGCGAGTTACGATGCGTGTCGCGCAGCAGTGGAATCGCTCCGGCGTGATGATGGGCAAACACAAGGACTCGTAGCCGGACGTGAAACGCTAAACGGTTTTTCGATGAGTGCGGCATCCGCGCGACTCACGGTGACGCCGCAAGGCAAATGGGACCGCGGCGCGTGGGTGCGCTGCCGCACCGAATACAACTTGAAGGTGAACGATATTCCGATGGTGCAGCTCTTTCATCCCGGCGGCGCGGTTCCACTCCGCGCAACACAGTGGTCACGCATTCAAACTTGGCGTTCGTGGTGGGAACGTTAGAGCGATCCAAATTGGAGAGAAGCAATGCGGCGATGTTTCAAAAAATGGTGGCATGACCAGCGCGGTGAATATCTCGTGCAATTCGTTTTGCTGTTTCCGCTTGCGATTGTGATGCTCGGACTCGTGATTGACGGCGGATTTATGTATCAGCAGTATCGCGAGGCG
The DNA here is from genome assembly GCA_937870825.1 of uncultured Chloroflexota bacterium. Classification (GTDB taxonomy): domain Bacteria; phylum Chloroflexota; class Anaerolineae; order UBA4142; family SHND01; genus SHND01. Next base: position 5,287 of record CALMZO010000026.1, on the reverse strand, counting down.
CAGACGACCGTGGAGGCAGCAGCGCAGGCGGCGAGCCATGAAATTGATGCGAATTACTTTCACACGACGAGTCAGGTTGTTCTAGACCGCAGCAAGGCAACCGCAATCGCGCAGCAGTTTATCAATTTGAACAAGAGCGAATATCTGGTGAAAACAAAAATTACTGTCGAGCCCCGACGCATTACGGTTTGGGGGATGGCAAAAATTCCCACCATCTTTTTCAGAATCTTTGGTGTGTCGGAACTCCTCGTCACGGTAAGTGGGCAAGGGTATCCCGCATTCGGCATCAATCAAGAAGGAGAATGAGTATGCACTTGATCGAACTTGTGATTCAACGAAATCCTTTGAGTGGGCGCAAACATGTTACGCCACTCGGATGGGTGCTCGTCTGCATCATCGCATTATTCATCGGCGCGCTCGCGTTTGGCTGGTATCGTCAAATCACGCGCAATGTGAATGCGATGGAAACAATGCCGTCAGTCGCAATGGCGCAAGTGGATGAAACAGCAGTGCCAACAAGTATCCCAACCTCATCCGCGAAAGATGACGCGCCAAAGTGGAATGTCAAAATTATCAAGACACCGCTCGGCGTGGACATGATTGAAGCGCCGCGCGAAGTTACGACTCAAGTCCTGAAAAATTATGACGAAGCGCTTGACGATTGGGACGCACACAAATTCGAACTTGACTATTTGAAAACACGCGCGCCCGAATACTTTATTGGCAAGCAGCTATCGCGGATGCGAGGGATGTTGAATTGGATGCAGCAAGAACAACGTACCGTTGCATTGCGCGAATACAGATTGCTGCCACTCGAACGTAGCGTTCAATATGCGCCGAACGGGACACAGACGTTTTTGATTGAATACATCGCGGCAGGCAAGACGTACGAATACGATTTGAAAACGCGCGCAAAGATTGACGAACAGGAATTGCCTGACCGCATCGTGATGACCGAGTTGAGCTATGACCCTTCGGCGAAACGTTGGAAGATTTCGCGCATCGCACTTTCGATGGATTTCAACACCAAGCAAATTTTGTGGCATGACCAATGAGCGAACACGCTAACGGAAAGGAACAAGGTATGCAAGTAGTCTCGCGTTTTCAAAATCTCGCGTTGTGGTTCAACGCAAAAAAGTTTGTCGTCACATTGCCGTTCGCGCTTGTTGTGTTTGTCGTATTGTTTCTTTCTTCGACGAGCAACACGTGCGCGCAAGGAAATTGTCCTGTCGGCACACATGGCGAATGCACGCTACTGCCAAGTGGAAAAATCAAATGTTACTGCGAAGGTTCGGACGGTGGTGGTGGTGGTTCTGGTACATCGCCAACGCCGGGCAGTGGCGGAGGTGGAAACAACAATCAAACGGTTGATGTTACGGTGGGCGCATCGTGCGTGTATATGCCGGGCGGACCGACGGGCTTTGGGAATGTGAATGTGATGATTTCTTCCGGCCGATGCAAGGACGATTATTACAACATTTGGATTTGGTATATGGACGTGTGCGAGTGGAGAACGGGCGCGTGTAACGTCAAGATGCCGGTGTTCATTGTCTCTTGCGCGCAGGGATGCAAGAAACAGGTCAACTCGCCGGGCGAGACACCCTGCACCGAATTTCGTTTCAGCGGCACGTCGCTGGAATGTAATCTGAATTGGATTACGCGGGCGCGTGCGACAATTCCGCCGGTTCAAACGCTTTACAGCCCCTATCCGCGCGGTCTCAATCGTGACCCGATGGCTTTTATTGCAACGGGTTTGGCAACGCAAGATTGGCAATGCAGTCGCGCCATTGACGGGTGGGACCCGCTGACGTGGAGTGAGAATGAAGATTTCGCGGATTTCCATTTTTGCTTGCGTTGGCGTCAAGTCGCGCCGCCCGGTCCAGATGAATCGCGCGATTCGGATTATGGAGGTTATGACCCCGCGCCGGCATGGGCGGAGTGGAATTGGGATGAACGTTCTTGGGGCAATCCCAAACAATCGTCGGCAATGGGACCCATTATCAATCATACGTACGAAACCTCATCGGCAGACGACGACAAGGGCTATGGCTACGAACGCAAGCCGCGCAATGGTCCTGACAATCGCCCCTCTTATCAAGTGCGCGTGACGACGTACTGGATTGTGGAATGGAACATGCGTTGGAAGGTGCGGCATTGCCGACCAGACCCGGATGAGAATCCAAACAACACCTGCAAAGGACAATCCAAGATGATAGAGTTCTGGATTGGGCATGAGGATGGACCGCATGGACTTGATTTGCGGCATCCCGATATTGGCAACGCGCATTACTGGACAAGCACCAATTCCATTCTGACCCCTGATGGGCGCAAGATGGATGTACTGCCTGTGCCAGTAATCGAAGTTCAGGGCATTCAGCCCAAGTAAAAGGGAGGGGAAATGAATCGTCGAGTCACACTCTTGATTGCAACATTGGCATTGCTCGTTGGCGCTATGTCTGCGTGTGGACTGTATCGCCATGCCGCGCCCTACACGGAATCAACAAATTTGGTTGTGCCTGTGCGCGAAATCGCGCCGTACACGATTATCACGCCCGACATGGTTCAAGAACGCGCGTTTCCGCAAGCCATGGCGCAAGCACAAGTCTATCGCTCGGTGGATGAGGTGGTTGGAAATCTGGCGACGACAACACTTGTTCCCGAACAACTCATCTATGTCCATCAACTCGTCGCGCCGCAGCAATTTCACTTGACGCGCGATGAAACACTCGAAGCCGTTTCTTTTCCTATCAAACCCGAACAAGCTGTTGGCGCGCAGCTGCGAATTGGACAGCGCGTGAATGTGTATCACCCCACCGCGCAGTCGAACGCAATCGGTTCCGAACTCGTCGTCTCGGATGTTCGCGCCGCGTCCGATGGGTATCTTACTGTGACCGTTGCTGCGCCGCCGGATGTGGTTCGCGGAATCATTCAGTCCGGCGCGAACGCGCGTGATTCATTGTGGGTGACGCTCGCGCCGATGCAAGCGCATGTGACGGCACAACGCTGATTGTACGGTGTACAAAAATTTTTGTACACCGTACAACGAAAAGAATTTCCGTATGAATGTTTCCGCGTTGTTGTGGCTCTCTGTTACGTCTATCGGTTTGGGTTTCGCGCTGGCAACGTGGATGTTTCTCCAGAACTTGGTCCAGCGTTTCATTGCGACACGGACAATCCGTTCGCTACGTCTCGACAATGTGATTGGGATCTCACAATTCAAGGTGAGCGACTGGATTCCATACGCGGCACTCGGAATTGGATTTCTCTTGGCGTTCAAGTTGACTTGGGATGGCGCGTGGATTCTCGCGTCGTGTCTACTGTTCGCGGGACTGTTGCACATTGAACCGATGCGTGTATGGATGAAAACGCGCGCCATCCGTCATGAAACACCTGTAATAGATTTCGCGTTGATTTGTATTGTACGCAGCGCAAAAGACAAGCCCGTGTTGCAAACGCTCGATGAAGCGAGCGCGGTGCTTGAGCATCCTACGATACGCGCCATTATCCAAAATTCGCTTCAACAGTTTTACAACGGCGAGACAGAAACTCAAGTGCTGCAAAACTTGGTTTCTCAACAAACCAACAGCGTTTGGGGACTTTTGATTTGGACACTCGTCATGCAACAACGAACGAATGACGACACGAAACTACCCGAAAAGGTGACTGAGTTGTTGCGGCAACGATTTTTACTTGAACAACGCGCACGACATGTTCTCGTTTCGACAAGGTGGAGTGTAGGAATTCTCTTTTTACTTTGTGCCGCGCTATCTGCGTATCTAGCGATCTCACCGTCAGCGAGTGTTCACATAGATTCGTTTCAAGTAATCGCCAGTATCGCGCTCTTGACGCTCGTGTGGGCAAGCCATTTCTGTTCTACACAAATGCCAACGCTTCAATGGATATCGGAATGAATCAGAATCTTTCTTGGCTATGGACAGGCGGCGTATTTGGCGCCGTGACTCTTACCGCATTCCTCACTTTACAAGCATTCGTGATGTGGTGTGGCGGCAGCGAATCCTCGCGCGCGGCAGACGGAGAAAGCGCATTTGCGCTCGACAAAGATGTCTCGAACCGTCGAGTGATGTATGCGCTCGTTGCCTTCATGGGACTGGTAGGAGTGTTCCTCTTGGTCAAAGATACAGAATGGATTTTGCTTTCTGTCTTTGGAATTTTCGCAGTCATTCCGTATGCGTTTCTGCAAGACAAGCGAATCGAAGCGCGGCGGTGGAAAACGCGAATCCAGGTCGCAAATTCACTCGACAAAATGCAAATCTTTGCAGTAAGCGGTGAGGAGAAATCGGTTCTCGACGCGTATCCATGGCTGGAACAGAAATTAAAACAGGACTCGATTTTTCAAAACATCGAGGCGCGCTTGACAGAGTTGATTGGGCAAGGCGAGGCAGAGCGTAGTAACAAATTGGACTTGGAGCGCATTGCCCGTGAGACGGATTCAGAAGACTTGCATCAGTTCATTCGGCGCTGCAATGTCACAAGCAACGTGAACGACGAACGCGAAATTGCGTTATATGCTGCTCAAGATATTTCCGCGCGCATTCGTCTCGACGCGGAAATTGCAGTCGCGCAAATGAATGGACAAATGATGTGGCTTTGGCCGGCAGTGGTTGTTGCAATTGGAGCGGTCGCAATCATTCATTCGGGAGCGCAATGAGGGAAACACTTCACGATACGTTGAACGCGCGGACGAGACAGTTAACGTCATTCAAAAAAGCAATTGGTTTGTCTCTGCGTTTGTTTGCTGCGCTCGCCGTGTTCGTCGTCGCATGTTCATTCTTTGATTCACATTTTCCGCCAGTCGCTTTCTTTGACATGCGCGCGTTGATGCTGGCAGCGATTTTACTTGCCGCCGGAATCATTGACCGAGCCAAAGGTATCGTCCCGATGGAAATTACCTATCCCTTGATGTTGGCAGGTATCGTGCGCGCGATTCTTTTGAGTGACCCATCGTTCTTGCTCTACTGGTTCGCGCTCGCAATCATTTATTTGTGCAATGTGGTTGGCGGGGGTGATGTGAAATTATTGATGGGAATGTTTGGTCTGTTTCCTCATTTCGAGTTTTTTGTTGTGATAGAAATTGTCATCATCGCAACGCATCTGCCGATTGTGCTTTATCGCCACCTGCATCGTGCAGCGAATCGAATGTTTGTAAAAGAACTACTGGCGCGTATTCACATCCGCACGATTGAACTAATGACAGGACAAACGACGACACAGGAACTCGCACGCCAAGTGATTGCCCAACGCCCGAGCGATGTGGAATTGTCCAGAC
>CALMZO010000025.1 GCA_937870825.1 uncultured Chloroflexota bacterium | reverse complement strand
GGATGGGGACATGTTCAACCTCGCGGAAAGTTTTCGCTCAGTATAGCATGTTCGGGAATTTAATTTTTAATGAACCCAAAGACCGTTCGTTGCATTCCATTGAATGCAGCAAACGGTCGGTTACATCCCTCGCTCCGCCCATCACCGGCGTCCAAAGATTCACACTTCTGGTGGTGATGAGCTGTATCGCCTCCGTTATACGAGTATCATAACGAAGGAAGCGGGTCGTCTATGATTGAAAATCTAGACCTCTCTTCTGCCTTCCAACGCCCGCGTCAGCGTCACTTCGTCCGCATATTCCAAATCACCGCCGACGGGCAAACCGCGCGCGAGACGCGTGAGACGAATGCCGAGCGGTTTAATCAAACGTTCCAAATACATCGCGGTTGCTTCGCCTTCCAAGTTTGGATTCGTTGCGAGCAACACTTCGGTCACGCGTCCGTCGCGCAAACGTTCGAGCAATTCTTTGATGCGTAAATCTTCGGGACCGATGCCTTCGACGGGCGAAATCGCGCCGTGCAAAACATGATACAGTCCTTTGTATTCGCGCGTCCGTTCGATGGCGACGAGGTCGAGCGGTTCTTCAATCACACAAATCATCGTTTGGTCGCGCGATTCATCGCGACAAATGTTGCACGGATTCGATTCCGCGATGTTTTGGCACAACGCGCACGTCGTAATTTTTTCGCGCAAATCGCGAATCGCATCCGAGAGCGAGTCCACTTGCGTTTTGGATGTTCGTAACAAGTAAAAGGTAAGTCGCTGCGCCGTTTTGGGTCCAATGCCGGGCAGGCGGTGAAATTCTTCAATCAAGCGTGTTACCGAACGCGGGGTCGTGTCCATGTCGTTTTGGTCCTTGAAAATAGGTTGCAAAAGTGTAACACTGATAAAACGCGTTGGCAAGCATTCGCGCGCGTTGTTCTATCACAAAAAACCTTCGAGGTGTTCAACACCTCGAAGGTTTAATTTGCCAATTCCATTTGCGGCAGTGTTTCCGCGTCCTCATTGGGTTCAATGCGCCACAGCGTAAAGGGTTCTTCATAGCCGCGCAAAGTTGCTTTGAAGGGTTCGCTGTGAAATCCCGGTTGACAGCCAATCCATTTTCCGACTTCGGGGTCGTTCCACACGGCATCGGACACCAAAATACCGCGCCCGCTCGACAAGCCCGCGATGCGCGCGGCAATGTTCACCGTCGTACCAAAATAGTCGAGCCGATTGTTCAAATTGACCGCGATGCAGGTCCCCGAATGAATGCCCACTTTCAAGGCAAGCGGCGAAAGGTTTTCGGGCGGGTCACTCAACACATGCTGCGCGGCTTGCATCGCGCGAATCGCATTGACGGGACGACGAAAAACTGCCATCACCGCGTCGCCCATCGTTTTCACCACTGCGCCTTCTTCCTTGTCCACCGCGCTGCGAATAATTTCGAAATGATTCAACACGCGTCCGAACGCGGGCGCATCGCCGATTTGACGATAGAGCTGCGTCGAACGTTTCAAATCGGTAAAGACGAGCGTGAGTCCGCCGACGGAAAATTGTTCGCCCGAACGCAGGGCTTCGTTTGCAAACAAATCGCGAAACGTTTGCAGCGCGGTGACATCCGCCGCCGTCACCGATTGGTCGCTCCACGCCCAGCGTTCGAGAATAAACAATTGGTCTTGCGGCGTCGCGTTCTCAAAAATAAGATGCGGCTGCAAATTCATGCGCGGTTCGTCTTCATTCCAATTGTCTTCGGTCGCGCGCAGTGTCAATTCGGGCAGCCCTTCGGGTTCCGCAAACAAGAATTGTCCGCCGCGTTTTTGGGGTGTGCGCAAGCGATAGCGTCCACCTTCAAGCGGAATCGAAATCGTCGCTTGCGTGCGCGGGGGAAGATGATGCTGCGCGAAAATGTGCGGCGTCACTTGCGGACCGCCAACGCAATACACGCGGGTATCTACTTGGCGCACAGAGGGATTCGGATGAAACGACAATTCCACCGAGCGTTCAAAATTCACTTCGTAATCAATGTTGCACGCTTCGCAGTGGACTTGCTTTTGCACCTCGCCCAATGTAACTGCCGTGTTACTTGCCCCGCGACAGAGTGGACAGAGCAAGTCCCATTCCAAATCGAGAATGCCGAGTCGTGTCGCGTGCAAACACAATTCCAACACCTCGCGGCGCGGCACCTTCCATTCATCTGCCAAAACGTACGGACGCATCCGCGCGAGCGAAATATCATCCGCGTATTCGATGTCTTGAAACAGTTTGTCAATCACTTTGCGCGCAAAATTGCGGCTGGTTAGAGTTTTCCGCGCGGAGTCGAGACGCGGACGCGCGCCGGGCGTGAGCGCGGAGGGATTCATTTTCGATAGCGCGGGCGCGCGTCCCGTCAATTCCATATCGTACCGTTTGACCGCGCGTTCGATGCCGAGCCGCGTCAAAACGCCGATTTGAATTGGAATGGCGAGTGTGCCGATAAAGTTGCGCGGAACCACACGCGCTTTGTAAATCAAATGGGTGCCGCCATCCGCGCGCGGCTGCAACTCGACGCGGATGTGCACTTCTTTTAATGGACTATGCGTGTAGCGGCGAACGACGCCGAAACGGTGCGGACGCACCCACTCGAACGGTTCTTCATCCCACTCGACAGCCACCAGTCCGAAATACTGAAAACCGAGATGACGGTCACTGCCGCGCTGTTCAATCACGCGCCCGTTGAGCGCGGGGATGCCCGTATCGCGATTAAAGCGATTCGTGTCCGCCATGCGCGTCCACATCGCTTCCGGCGGAGCTTTTGTTTCAAATTCCCATGTGTAATTGAATTCGGGCATGGTACAGAGTCTGCTCAGAATACGTCAAGTTGAAAAAGTCGAATTGGGTTCGGGATTGCTGTTTTGTTACAAATTCCGCACAACCCTTACGTGGTCAGACATTTACAGACGCGCGGTTCTTTCCGCCAGTCGTTCGCGGTAGGCGGAATTCGTTACCGGCAGGCACTGTTCCGGCAACCGGACGCGAGTTTCTTGAATCCGATTTCGCAAATGCGCGTGATATGCGGCGAGGGCTTGGAAATCGGCAAGCGGCGCGTGTTGCTCTTGCGCTTGCCGCGCGTGTGTCACAATGAAATCCGTCAACGCTTGCCCCGCGACGACGGCGTCTTGCATCCAGCCAAGTTGGTCTTGCAAAGCAATCAACGGTTCGAGCAATTCGTTCGGTTTGCCGTCGAACGCGTCGGCGAAAAATTCCAATGTGTAACGCAGCCGTTTGATGTCAATGCGCAGGGCGTGAAGTTCCTCTAACGCCGCGTCCTGCAATCGCGTTTCGTACGCGCGCACCGCGCCGTATTGTTTCCACAGCAGCGCGGGCAACATATCCGTGACGCGCGGGGAGGACCCGGCGTCTTGCTCGTCGAGAAAGGTTTCCATTCGCTCGCGCCACGTTTGAAATGCCGCGCTGTCGAGCAACGCGCGCAGCGCGTTTTGCTGCACCGCGCGTTCGTGTACCCACGCATCGCGTATCAAGTGCAACTGCGCGCGTTCGGCGTCGGAAACATTTGCCGCGTACGCGTCCAAGTCCGCGCCCAGCACGTCGAGATTGCGCGCCGCGCCCAATGTATCGCGCAATTGTTCCAACACGGGGCGCAATTTTTTCACGCGCTTGTTTGGCAGAAAATTTTTAAACAGCCGCAGTGCGGAATTCATGCGCCGACACGCGACACGCATATCATGCACCGCTTCCGTATCCTGTCCCGCGCGCACGGCGGATTCCACGCGTTCGAGTTTCGAAAATTGCTGTGCGAGAATTTGACGCGCCGCCGCGCGCATCGAGGATTGCGCGGTGAGTGGCGGAATTTCGCGCGCGGCTTTTTTCGGCGGCGGATTTGGCGCGCGTTTCAGCGCGGCGCGCGAAAAAATTTCGAGGCGTTTTTCTTGAAACGCATTCGTGACCTGCCGAATGCGCAGCGTGCGCGAGTGAAGCGCGCGCGCGATTTCAAATGTGTCTTGACCGTCCGCCCACGCTAAAACAATTCGCGCGCGTCGGCGCGCGCGCGAACTCGAGTCTTGGAGTAATACAGTGAGCATGAAACGCTCGGACTCGGTGAGCGAGCGGGCGCGCGTTTCCATTTACCCCAAGCCCGGCAGACCTGCGCCGAGTCCGCCGGTCACCGCGTTCATGCGCTGCGATGCCATTGTTTGCGAACGTTCGTGCGCTTCGTTCACCGCCGCCATGATTAAATCTTCGAGCATGGTTGGGTCACTGACGGATTCTTGAATCGCGTCGGGATTGATTTTGATGGCAAGAATTTTTTGATGCCCGTTCATCGTGACCGTCACCATGCCGCCGCCGACCGTCGCGCTCACTTGTTCATTCTCGAGCTGCGTTTGGGCTTCGAGCATTTTCTTTTGTAGCTCTTCCACTTGCTTTTGCAGCGCGGCAGGGTTAAAACCGCCCATGCCGCCGCGTTGTGGGAAACCTTTGTTTTTGCTCATGTTTATTCCTCTTCTACATCTTTGATTTTTCCGCCCAAGTCCATCGCCGCGCGCACCAACGGGTCATTCTCGGCGGCTTTCATTTTCGCGCGTTTGGGCGAAAGGATACACTTGACGCGCGTCGAACCCTCAAACATGCCGTTCAAAATTTTTGTCAATTGGGTGATGGCATTTTTGTCGTTCGTGAAACGTTCCAAATGCAACGGATAGAAAAAGCCAATCGTCAGTTCGCCATTCTTGAGCGTCAACGCTTCCGCGTCGCGCAAAAACGCGGCGGACGATTTGTTGACTCTAGTTAATTCCCCAATCACTTGATTCCAATTTTGTTGAACCGCCACAACCGATAAATCGTCCATCGCTTCTGCTGTTTCCGCGTCTTCAACTGACGCGGATTTTGTTTTCTTGGGCGGGGCAGCAACGCGTTGAAAAGTTTGTTCGGGCTTTTTGGGAACGCTGCTCGCGGTTGACGGCGCGCTCGGCGCAAATGGATTCGACGTGTCGCGCGTGGGCGCGGAACGTGGCGATGGCGCAGGGTTGGCGACAACGGGCGTCGGTTCGAGTGTCGCTTCGACCAGCGCCATTTCCAACGGGAGCGTCGGACTCGCGCTGTTGCGTAAATCGAGCGCGGCTTGCGAAAACAGACGAATGGCGCGCGAAGCTTGTTCGGAATTCATTTGTGCGGCGAGTTCGCGCATTTCCGTTTTTACTTCTTCGCCGACGTTCAACATCGTTTCACTTTTCACGGCAAACAACATCACGCCGCGCAAGTATTCAATCACATCGCGCGCCACCTGACGCGGGTCTGCGCCCGCATCCACTGCTTGGTCGAGCGCGGCGATGCCGCGCCCCACATCGCGCGCGGCGATGCTGGCGACGATGGCGTAAATGATTTCACGCGACGCCGCGCCCAACAATACTTGTACGTGCTTGAGCGTAACTTCGTCGCCGCTGTACGCGGTGAGTTGGTCGAGCAAACTTGTGCCGTCGCGAAAACTGCCGTTCGCCTGCCGCGCGACAAGTTCCAACGCGGCGGGTTCGAGGGTCATGTCTTCTTTTTTCGCAATGTCGCCGAGTTGGTCCATCAATTCGCGCAGCGACGCGCGTTTGAAATCGAAACGCTGGCAGCGCGAAGAAATCGTCGCGGGAACGCGATTCACTTCGGTGGTTGCCAAAATAAAAATGACGTGCGGCGGAGGTTCTTCGAGGGTTTTGAGCAGCGCGTTGAACGCGGCGTTGGACAACATGTGTGCTTCGTCAATGATGTACACTTTGAAGCGCGCCTCGTTCGGACGGAAATCCACCTTGTCGCGCAAGTCGCGGATATTGTCCACGCCCGTATTCGACGCGGCGTCAATTTCTACGAGGTCGAGCAAACGTTCTTGATTGATGGCTGTGCAAATCACGCACTTGTTGCACGGACGTTTGGAAACAGCGGGGTCGAGACAATTCACCGCTTTGGCGAGGATGCGCGCGGTGGACGTTTTCCCTGTGCCGCGCGTGCCGGTGAACAAGTACGCGTGCGCGATGCGATTCAACACCATCGCGTTTTTCAACGTGTGCGTGATATGGTCTTGGCCCTGCACATCGTCGAACGATTGCGGACGGTATTTGAGATAGAGGGCTTGCGCTGGCATTTGCGAAAAAGCATAACATCATCGCGCAAAATCGGCAAGCGATGATACAATAGACCATATTCTTTCGGGGGGGAGGAATGTATGCGCTCCGCTTTGTTGCTGTTCGGGATTGTTGCCACGGTGCTCGTTTGGTTTGGCGTATGGCTCCAATTTAGCTCGACCACAAATGTCCAACTAGACGAACCCGGCAAGTCGCTTTTGATTCTGGCGGCATTTGGCATGTTGATTGCCGCAGTGGGGGGCTGGTTGTTGTGGCATAGTTTGCGAATGTTTTCGCGCTAGCCGCAACGGCGCAGAACGGAACCCGTCTCTTGTCTGGAAAAGAGACGGGTTCTCTTTTTTGGTTGACATGTCCCATGAGGGCGAGTACAATCGCGCCGTTTTGAACGCAGGCACTTTGTATCTTGTCGCAACGCCGCTTGGGAATTTCGCAGACTTGACGCGGCGCGCGCGGCGCGTGCTGCGCGAGTGTGATGGCGTGATTTGCGAAGAACGCCGCGCCGGTTCGACATTGCTCGCGCATTTTCAAATCGAAAAACCATTGTACGAATGGAATGAACATTCGCGCGCGCAAGAGGCAGGCGCGTTTCTGGAGGAATTGCAGCGCGGAAAGCATCTCGCGCTGATTTCGGACCACGGCACGCCGCTGGTTCAAGACCCGGGTGCGGAACTGGTGAGCGCGGCAATCCGCGCAAACATTCGCGTCGAACCGATTCCCGGCGCGTCGGCGATTCTTGCGGCGTTGATTGCGAGCGGCATTCCTGCGCCGCGTTTCCGTTTCATCGGACGCCTGCCGCAAAAAAAAGAGGAACGCGCAGCAACCTTAAGGAATTTGCGCGAGACACGCGAGACGATGATTTTCGTTGACGCGCCGTACCGTCTCTCTCCGTTATTGACCTCGTTCTCTGAAACGTTTGGCGAAACCCGCCGCGCCGCCGTCGCGTGCAATCTGACAATGGCGGACGAACATTTTGTGCGCGGCACGTTACTAGAAATTCAACATTACTTTGTCAACAATCCATTCAAGGGCGAGTTTGTGGTTATAGTAGCGGGTAGTGGAGTCATCAGATAGTGCAATCGTGCGATAGGGCATTTGTCCGATACTGGTCAAGAAATGTCATGCAACAGCAAATTCCGGGCAAGCGCGCCGATTGAACCAACACACTATCGTACTATGTTACTATTCCACTATCGCACCAACTCAACGAGGAGTCATTTTGAAAGCAGTTATTCTTTTGGCGGGACTGGGGACGCGTTTGCGTCCGCATACATACAGCCGCCCGAAACCGTTGGTGAATGTTGCAGGCAAACCGGTACTCGGACACATTCTCGACGGGATGGCGGATTTGCAATTCGACGAAATTATTTTCATCGTCGGTTATTTGGGTGACCAAATTGAAAAGTATGTCGCGGAAAAATATCCGCACCTGAAATCGCGTTTCGTGGTGCAAGAAGAGATGCGCGGGCAGGCGCACGCCATCAATTTGGCAAAACCGTACATTGACCAGGATGTGCTGATAATTTTTGGCGATACGATTTGGGAAACGGACTGGACGCGTTTGCAGCGTGTGGAATCAGACGGTTTGATTTATTGCCACGAAGTGCCTGACCCGCGCCGCTTTGGTGTGGTGACACTGGAAAATGGCTTTGTCACGCGCTTTGTGGAAAAACCGCAAACGCCGATTTCCAATCTTGCCGTCGTCGGCGTGTATTATTTCAAAGTGTGGCAAAAGTTGATGCAGGCGATTGACGACATTATCACGCTCAACATCCAGACCAAAGGGGAATTTTATCTCGCGGACGCGATGCAGCGCATGATTGAACAAGGCGCGAAATTGGAAGCCGAACGCATTTCGGTTTGGGAAGACTGCGGCACGCGTGAAGCAATTCTGCAAACGAATCGGTATCTCTTGAACAAGAACGGCAAACATACGCCGGTGGCAGAAGATTCATTGGTCATTGAACCGGTCTATATCGCCGAAGGCGCGCAAGTGCGGCGTTCGATTGTCGGACCGCATGTTTCGATTTCGGAAGGCGCGGTGATTGAGGATTCGATTCTGCGCGACTGTATCATCAGCGAAGACGCGCAGGTGGCGAGCGCGATGCTCGAATGGTCGCTGATTGGTTCACAAGCGCGCGTCAAAGGCGGATTCGAAAAATTAAACGTCGGCGATTCGAGTGAGATTGATTTTGCCGAGTGAAAGGTCTTATGTCCAAGTCTCGTCTTTCGCACAAAGTTACTGCCATTCCGCCTTCGGGCATCCGCCGCTTTTTCGATATTGCCGCGACGATGAAAGATGTTATTTCGCTCGGCATCGGCGAACCCGATTTCGTTACGCCGCATCACATTTCGCAAGCCGGCATTGACGCGATTCTGCACGGCGAAACACATTACACCTCGAACAGCGGCACAATCGAATTACGAACCGCGATTGCGGAAAAATTGTTTGAACTGTACGGCGTTCACTATGACCCCGAAACCGAAGTGTTGATTACCGTCGGCGTTTCGGAAGCGTTGCAATGCGCGATGCTGGCGACGATTGACCCCGGTGATGAGGTGTTGGTCGTCGAGCCGTGTTTTGTCGCGTACAAGCCGAGCGTTGTGCTCGCGGGCGGCACCGCAATTTCCGTTCCGACGTACGTCGAAAATGAATTTAAAGTGACGGCAGAGGAAATTGAAAAGTTTATCACGCCGCAAACCAAAATGATTTTCATCGGCTATCCGAACAATCCGACGGGCGCGGTGATGACAAGGAAACGTTTGTTGGACATTGCGGCGCTCGCGGAAAAATATGATTTGCTCGTGATGTCGGATGAAATTTATGACCGTTTGGTGTACGGCATCGAACACACGAATTTCGCGTCGCTGCCAAACATGCGTGACCGCACCATTCTGCTCGGCGGTTTTTCCAAAAGTTACGCGATGACCGGCTGGCGCGTCGGCTATGTGTGCGCGAACGCGGAAATACTGGGCGCGATTCGCAAAGTGCATCAATACGCCATCATGTCCGCGCCGACGATGGCGCAGCACGCCGCGCTGCAAGCATTGAAACACGGCGAACAAGATGTGCGCGATATGGTGAACGAATACGATTTGCGCCGCCAAACGATTCTCGCAGGACTCAACACCATCGGCTTGCCGACCTTTGAGCCGCGCGGCGCGTTTTATGTTTTCCCCGATGTGCGCCCCACCGGATTGTCGAGCCCAGAATTTTCAGAAAAATTATTGCTCGAGCAGCACGTCGCGGCAGTTCCCGGCGACGCGTTCGGCGAAAGCGGCGCGGGCTTTGTGCGAATGAGTTACTGCAACTCGATGGAAAATATCGAAGAAGCGTTGGAGCGGATTGAACGGTTGGTAAAGAGTCAGAGGTAAAGATGCCACCTATCGGACTTCAACTTTACACGGTCCGCGAACAACTCGCGGAAAATTTTGAAAGCGTCGTTCGTCGCGTTGCGGAAATCGGTTACGTGGGCGTCGAGTTTGGCGGATTCTATGGCGAATCGCCTGCCGCCGCGAAAATATTGTGCAACGAGCTCGGTCTGCAAATTTTCAGTATGCACGCTGCAACGCCCTTGTTGGAAAAACTCACGCCGGCAATTGATATTGCGAAAACGCTCGATGTGAAACGCGTTGTGTGCGCTTGGTATCCGCCCGAAAATTTTGCCACGTTGGACGCGATACGCGCGACCTGCGACGAATTGAATCGCGCGAATGAAATCTTGCGCGGCAATGATTTGGAATTGTTGTATCACAATCATTGGCAAGAGTGCGCGTGGGTGGACGACAAAATTGTGTACCAACACATGCTCGATTTGCTCGAACCGACGATTGGTTTCGAAGTGGACACCTACTGGGCGAAAACGGCAGGACTTGACCCCGCGCAGATGATTCGCGAACTGGGCGCACGCGCGCCGCTGCTGCACATCAAAGACGGACCCGCGACAATGGAAGCCGAAATGACCGCCGTGGGTGACGGCGTCATGGATTTTTCCGCGATTGCAAAGGCGAGCCCAAGTACAGCGGAATGGTGGATTGTGGAATTGGACCGCTGCGCGACCGATATGCTGCAAGCGGTGGAAAAAAGTTACTATTACATCACACGACGAGGATTCGCGCATGGATGCTAACAATCAGCCCATCGAGCGGATGGGAATTGGCATTGTCGGCTGCGGCAACATTAGCGAGATTTATTGCAAAAATGTAAAAACCTTTGAACATCTAAATTTGGTCGCGTGCGCGGATTTGGATGAGGCGCGCGCAACGGCGCGCGCCGCGCAGTTCGACATTGCCGCGCGCAGTGTTGCCGCTTTGTTGGCAAGCGATGACATCGAACTGGTCGTCAATCTCACGATTCCCGACGCGCACGCGAAGGTGAGCCGCGCAATTTTGAAAGCAGGCAAGCACGTCTATTCCGAAAAACCGTTGGCGACGACGCGCAAGGACGCGGCGAAAATTTTGAAACGCGCGAAAAAGAAAAATTTGCGCGTCGGCGGCGCGCCGGACACATTTCTCGGCGGCGCGTGGCAAACGATTCGCAAATTGTTGGACGACGGCGCGATTGGCACGCCGGTTGCGGCAACGGCATTCATGCTTGGACACGGACCCGAAAAATGGCATCCGAATCCCGATTTTTTTTATCAGCCCGGCGCAGGTCCATTGTTTGATATGGGTCCGTACTATCTCACGGCACTCATCAACTTTTTTGGTTCGGTAAAGCGCGTCGCGTCACTCGCGCGCGCATCATTCCCGGAACGGTACACACCGGACAAACGCGCGATTCCGGTGAATACGCCGACTCACATCGCGGGTTCACTCGAATTTGCAAACGGCGCGCTCGCAACGTTAGTGACTTCGTTCGACGTGTGGCATACGCAACTGCCGCGCATAGAAATTTACGGCAGCGAAGGTTCGATTCTCGCGCCCGACCCGAATTGGTTCGGCGGCGAGATTTTCATTCGCAGTGAGAATGACGCGGAATGGCGCAGTGTGCCGATTGAATTTCCGTACACGACAAACCTGCGCGGGCTCGGCGTCGCGGACATGGCGCGCGGCATTCGCGCGAATACTCCGCATCGCGCGTCGGGCGAAATGACGTATCACGTCGTTGATGTGATGCGTGCGCTCTTGAAATCGGCAGAGGAAGGAAAGCAAGTGCGATTAAAGAGCGAGTGCGCGCGACCCGCGTTGTTGAACGAAACATTCGCGTTAAATCAACCCTAATTGAATCGTTCAGTATGCTATAATGGGAATGCCTGAGGCATTCCATGAACAGTGCCGTTCACACGACATCCTCTGTTGTTTCTCCGCGAGTTATGATTGATTTTGAACCCGTTATTGGTCTCGAAGTTCACGCCCAAGTTCTAACCAAATCGAAAATGTTTTGCGGCTGTTCGGCGGAAGCGTTTGGCGCGCCGCCGAATTCGCACGTCTGTCCGATTTGTTTGGGAATGCCCGGCGCGCTGCCCGTTATCAATCGAGCCGCAGTGGAAGCGACGATTCTTACCGCGCTTGCGCTCAACTGCGCGATTCCCGATTACGCCAAATTCGACCGTAAGAATTACATGTATCCCGATTTGATGAAGGGCTATCAAATTTCGCAGTACGATTTGCCGTTGTCACGAAACGGCTGGCTTGAAATTGAAAGCGAGGGCGTGACGAAAAAAATTGGCATTCGCCGCGTCCATCTCGAAGAAGATACTGCGAAATTGTTTCATGTCAATCAAACCGGTGCCGCCAGTTTGATTGACATGAATCGCAGCGGCGTGCCGCTGATGGAAATTGTCAGTCAGCCCGAACTCCATTCGGCGGAAGATGTAAAACAGTACGCAACGTCATTGCGCCAAATTTTGCGCTACATCGGCGTCTGTTCGGGCGATATGGAAAAGGGCGCACTGCGAATCGAGCCGAATATTTCGCTTCGCCCACGCGGCACGACGGAATTGTCCGCAACGCGCACCGAAATTAAAAATCTCAATTCCATCAGCGCGATGTTTCATGCGGTGGAATTTGAAATCGCGCGGCAGGAAAAAATTCTGCGCGCGGGCGGACGCGTTGCGCAAGAAACGATGGGTTGGGATGAAACAAAAGGGGTGACGGTTCCGCAGCGCAGCAAAGAAGAAGCGCACGACTATCGCTATTTTCCCGAACCCGATTTGCCGCGCTTGCATGTGACGCGCGAATGGGTGAGCGAAATTCAAGCGCGCTTGCCCGAACTGCCAAAGGCGAAACGCGCGCGTTACATGAGCGAATTGGGTTTGAGCGCGTACGATGCGGGAGTGTTGAGCGCGGAACGAAATGTGGCGGACTATTTTGATGAAGCGGTACGCGCGGGTAAGGAAAAAAATGTTCCACCCAAACAAATTGCGAATTGGATTACAAACGAGTTGTTTGCAAGAGCCAAGGGAGACATTGATACCTGTCCGATTAAGCCGGGTCACTTGGTTGACCTCATTAGCCATTTATTTGATGGCTCTCCTCGTCAGATTGATTACACAGTTGCTAGGAACATTCTTGACGAAATGATTGCGACCGGGCGCGATGCAGACTCTATCATCGACGAAAAAGATCTTGGATTGACAATGGACTATAACCAAATTGCCATGACTATCGCGAAGGTCTTGGATGCGAATCCTAAAGAAATCGAGGAATATCATAGTGGAAAAGAAAAGCTCTTGAATTTTTTCAAGGGCCAAGTAATGAAAGAAACAAAGGGAAAGGCAAGTGCTGTAACCATAAATGTAATGTTGCAAGAGATGCTAGCGGAGAGACGACAACAATCACAATAGGATAATTCAACTGGATGACTCTCCGCAAAAGCGCGGGAAATCATGACAGCCAAACTGAACGAGTTTAGAACGAGTAAACGAATGGCGAACGAATAAACGGACCGCGGTCCTGTATTCGTTTATTTGTTATTATTCGATGACATATGTCGGAAGCAGAAAAAAAATCTCCCTATCAAATTGCGCAGGAGCAGTTTGACCTCGCCGCCGAGTTTATGGGGCTGGAGGATGACCTCCGCCATGTGCTGCGCGTGCCGAAACGCGAACTCACAACGCATTTTCCCGTAAAGATGGACGACGGCACTGTGCAAGCATTCACCGGCTATCGCGTGCAGCATAACGTCACGCGCGGTCCCGGCAAAGGCGGCATTCGGTATCATCAAGACGTTTCCCTCGACGAGGTGCGCGCGCTCGCGATGTGGATGACGTGGAAATGCGCGGTGGTCAATATCCCGTTCGGCGGCGCCAAGGGGGGGGTGATAGTTGACCCCACCAAACTTTCGCTGCGCGAATTGGAAAATCTGACGCGTCGTTTTGCCACCGAAATTTCACCGTTGATTGGACATGATGGCGACATTCCCGCGCCGGATGTCAACACGAACGCGCAAATTATGGCATGGCTCATGGACACGATTTCGATGCATCATGGGCATCTCGAAAGCGCGATTACGACGGGCAAGCCGCTCGGTCTCGGCGGTTCGTTGGGACGCAGTGACGCGACCGGACGCGGCGTCAGTTTTGTGGTGGCATCCGCCGCGAAATTTTTGGGAATGAGTTTGGAAGGCGCGTCAACCGTTGTTCAAGGATTCGGCAATGTGGGTTCGGTGAGCGCGACGATGCTGCACGATTTGGGTTGCAAGATTGTCGGCATCAGCGATGTGAACGGCGGTATCTATAACAAAAACGGCATTGACCCGCACGCGGTTTTGCGGCACATGAAAAAAACGCGCACGGTGATTGACTATCCTGAGGTGGAACGCGTGTCCAATTCGGAATTGCTCGAACTGCCGTGCGACATTCTTGTTCCCGCCGCGTTGGAAAAACAAATCAGCGATGTCAACGCATCGCGCATTCGTCCAAAAATTTTGGCAGAAGGCGCGAACGGACCGACGACGCCCGAAGCCGATGAAATTTTGTTTGCGAACAATGTGTTTGTCATTCCCGATATTCTGGCGAACGCGGGCGGCGTCACCGTTTCGTATTTCGAGTGGGTGCAAGATTTGCAGTCGTTCTTTTGGGACGAGGACGAAATCAATCATCGTTTGAAATTGGTGATGGACGCGTCGTTCCAAGCGGTGAATGAACGCGCGCAAGCACACAAAATTCCACTGCGGCTCGCGGCGAACATTCTCGCGATTGAGCGCGTGGCGGAAGCGACGCGGCTGCGCGGAATATATCCATGATGACGAACGACGAACGACCAAAGACGAAAGTGCATCTGCGTTCGTCCTTCGTCATTCGTCGTTCGTCAAACTTTTCTCGACGAGGAGAACGAACCCATGATGGTTCAAGAAATGAAAATGGAAATGACAACTGCGCCAAGTTTGTGGGACGTCGCGTCCACACAGTTCCATCGTGCGGCGGACACGCTCAACTTGGAAGACAAGCTGCGCGTGATTTTGGGAAATGTGAAACGCGAGCTCGCGGTCAATTTTCCCGTCCGCATGTCGAATGGGCGCACGCAAGTGTTCACCGGGTATCGCGCGCATCACAACGTCAACATGGGTCCCGCGCGCGGCGGCATTCGTTTTCATCCGAATGTCAATCCCGACCAAGTGCGCGCGTTTGCGATGTTGAATACGTGGCGCGCGGCGATTGTGAGCGTGCCGTTCGGCGGCGCAAGCGGCGGTGTCGTGTGCGACCCGCGCGGGCAAATTACGGGACGCCCGATGACGCCGCGCGAATTGGAAAATCTGACGCGTCGTTTCACGACGGAAATTGATTTCATCATCGGACCGCAGACCGACATTCTCGTTCCCGAAGTGAACATCACGCCCGAAATTGTCGCGTGGATTATGGACACGTACTCGATGCATCACGGACAGATGGTGACGAGCGTGGTGACGGGAAAACCCCTCGCGATTGGCGGCAGTGCGCTGCGCGATGAAGCGGGCGGTCTCGGCGTAAAAATTGTGGTGGAAGCGGCGGCGCGCATGTTGGCAATGAACCTACAGGATGCGCGCGTGGTGATTCAAGGTTTCGGAAATACAGGCAGCAACGCGGCAGCATTTTTGCACGAACTGGGCGCAAAGGTGATTGCAGTCAGCGACGTTTCAGGCGCGATGGTCTCGGAACGAGGGTTTGACCCGCTCGAAGTGGAACGTTATCGCGTGCGGAATGGGACGCTCGAAGGGTTTCCGCAAAGCGATTCGCTAACCGAAGAGGCAATACTCGAATTGCCGTGCGACATTTTGGTGTTGGCGGGTTTGGAAAATCAAATCAATGCGACGAACGCGCCGCGGATTCAAGCGAAACTCATTGTCGAAGCGGCGAATCTGCCGACGACGCCGGAAGCGGATGATATTTTGCGCGAACGCGATGTGCTGCTCATTCCCGATTTGTTGGCGAACGCGGCGAGCTTGATGCTTTCGTATTTTGAATGGGTGCAAGATTTGCAGTCGTTCTTTTGGACGGAGCACGAGACGCGCGAACGTGTACGCCGCGTGGTGACGGACGCGTTTGTAGATACCGAAGCCATGGCACAGCGGCACAAGATAAATTTGCGAACGGCAGGACTGATGATTGCGATTGGGCGCGTGGCAGAAGCAACGCGGCTGCGCGGAATTTATCCCTAAAGTGGAGGTTAAAAGTTGGATGTTGGAAGTTAGAATCTGATATCCAAGTTCTAACTTCCAACATCAAATATCCAATTTTATTTGACGCTTCTGCGTCTCTCTGCTATTATATCCGTCGCTCACGGAGCAGTGCCGGAGTGGACAAACGGCGCCGCCTTGAAAGCGGATGGTCGAAAGGCACGGAGGTTCGAATCCTTCCTGCTCCGCCGGAGTTTGACGGTTAGAGGTTAGAAGTCGGATGTTGGAATCAGCTCCAACTTCTAACATCCAACCTCCAACGTCCAAATATTGGAGGGGTCGCATAGCCAGGTCTAGTGCGGCCGCCTGCTAAGCGGCTCTAGGGGGTTATTCCTCTAGCGCGGGTTCAAATCCCGCCCCCTCCGCCTTGAGATTTTC
>CALMZO010000024.1 GCA_937870825.1 uncultured Chloroflexota bacterium | reverse complement strand
TGCGCTCGCGGGCGACAGTGAATTTGTGACGCGCTTTTTTGCGGTGTGGTTTGGGGTGTTGGGTGTGCCGTTGGTGTGGCGCGTCGCGCGTGACCTCACCCCCGGCCCCTCTCCTAACAGGAGAGGGGAGATAGGAATGATTGCCGCGTTTTTGCTGGCTATCAATCCGTACCAAATTTGGCATTCGCAGGATGTGCGAAATTACACGCTGTGGCCCGCGTTGAGTTTGTTGGCGTTGGTGTTTTTTTGGGAGTGGTATGATGGCTCACGCAAAGGGCGCATCTTGCAAAATCCTCAAGCGCCGCAAAGAGATACAAGAGCGTTGGTATTTTTTGTGCTTGCAGAATTGGCGGCGTTGTACGCCCATTATTACGAGGCGTTTATTTTGTTGGCGTTGAATGTTTTTGTGTTTGCGACGCTGTGGCGCGAACGGAGAAAACTTTTGGAATGGATGGGCGCGCAAATTGTTTTGGCGATTTTGTATTTGCCGTACCCGCTGTTGTTGTCGAATCGCGTTTCGTCGTACGGCGAAGGGAGTGGACGTTACGGCGTCGCGTTGTGGGATGTCGCGCGGGAAACGTTCAGCGCGTTTGTGTTGAGTGATACGCTCGATGGAAATTTGCGCGCGTGGCTTTGGATTCCGTTCGCGCTGCTTGCGCTGGCAGGGCTGGTTTTTTTGTGGCTGCGCGATTGGAAACGCGGATTGTTTTTTATTTCGTATCTTGGCGTGCCGACGGTTTGTGTGTTTGCGCTCAACACAATTCGTCCGTTGTATCTCGAACGCTATTTGAACGGCATCGCGCCCGTGTACTATATGCTGATCGCGTTTGGGATTGTTGGACTCTCTGATGCGATTCAGGGCAAGCACAAGGCGTTGCCCCTACATTTCTCGTTTCTCGCTTCGCGTCTCGCGTTGCTCATCCCCATCGCGTTCATTGCGTCTCTCGCGCTCGCGAATTATTGGACGAATCCCGCGTATGCCAAAGCGCCGAACTGGCGCGGGCTGACGGACATTATCAATGCGAACGCGCAGCGCGGCGACATCATTGTTCAAAATTTTCCAGAGACATCGCTGCTGTATTACGACAAAACAAAATTGCCGTTGGTGGTGTATCCGGAAACATATCTGCCGGATACGGAAACGGAACGGCAACTCAATGCGATGAACGCGAATTATCAACGCGTGTGGTTCATTCCCGCCGCGCAAGATTTCTGGGACCCTTACCAATTCGTCGAACAGTGGCTGGACCGCAAAGATGATTTGTTGGAGGAATGGCGCGTCGGAAATTTCAATTTGCGTTTGTACGGCACGCCCTCGTACTATTTGAATGCGATGCGTCCGACCAATTTGACGTTTCGCAATATGCTTGCGCTGCAAGGGTATCGCACCGAAATTCGCGGGGATGAATTGCGCGTAGTGTTGTATTGGCGCGCGTTAAATAAACCGGACAAAGCGTACACGCTGAAATTGGAAACGCTGGATGCCGAAGGAAATATCATCTCCGAACAAATCAGTGTGCCTGTGCACGGCGCGTACCCGATGAATTTGTGGCGCAAGAATGAATTGGTGGTGGACCAGCACACGCTCCCGTACAGCGCGGCAGTGAATACATTTACCGTTTCGTTGTGCGATGACGCGTTGTGTCAATCGTCGTCGGGGCGATTGCCGATTCCGCGAGGAAATTGAAAGCGCATGACGCCCGAACATTCCATGTTCGAACCTTCATTGTCTCAACCGACATCGCCGAAATTTACGCGCATCGATTTCGCGCTGCTTGTGCTGCTCGCCGCGCTCGTCGCGTTATTTTTTTGGCGCATCCTCACGCCGAATCCCGCAGACCGCGCGCAATTTCCCGTCGGAGATTTTACGGACCAATTTTACGCGTTCCGTTTGTACGAGGCGCGCGCGTTTTCGGAAGGACGCATTCCGTTGTGGTCAGAAAATTTCAACAGCGGGCATCCGTTTCTGGCGGACATTCAAAGCCAGGTGTTTTATCCGCCCGCGTTGTTGAATGTTTTGTTGAATCTCGCGCTGTTCAAATCATTCTCGCTCTTTGCGTTGGAGCTTGAAGCGTTGTTTCATTTTTGGCTCGCGGGCGCGTTCACGTATTTGTTTGCGCGGCGCGTAATAAAAAATCGCGTCGGCGCGTTCACGAGCGCGCTTGTTTTTACGTTCGGCGGATATTTGACCTCGTATCCGCCACTGCAATTGGCAATTTTGGAAACGGCAGTGTGGCTGCCGTTGGCGTTGTTTTTCTTGGACCGCGCGATGAGTGGGCAACCACAAGGGATTGCCCCTACAAATTTGGTGGCCGCAGGGATGGTGTTGGGTGTTGCGGCGATGGCGGGGCATCCGCAGACGTTTTTGTTTGTCGTCGCGGTGTGTGTGATGTATTTGGTGTGGCAAAAATCGAAATTCGAAATTCGTAATTCGAAATTCGTAATTGGACTTGTCTGGCAGACCACATTACTTGTTGCAATCGCGTTCGGCGTCGCGGCGATTCAACTTGTACCCGCGATGGAATATCAACAACTCTCGACGCGCGAGGCGTTGTCGTTCGCGGACGCGGCGAAAGGATTTCCGACGCTCGACATTTTGCAATTTATTTTGCCGGGGTACGCGAGCGCGTTTGCGTCGCCGCTGTATGTGGGAATTCTGCCGTTGTGGCTCGCGCTCTTTGCGCTGTCGAGAAAACAGATTGCAGAACACAGACCACAGAAAATTTCAGAGCCCGTTTTTTGGGGACTCGCTGCGCTGGGCGCGTTGATTTTGTCGTTCGGGTTTTATGTTTTCGCTTACGTGATTTTTTATTTGTTTGTGCCAGGCGCGTCATTGTTTCGACAGCAGGAACGGTTGGCGTTCGTGGTGAGTTTTGCGTTGGCGATGTTGGCGGGGTACGGCATTACGGAATTGTTGAACGCGGCGGATTGGAAACGCGCGCGGAAATTATTTTTGATTTTGCCCGTCGGCGCGGCGTTGATGCTCGCGTTGATGCTGGTGTTTTTTATCGCGGGCGTTGAAAATCCGCAAGGACGCTTGGCGTTTTTGGGAGACCGCGCGGGCTTGATGCTGTTGATATTTGTGTTGACGAGTTTGCTGCTTGGTTTGTATTTTAGAAAAACTATTTCTGTAAAATGGTTCGCGCCGTTGGCGATAATTTTGATTTTGTTTGATTTGTGGAGTGTGAATGAACCGGCGAACAAAGGGCGCGTTCAAGAACGATTCGCGGATATTCCGTTTGCGGGAATTTTGCAAAACGATTCGGACATTTTTCGCGTCGCGGCGGACGAACAATTATTACCCGGGCATTTTGGAATCGCGACGCGGTTAGAAGAAATCGGTGGGATTTCACCGCTGCGTTTGGCGCGCTATCAAAGCATTTTACAACTACAGCCATATACACTTCATGCCATGCTGAATGTTAAATATGTTATAACAAAAGTGCCTGGAGTGGTGTACGGCGATGTCATTGCGGAGGAAGGTGATCTGCGGCTATTACAAGTAGGAAACACTCTGCCCCGCGCATGGGTTGTAGGACACGTTATTCAAGCGGATGATAGTGCTGCGATGAAAGCGCTTATGACAGGGGTGGGAATTGGCGTCCAAGATACTGCTATCTTGGCTGAACCTCCGCCATTTCCGCCCGATATGATGGCAGACTATGGCAAGGCAACAGTTATCACGCTTGGACCGGAACGCAGTGTATACGACGTGAACACGCCCGCGGACGGTTTGCTCATCGTCAGTGAAAATTTTTATCCCGGCTGGCGCGCGACGATTGATGGGGAACCTGTAGGAATTTTGCGCGCGAATCTGACAATGCGCGCAATTCCTGTGCGCGCGGGACAGCATCGAATTGAAATGTGGTATGACCCGCTGTCGTTCAAAATCGGCGCGGGGATTTCGGGATTGACCGTGTTGGGCTGTGTCATTGCGCTGTTGTTTTTTAGATCCACGAATAACACGAATCTCACGAATAAAAAAAACTGACGGTTGACAATTTGCCATCTGCCATCTGCTACCTGCTAGTATGCGATTCAATTTTTCTGAACGTTTGATTACAAACAATACGCTTGCGTGGATTCTCGCGCTGGTGATTGGGTGCGCGCTCGCGCTCGTTCTCGCGGCGGTGGTTTCGTTTTCGTCGCCCGCGATTGTGATTGCGGGCATTCTTGCGCTCGCGGCGGGCGTGGTGGTGATGAGCAACATCGAGTTTGGCTTGTTCGCAGTGTTGGGTGTGGCGATTTTGCTGCCGTTCGCTTCGATTCCCGTCAATCTCGGTTTCAATCCCACGTTTCTTGACCTCGCGCTGCTCGCGTTGTTTGCGATGTGGTTCACGCGTGCCATGATGCGACAAGACGAAAACGTTCAAGAAAAATTTCAATTTACATTTCTCGGCGTGCCGATAATTGCCTTTATGGTGCTGGCGATTTTTTCGTTTGTGATTGGGATGTCGTTCGCGGGACTGCAAACCCAAATCGTGCGGCGGTTCGCGGAAATTCTTTTGGCGATTGCGACGTTCTTTTTGATTGTGAACGTGGTGAATACGCGCGAACGTTTGGAACGCGTGATGCGCTTCATCATCATCGCGGGAACGATTTCGGCGCTGTTGGGAATTGTGTTTTATTTTTTGCCGCGCGATGTGACGATTCGGATTCTGTCGCTGCTGCGCTATGTGAAATATCCTGACGGTCCCGGCGTGCTGCGTTTCATCAACGACGATGTGGAAGGGACGATGCGCGCGGTTTCGACTTCGGTGGACCCGAATGTGCTGGGCGGGTTGATGATTTTGCTTGCCGCATTGACGACGCCGCAAATTTTCGCCGCGAAAACATTGCTGCCGCGTCCAATTGTTTTTGCAAGCGTCGCCGCGATGTTTTTGTGTTTGATGCTCACGTTTTCGCGTGGCGCGTTTTTGGGATTCGGCGTTTCGCTCGTCGTCATTGCGTTTTTCAAAGAGCGCCGCTTGTTACCAATTCTTGTGATTGGCGCGCTCGTGTTTTGGTTCGCACCGTTCACGCAAAATTATGTTTCGCATTTGATTGACGCGTTTTTGGGCGCAGACCGCGCGACGCAAATGCGTATCGGCGAATATCAAGATGCGTTCACGTTGATTTCGCGGTATCCGATTTTTGGCGTCGGCTTTCTCGGCTCGCCCGATTTGGATACCTACATCGGCGTTTCATCCGTTTATCTTTTGATGGCGGAACAGATGGGCCTCGTCGGCGTCGCCACATTTCTTCTGACGCTCGGAATTTTCTTTTACCGTTCGCTGCTCGCGTGGCTCGACGGATTAAAAGACGACGCGCGTTTGTCGCCGCTTTTGCTCGGCGTGTGCGCGGCGTTGATTGGCGCAATGACGGCGGGTGTCGTTGACCACTATTTTTTCAATTTGGATTTTCCGCACTCGGTCACGTTATTTTGGATTTTTGTGGGACTGGGAGTGACGGCAATAGGGATGAGGAATGAGGGATGAGTTTGAAATTCAAAAAGTACGTTTGCTTGTTTGGAATTTTGTTTCTTGCGTGGATGCTGATTGGTTGTGAGGCGATTCAAGCCGCGCAAAAAAATTATTTCCCCGCCATCCGCGCGAAAAGCAAAATGGTTTATCTCGCGCCGGACGCGATTCCAAATGGAGAGGACATTCCGGGGGGAAGTTTGGCATTGAGTGTACGCGGCGTGCATATCGTTCAAGACATGGCAGAGTTGAAGACATGGACAGAGCAGGAATCGCCAGAAGTGATTATGGTGCATCAAGCGGGGGTAGATGAGATTGATAAAAAATGGCTTGCCCAACAATCTGCGGCGCATAGAAAAATAGTTGTGTTCAATTTGAGTATGCGCGAATTACACTCGCTTGTCGGTTCAGGCACGTTTATTTCAAGCGGGTGGGCAGATTGGCAACCGAAACCATTTTATTCGTATATTCAAGTTTCTGGTGGCGGTAGCGATAGCTTGGCGCCGAACGGAATTTCAACACTGGACAGTCTTTTGCACTCGCTCGATTTGAATTAAAAATCATGCCCAAACTCGTTCCCAAAATCATTCTCGAAGGCACGCGGCTTACATTCAAAACCGATATTGCATTCGCGCTGAATGAGCATCCGCGTCTTGTCGGTCCACGTAAATACAAATATCATTCACCGCTGATTTCGGCGGAATGGTGCGCGTTCACAAATTTTCCATGGGGACGCGGACCGATTAATTTTGAACCGGAGGAAGAATCACTCGCAATAGAAACGTACGCGACGTG
>CALMZO010000023.1 GCA_937870825.1 uncultured Chloroflexota bacterium | reverse complement strand
CGCGCCGTTCACGCCCACCATCAGAATCACATGCGGCTTACTCACCTCTCCCCCATCCCCTCTCCTCATAGGAGAGGGGCGCAGGGGTGAGGTTTCTGCCAGCACCCGCACGAGTTCCTCTTTGAGCAGTCCTTCCGCTTTTTTTGGACTGACAATGCGTTCCGCGTCGGCGCGTTGGCGCAAGTTATCAATCACCTGCATTGTCACTTGCCCGCCGAGGTCCGCTTGCACGAGCGTATCTTCCAGCCCCGTCCAAAAATCTTCGGTGATGTCGTTGTCGAGCCAGATGAGATTTTGTAATTTTGTTTTAAAGGACTCGCGCGTTTTCGTGAGTCCTTCTTTGGTCTTTTCTTTGTCGCGTTTTAGAAAATTGAACAAGTGAATTGTATCCATTCAAAATTCCAATCCGAAGAGGATTGGAATTTTGAATTTGATTTGCTTTTTATCCTTCCAAAATTATTCCGCGCCTGTCTGCGCCGTTCCTGTACCCGGACCGCTTGGCGCATCGCCCCGGGCCGAACGATTGGCTATGGTGGAATCCGGGACGACGACCATACTCGCTTCCGCGCTGCCTCCATCCGCATTCGCGTTTTGAATAAATTGGGTCAGTCCCTGTACGAGATTGGTAAACTCCATCGGGAAAATGTATTTCGTCGCCGGACTCGCGCCGAGTTGTTTCAATGTGTCCATGTATTGTAACGACATGGTTTTGGAATCAATGCCGCGCGCGACGTTGAAAATCGTTTGCAGCGCGAGCGAGTACCCTTCCGCTTGCAGAATGCGCGCTTGA
Source organism: uncultured Chloroflexota bacterium (assembly GCA_937870825.1). Lineage (GTDB taxonomy): Bacteria > Chloroflexota > Anaerolineae > UBA4142 > SHND01 > SHND01. The sequence continues at coordinate 7,753 of CALMZO010000023.1, read as the reverse complement.
CGTTCGCCTTCGCTGCGCAGAATGACCGCTTGCTTGTCGCCGTCCGCGACGGTGATGGCAGCTTGGCGTTTGCCGTCCGCTTCGGTGACCACCGCGCGGCGCGTGCGTTCGGCGGACATTTGCCGCGTCATCGCTTCTTGAATGTCGCGCGGCGGAATAATTTCGCGGATTTCGACGGCGGTGACTTTGACGCCCCAGCGTTCGGTGACTTCGTCGAGTTTGGTACGCAAAACCGTGTTGATGTGTTCGCGCTGCGCGAGCACATCGTCCAAAATAATATCGCCAATGACGGCGCGCAGTGTCGTCGTCGCGATGCCTTGTGACGCGCCCGCGAAATTGCCGACCTGGACGACAGACGAAACCGCGTTCACCACTTTGGAATAAATCAAAAAGTCCACGCTAATCGTCACGTTATCCTTGGTAATACACGTTTGATGCGGAATTTCCTGAAATTGTTCGCGCAAGTCCACTTTGACCGGTTGGTCCACAATCGGAATCAGAAACACAATTCCGGGACCGCGCGCGCCAATCGCTTTACCGAGACGAAAAACGACGAGCCGTTCGTACTCGCGCACAATTCGAATCGCACTCAGGACCAACACCAAGAGCACGATGAGCAAACCAACGAAACAGAACAATGCAATGGTGGGATTCATACCTGCCTCCTGTGAGAACGGAACGAATTATAACATAGAGGTTGACCCTTCCTCCGCGCAATGATACAATCAACGCCACTTTTTTCGAGGTGAACCGATGAGCCGAACGGAACAAGCGATTGCGTACGCGCGCGCACACCGCGCCCGTTTCTTGAACGAACTGCAAGAATTTGTCTCGATTCCCAGTGTGTCCACCCTTTCGGAACACAAGGGCGACATGGAACGCGCGGCGGAATGGGTCGCGAATCAAATGCGCGCGGTGGGTTTGGAAAATGTAACGATATTGCCGACGGCGGGGCATCCCGTCGCGTACGGCGAATGGCTGCACGCGCCGGATAAACCGACATTGTTGGTGTACGGGCATTATGACGTGCAGCCCGTTGACCCGCTCAACGAATGGCTCACCCCCCCCTTTGGCGCGACGGTTCACGGCGATACCATGTACGGCCGCGGCGCGTCCGACATGAAAGGAAATGTCCACGGCACCCTCAAAGCCCTCGAATCTTTGAAAAGCAATGGCGGTATTCCGCTCAACGTCAAAGTGTTGATTGAAGGCGAAGAAGAAATCGGCTCCAAACATCTCGGCGCGTTCATTGACCAACACCGCGACTTGCTGCAAGCGGACTTGTGTCTGAACGCGGATTCGGGAATTCTCGCGCCGGACATGCCGAGCATTACGTACGGTTTGCGCGGGCTTGCCTATTTTGAATTGTGGGTATACGGACCTTCACAGGATTTGCATTCGGGAACCTTCGGCGGCGTGATTGCGAACCCCGCGCAAGTGTTGTGCGAACTCGTCGCGGGAATGCACGACGCGAACGGAAAAATTACGCTGCCCGGTTTTTATGACGACGTGCGCGCAATGACGGAACAAGACCGCGCGGATTACGCGCGACTGCCGACGAGCGATGAAGTGTGGAAAGCGATGAGTGGTGTCACCGAACTCACCGGCGAAAAAGAATTTTCCGCAAACGAACGCGCGGGCGCGCGTCCAACGCTGGAAATCAATGGCTTGCTTTCGGGCTTTACCGGCGAAGGCGCGAAAACCGTTTTGCCCGCGAAAGCGATGGCGAAGATTTCAATGCGCCTCGTGCCGCATCAAGACGACATGGCAATCGAAGGCATGTTGAAAAAATATGTTGCGGCACATGCGCCGAACACCGTGCGCTGGCAAGTGAAAAAAGTGACGGCGAGCGCGCCGGGCGTTTTGCTCGACCGCGACAGCATGGGCGCGCGCGCCGCAAGCGCGGCATTGCGCGAGACGTTCCAAGCCGAACCGATTTTTCTCGCGCAAGGCGGCAGCGTGCCGATTGTGACAATGATTCAGGAAAAATTGGGCATTGATTCCGTGATGCTCGGTTTCGGTTTGCCCGATGACAAGATTCACGGACCGAACGAAAAATTGCATCTGCCGAATTATTATCGCGGCATCGAAACGTTCATCCGCTTTTTTGAACACATAGCCAACGGACATGCGACATCGAATTGATGTCGCATGTTTTTTGTTGGCGTGGAAACTGCGCGGCATGAAAGCGCAGATGGGCAGCGGAAAACCGACGACGACATGAACGAATTGTCACAAAGAAAAAAACATGCGCGTGATGAAATATCACGCGCATGTTTTTTTTGCACAGAAATTTTTATCAAGAGCGCACGATACCAAAAGCGGTCCGCAACAAAATATAAAGCCCGACAATGGCAAAGAACGCGCCAATGATGATGCCGATACTCAATCCTTCGCGCAAATTCAACACGACGACGGCGCCGCCGAGCATCGTCATAAGCGCGCCCATCATCGCGCCGCCTTCGCCGGCACTGCCTTCGCCGCGCGACTGCATAAAATCATTTGGCAACAGTGCGACAGTTACGATGGCGGTCAGAAAAAGAAAGAGTTGCGCGTAAAAATACATTGGCGCGTCGGTGGACAAGAATGTTGCCGCGCCGATAAAGAGCGGGATTCCGCCAAAGCCCGCGCCCCAAATCAAGAAAAACAATCCGGTAAAATCGCGGCGCAAAATTCCGCGCAAGGCGACGCCGAGCGCCGCGCCGCCCAGTACCTCAAAAATGGCAAAGAAAATCAGCATCCCAAACGGGCTCTCTCCATCCATGTGCACCCCTCCGCGTGTCAGTCGCGTGCTGCCTAAACTCTATAGCGATCCGGTACTAGTACCTTATTGTCATTCCTCCACAAGAAGGATAACATAAGGCAGTTTTCCGGCCCCATCATCACAGGAGGCTTTTTATGCTTTATTGGCTCGGTAAGGACAAGGAAGGGCAAGGTTTGGTGGAATATGCACTAATCCTTGTCTTGGTGGCAATTGTGGTCATCGCGATTCTTGCGATAATGGGTCCACAAATCGGCAATGTTTTTAGCCGTGTCACCAACGGTCTCTCCGGTACGTAACCTTCCGGACGGCTGCCGTTTTTCTTGACGCCCCGCTTGACCGAGCAGGGCGTTTCCTTTTCTGCCCACCGATTATAAAGCCAAATTTCTCATTTTGGCTTGTGCGCGCGAATGTTACAATCAACGCATGAAGAATTGCCTGCCACAATCACCATGGTTCGTTGCGTTGGTGAGCGCGAGTATTTTGGTTCTCGCCCTGAGCGCAACGTTTTTGCCGCGCCGCGCTTTTGCCGAAATTGGCGGCTGCGCGATTTTTCCAAACAACAACATTTGGAACACGCGCATTGACGCGCTCCCCGTTCATTCCAACTCGGACAATTTCGTAAATCGCATCGGCGCGAACGCGGGTTTGCATCCCGATTTCGGAACGGTGTGGAACGGCGCGCCGAACGGCATTCCGTACCTTGTCGTTCCGACGAATCAACCGCTGCGCGGCATTACGTTGACGCCCTATGGAAATGAAGCCGACCCCGGTCCCTATCCGATTCCGACGAACGCGCCAATTGAAGGCGGACCCAACAGCGCTGGTGACAGGCATGTTTTGATTGTGCGCGAGGGCGACTGCACATTGTTTGAATTGTATCGCGCGTTTCCGAACGCGAACGGCAGTTGGCGCGCGTATGGCGCGATTTTTGACTTGACGTCGAACGCGCTGCGTCCACAAGACTGGACGAGCGCGGACGCGGCGGGCTTGGCCATTCTCGCGGGACTCGTCAAACGTGAAGAGGTGTTGCAAGCACTCGCGGGCGATGGCGTCATTCCTCACGCGTTTCGTTTTACCGTGCCGCAAACCCATTACAGTTATCTTTGGCCCGCGCGCCATCGCACGAACACGAGCAACAATGTCAACGACCCGCCAATGGGTTTGCGTTTTCGTCTCAAAAATAATTTTGACATCTCGGGATTTTCTGAAACGAACCAAGTGATTCTGCGAACGTTGAAACAGTACGGCATGTTTGTCGCGGACAATGGCGGCGCGTGGTACCTGTCCGGCGCGCCTGACCCGAATTGGGACGACGACGATTTGCACGAGTTACAAGTAAATGTTCATGGTTACGATTTTGAAGCGGTGGATGAATCGTCGCTGCTGGTGCATGTAGATTCGGGGCAAGCGCAGCAAGATGGCAACACCGCGACGCCGACGAACACGCGCACGAGCACCCCAACGCGCACACCTACCGCAACACGTACACCAACCCAAACTTCAGAACCATGCAATGGCGTACCGCCCGTACCAACCCTCACCGCACCGCCGAACAAAGCAGCGTTCAATGCCCGCAGAGTGAAATTGGAATGGTCGCGCGTTTCGTGCGCGACACAGTATCAAATTGTCGTGCGGCAAGACACCAAAAACGGCGCGGAATGGAAGAATGTGAGTGTGCCGGGTCCATCCCTCACGTTACGAAAATTGCCGCGCGAACATCGCTACTGGTGGCGCGCGCAAGCGTGTGATGCAACACAATGCGGCGGGTGGACGCGGTGGCGAAATTTTTACATCAATCCGTAAAAGAGAGAACGGACGCAGTGGTGACCTTTGTCGAACCACCGTGTCCGTTCTTGATTTGCATCGCTAGCGGAACTAACCCTGTCCGTTGCGCGCGCTCGTGTACAACGCGACGCGCGTGCCGCCGGGGTCCGCAAAATGCGCGAACCAGCCGACGCCGGGAATTTCCGTCTTGGGCAGCAGCGTCTTGCCGCCTGCCGCTTCCACCTTGTACAGGTAGGCATCAATGTCGTCCACGCCAATATACGGAATCACGTCCCCGGGCTGCGTGCCTTGTTCGCCGATAGTGTTGAATCCGCCGCCCGGTCCGCCTTCGGCGTCGAACTGGTAATAATTAAAGTTGGGATCTACCTCAATCTTCCAGTCGAACACGTCCGCGTAAAATTTGCTCGAGACGGCAGGGTCCTTGGCTGCCAACTCGACATGAACAATCGGATGCGACATGCGAAACCTCCTTTGATAAGGTAAGACAAATTTGAAATTTGTCTCACTAAAAAATAGAACACTCGTTCGTGTGCGTACTATACGCCCGAACAAGTGTTCGTGTCAAGAGGCGCGCGGGATTTTCAAGTTGCAGAGCTGCGCTGCTATCCTCATTCGTCGCCGCACCATCAAGCGTTTGTGTGAGCCGATTGCTGACGGAATCGTACGCGTACGCGAACGTGAGAGCCTGTCCTGAGGAATCGAAGGATGTACGCGCCTGTGTAGTTCGCGCTGGTGAGGCGATAGGGGGGGCGTAGGCGTACTCGATGGTCGTGCGATTCCCTCAATGCTTCGGGACGGGCTCCCACATAGTTCGTCGTGACGCAATCCATCGGTTCTTGAGTCATTGACTCTCCATCGTGTATGGATTGCCAAGAGACTTGAAGTCCAAAGCGTCCCAATAATAATACTCGCCCCGTGTTTTCAGTAACCCTGATAGCAATTCAGTGAATGAGTGTGCAATGATATCGCTGTCACGAGGATGGCGATCCCAAAAACTGTCATAACACATTCCAAGTCGTTCAGGCGCAAGGTCAATTGTAATAAATTGCGAGTTTGGTCCCTTACCGATGAGGTACCATGACCATGACAAATCCCCTTTGGTAGCAGTCAAGTCCGAGTTGTCCACTCCAGAAAAGATTACTGGATTGGCGACAACAAGGTCTTGAGGTGATACCACGTACGTCGGAAAGGCTGTGTTCTCAAAAAGAATCATGCCGCCGCAGAGGTCATAAAAGTGATTCAAGTCATTTGGGAGATGATACTCTTCGGGAAGGACTGGTATTCCGATTGGAGGAAACACGACACAGTTTGTCAAGTGCTTTACTTGTTTAACAAGGTTTTCAATCTCCATGTAATACCTCCATGTTCATCTGGGAATGCCATAGATGTATTGGTTGAACGGGCGAAAATAATCCGCAATAACATGGTCGGGAACCTTTGCCTCCCTAAACATTCCATAGGACATTTCTTGAGCCTCTTGGGCAGAAATTTTTGTCCAGTCAACATCACCCATGATTGAGCCAGTGTGCAATTTGCGCCAATTGTTAAACCAATTCTTGGTAAGTTGGTGACGTTGTGGTGAAAGGACTATGCTCGGCGCATCTGCTCTGTTATAACCCGATATATTATGCCTTGCCCACACATCCATCACTCCATGGTGCTTTTCGAATCCTGGAGCCTTCTCGCTATATTTGACGATATCGAATTCTTTGCAATCATTATGCACCAACCATTCTTCTTCCCCGACAAAGAAGGTATGTGCCTCGCTGACAGTGAGATTGTACATCGTCTGTGCGCGCCGCACAATCTCGATTTGTTCTACCGTGCCATGACTGCCATCCGCCTTCCGAATCTGCGCGCCGCGCCACAGCTCACCTGTCGGTACCCAGCCGCGTTCAAGCGTGTAGAAGGGATGCTCGGGCGTGGTCGTGATGGTCTTGCCATCAATCGTTTGCGTCAAGCGATTGCCTACGGCATCATACGAATATGCAAACGTGGAGCGCCTGTCCTGAGGAACGAAGGATGTACGCATCGGTGTAGTTGCGCTGGTTAGGCGGTAGAGGGGGTCATACGCGTACTCGATGGTCGTGCGATTCCCTCAATGCTTCGGGATAAGACTCGCGGGCGCGAGCTGGATGGGGCGGAGAGTATAATCCGACGGAATAGACCAAATCTTTCGCGTTGCTACCATTGAAGTTCAACATTCTGGAAGTCATCAGTGGGTATATACAAGCATCCCGTTATTCCCTGCTTATCCAAAATATCTTTGAGGCTTGTGTGCAATAAAACTAGGTTTGGGTATTCTTCTAAGCGGAACAGAGGCGTCGAACGGTTCAAGCAATCTTGTGTTAAGACTAGATGGCGAATTCCTCCACTCTCTTTGTCAATTTCGGACTTCTCCATATGTACCCCGCCTTGAATTTCCAAGAGGTGAAATGTCTGATACGAAACCGACGCTGAGGCATTGGTGTACAGATTTGTGATCATTGCCGGAAAGGATTCAAACAACACCTTGGCTTGGCGCAAGATTTCGATGAGCCGAGATGAGTAGAGATCAACACCGATACCCGTAAAGTAATTGTCAAGTAGAGGGGCATCGAGGTCAATCGAAAACGCAAAATCCGGAATCTGAGTGAATGGTTTGTTCGTCCACCACTTTTCCAGTTCCTCAGGTGGTGGACAGCTTCCGATGATTTTTGCTTGTACCGTTTTGTCGTTCCAAACAGTGATAGCAGAATCAAATACAAAATACACGATTCCCCTCCTCAGCATTTGAGGATGCTCGCCAAAAGCGAGTTCTAATCCATCGCGCGAACACAAGTATGCCCGCGGTGGGGCTTCCGATAGATCACAGCCCCACAGCAAGCAGTCGATATTGATCGAAGTGGGATCGGTCCCATTCGTTTGACTGCTGTCTTTAGTTTATCACTCAATTTAAACAACTCGCTGAGTGCTCTTTCATCTGACCATCTGAATTGTCTTGCTTTTCTTTCCAAAACATTCAACGAAGTTGGTCACCCACAGCCCCCCCCCGGATTCTGACCGAGTCGAGTGCGATCACAGTTATGGACTACCCATTCTTGTTGTCCAATGAAAAAGTTGTGGACTTGGTCATACATCCTCTCCACGCGCCGCACAATCTCGATTTGTTCTACCGTGCCATGACTGCCATCCGCTTTCCGAATCTGCGCGCCGCGCCACAAT